>CAZCAV010000010.1:11315-51755 GCA_964496795.1 uncultured Oscillospiraceae bacterium
TCAGGGCATGATGTTCGGCTTTGCCTGCGATGAGACCGACAATCTCATGCCCCTGCCGATCGATTTGGCTCATGCGCTTACACGCCGCCTGGCGGCCGTTCGCAAAAGCGGCGCCATACCCTATCTGCGGCCCGACGGCAAAAGTCAGGTGACCGTCGAGTATGACGACGGCAGACCCGTACGCGTGGATACAGTCGTTATCAGCGCACAGCATGACGAGGTGGATATGGAGCGGCTTTCCTCGGACATCAAAGCGCATGTAATACTGCCCACTCTTCCTCAGGATCTGATGGACGAGCGCACCCGCATATTCGTCAATCCAACCGGCCGCTTTGTCATCGGCGGGCCGCACGGCGATTCCGGCCTCACCGGCCGCAAGATCATCGTGGACACCTACGGCGGCTATGCGCGTCACGGCGGGGGCTGCTTCTCGGGCAAGGATCCGACCAAGGTGGATCGCAGCGCGGCCTATATGGCCCGCTATGCCGCCAGAAATGTTGTCAGCTCAGGACTCGCCAAAAAATGCGAGATCCAGCTTGCCTACGCCATCGGCGTGGCCGAGCCGGTCTCCATACGCGTGGACAGCTTCGGCACGGGCGCCGTTTCGGACGCAGAAATTCAAAAACGCGTGCGCGCCGCTTTCGATTTCAGGCCCGCGGCCATCATTGAGGCGCTCAATCTCCGGCGGCCTATCTACCGCCAGACCGCAGCCTACGGGCATTTTGGCCGCACCGACCTCGACCTGCCCTGGGAAAAGAGCGACCGCAGCCTGTAAGCGCGCAGGCGATCACAGGTTTCAAAAAACCGGAAGGCCGCTTCACGCAATATACAGATCGGCGGATTTTACGGCGCAGGCGGCGCTGGCGGCGCAGTCTCCGTCGGGGCGGAGGTCGGCGCGGGCGTACCGGACGGCGCTGACGGCGAGGCGGTTGCCGGCGCGGCGGAGGCGGACGGCGATTGACCCAGCGTCACATAGCGGGCGGATATATAGCCGGCCTGCCCCGTGGCGTCCACACGGATCTTATACCAGTTTCCGGAAACGCCAAGCACGGTGACGGCGCTGTTGCGCCGCAGCAGCCCAAGGCTCTTATATTTTGTCGAAGGGCCCGAGCGGAAATGAACGCTTGCGCCGTTGACATAGCCTGCCTGCTCTGTGGTCGGGGCCGACGGCGCTGTCGGAGACGCCGTAGAAGCGCCTGCCGTTCCCGGCGTGACGTAGCGCTTGAATACATAGCCGGATTTTCCGGTCGAATCCACCGTCAGCTTATACCAGCTTCCGGAGCTGCCGGTCACGGTGACGGCCGTGCCCTTGCTGAGCTGTCCCTGCGCGGCATGCTTAGTCGACGGGCCCGTGCGGAAATTGACGCCGTCGGCATTGATATAGGCCGCAGTCGACGTGGACGCCTCCGCCGCCGTACCGGACGTGACGTAACGCTTGAACACATAGCCGGATTTTCCGGTCGAGTCCACCGTCAGCTTATACCAGCTTCCGGAGCTGCCGGTCACGGTGACGGCCGTGCCCTTGCTGAGCTGTCCCTGCGCGGCATGCTTAGTCGACGGGCCCGTGCGGAAATTGACGCCGTCGGCATTGATATAGGCCGCAGTCGACGTGGACGCCTCCGCCGCCGTACCGGACGTGACGTAACGCTTGAACACATAGCCGGATTTTCCGGTCGAGTCCACCGTCAGCTTATACCAGCTTCCGGAGCTGCCGGTCACGGTGACAGCCGTACCCTTGCTGAGCTGTCCCAGCGTGGCATATTTGGTCGATGGGCCCGAGCGAAAATTAACGCCGTCGGCGTTGATATAGGCCGCGGAGCTGCTGGTCGGCGCGCTCTCAGCGAGTGAGATGCCAAACGGCAGCGAGCAAAGCAGCAGCGCAAGGGAAACCAGTGTGGCAAGCAGGCGCTTGCCTTGTTTCGTATATATCATAATCGTCCCCCTCCAAGCGTGGAAAACGCTCTAGTGTACTAACATTACTAGTACACATAAATGCTACTGCGTTTTCCTGTATTTGTCAAGCCCCTAAGACGTTTTTGAAGAAAAAAGCCTTCCTTCCTCTTTTGCCCTAGAAAGGGGAGCGGCAAGGTCATACCTTGCCGCTGTAAAACAACGCGTCGGGCGCAACGGAAGGCAGAGAGCCAAGATTGTTGAGCTCGCTGCCGTCGGGAAGGGCCTTGAGATATTCCTCGCCGCCGCGTACGCCTACGCCGACGCCGCGTATGCCGCCCCGTTTGGCAAGCGCCACTCCCGCGGCCTTGTTGAGCGTGCTGCCGTCGGACAGCCGGTAGCCGACGATGCGTCCGCGATGCCGCACAAGCGCGGTAATCTGCCGTGCATCCGGCGCGGGCGTGGGAAGATCGGCAAAGGTATTGAGTATGGCGGTTGCAGAAATAATCTTTTGCTGTTTCATAGAAAGTCCTCCTGTTTTTTTGTAGTATGCCGCAAAAACAGAAGGAACAACCGCATACCGGCGCTAGACGGACGTAACGGCGGACTTTGTGGAGAGCGCCAGACATAGAAACACGGGCGCTGTCAGGGCAAGCCCGTACAGATAGCGGTACTCGCAGTATACAGGCGAGGCCAGTGTGGTGAGCCACAGCGCCAGTATCGGAAACAATGCGGAGACGAGCCGTCCGCGCCGCTTGACGATCCAAAGCGCTATGGCGATCAGCAGCAGCCAGAACATAAAGCCTATGCTAGCCGTTGTTGCGGTAGATGCAGAACAGAAATGCTGCGAGTAGCCGGCTATAAAAAGAAACACAATCCTTCAAGTCAATGCCACGGTTTTGCCACAAGCGGCGCGTAAGATGAACCAAGAATTTGCAGGAGAGGACTTTTTTATGGAAAGCACCGGAAACGCATTTGTTGAATCACAAAAGAAAAAAAAGCGGAGAAAGCGCATACGAAGCCTGATCATCCTCGGCGTCGTTGTGATTCTGCTGATCGCAGGCTGCGTGATACTGTTCAAAACGCTGAATGCGAAGTCTGCCAGCACAAGCGTGCTTACCTACAATGCCGAGCGTGTCAGAGAGGGCGAGATCAGCAGCACCATCAGCGGCAGCGGCACGCTCAGCGCCACGGAGACCACCAGCTTCACAAGCGCTGCGGCCGCCACGGTGGAAAACGTCTATTTTGCGCCGGGCGACTCCGTGTGCGCAGGCGATACGATCCTCACGCTGTCCTCCGACGAGCTTGACGAACAGATCGACGCGCTGACGGAGGAGCTTGACGACGTGCAGACCGAGCTTTCCGGCGCAACGCAGACGCGCACGAACCTGAACGTCACCGCTGCCAAAAAGGGCGTGATCAAGGACGTGCGGGCTGCGGAGGGCGACGTGGCGGAGGATTTGGAATATCTCTGCCTGATATCGACCGACGGCAAGATGAAGCTTGTGATCGACGCGCCGGAGAGCCTGACAAAATATGACGCCGTGCTTATCAGCGTTGGCGGTGCGGACAGAATCGACGGCGCGGTAACGGAGCTTGAGAACGGCAAGGCTACGATCGTATTTGAGGACGACGGGTATGCCGTAGGCGCCGCGGCCGAGGCCTATGACGCGAACGGAACGCCGCTTGGAGGCGGTGCGGTCGGGATCAATGAGCATGTAAGCATCAAGGGCTATTCCGGCCGCATTGCGTCCGTGAAATATGGAGTGGAAAACCAGAGCGTATCCAAGGGCGCGGTGCTTTTCGTGCTGGAGAGCGGCGCGCCCGCAAGCAATTATCTGACGCTCAAGGCCGAGGAAAGCGACCTCCTCGCCCAGATCGAGGAATTGGAGGAGCAGCGCACGATCCAGGCTGAATTCGACGGCATACTGGCGTCGCTCTCGGTGGAGGCGGGCGATGAGATCAGCGCCGGCGCTTCCCTGTGCACGCTCTCCGGCAGCGCCGGATATACAATGTCTCTCTCCATCGACGAGCTGGATATTTCCCTTGTGGCGCTTGGGCAGACGGCCACCGTAACGCTGGATGCGCTTGACGGCCAATTCAGCGGCGAGGTGACGAATATCTCCTACGCCGGAAGCGGCAGCTATGTTACCAGCTATTCCGTCACCATTACCACCGAGCCTATCGAGGGCGCCCTGCCCGGCATGAGCGCTTCTGTCGAGATCGTGACCGAGACCAGCGGCAATTCGCTGATCGTGTCGGTGGGCGCTCTGCAGTACGAGGGCGAACAGGCCTTTGTCTATCTCTGCGGCGACGACGTAAGCCTCGGTATGGTCATGAGCGAGGAGGCGCTGGATCTGGACGGGCTGACAAAGGTATATGTCACGACCGGCATGTCGGACGGCAGCTATATCGCGGTCACCGCCGACGGGCTCAGCAGCGAGGATCTCATCTGGGCGCCTTCCCTGAACACCACGGCCGAGTATAGCGACGACGAGGAGACCACCGTCAGCTTCGGCGGCATGGGCGGGCAAAGCGGCGGCGGCCAGATGCCGAGCGGCAATATGGGCGGCGGACAGATGCCCAGCGGCAATATGGGCGGGCAAAGCGGCGGCTTCCCCGGCGGCAACTAAGGGGCGGTAGCGGCTATGCTGGTGTTGGAACATATTACGAAAACCTATTTCGTCGGCGACGAGGTCGTGCACGCCCTAAACGACGTAACGCTCCACGTCAAGCCGCATGAATTCGTGGCCATCTGCGGGCCCTCCGGCTCCGGCAAGACCACGCTCATGAATACGATGGGCTGTCTTGACCTGCCGGACTCCGGCACCTATATTCTCGACGGCGTGAATGTCGCCGACTGCTCGGACCGCGAGCTGTCGAACATACGCTCCAGAAAGATCGGCTTTGTGTTTCAGCAGTTCAATCTGCTCGAACGCATGAGCGCGCTGGAGAACGTGGAGCTGCCGCTGATCTATCAGAAGGTGAGCAGCCGTGAGCGCGTGGAGCGCGCCAAGGCGGCGCTGGACATGGTGGGCCTCGCTAACCGTATGAAGCACACGCCCTCGCAGCTCTCCGGCGGGCAGCAGCAGCGCGTGGCGATCGCCCGGGCGCTGGCCAACAACGCCAAGGTGATACTGGCCGACGAGCCCACAGGCAATCTGGATTCGCGCTCCGGCAACGATATCATGAAGCTGATACTGCGCCTCTCGGACGAACAGCACACGATCGTGCTCATTACCCATAACGACGATGTGGCGCTCATGGCCCAGCGCACGGTCTATGTGCGCGACGGCAAGCTCTTTACTACGCGGGAGGAGGCGGATATGGCATGATGATGTTCTGGAATACTCTGGTGCTGGCCTTCCGCTCGACCCTTGCCAATAAGATGCGCTCGTTTTTGACCATGCTCGGCATCATCATCGGCGTTATGAGCGTAGTGCTGCTCGTATCGATCGCGCAGAGCGCCACCTCCTCTATCACCACGGCCATCTCCTCCATGGGCTCAGAGCTTTTGACAGCGACGGTCACGGATGAGGACATCGTGGTCGGCGAGGACGACTTTTTGGAGCTGGAGCAATATGACGCTATCGCAGGGGTCGCGCCCTACATCGCCCTGAGCGAGACCGCGCGCAGCGACGCCAATTATACGAGCGTTTCCGGCTATGGCGTAACGGAGGAATACATGGATATCAGCGGTCTGAGCCTGCAGGCGGGCCGCGGGATCGTGGCCTCCGACCTCGAATGGCGTACGAACGTCTGCGTGATCGGCACCGAGGTAGCCGGCGAGCTGTTCGAAAGCTACGATGTGATCGGCCGAACCATCACCATGTCCAGCCGCAGCTTTACCATCGTGGGACTGCTCGAGGAAAGCGGCAGCTCGCTGTCCGGCTCGCTCGATAACTGTGTGCTGATCCCGCTGAGCGTGGCCCAGCGCGTCAGCGACACTACGGGCATCAGCACGGCCTATATCCTGGCGGCCTCCACCGACGACGTGGAGATGGCGCAGGCCCTGACGGAATACCAGCTGCTCTCCGTCACCGGCGACGAGGACTCCTACTCCGTATACAATATGTCGGAGCTTCTGGACACCATGGACGACGTGATGAGCACGCTCTCGCTCATGCTTGGCGGCATCGCGGCCATATCGCTGCTCGTCGGCGGCATCGGCATTATGAATATCATGCTCGTGTCCGTGGCCGAGCGCACGCGCGAGATCGGTATCCGCAAGGCCATCGGCGCGCGGCGGCTGCATATCATGATGCAGTTTCTCATAGAGGCCTGCGTGCTCTCCATCATCGGCGGACTGCTGGGGCTTGCGCTCTCCGAGCTGGGCATACAGATATTCTCCGCCCTGGCCGATATGACCATCGTCATGGAATGGCGCGCGGCGGTCGCCGCGATTGCGTTCTGCGTGATCATCGGCGTGGTGTTCGGCAGCTATCCGGCGGCCAAGGCCAGCCGTATGACCCCCAAAGACGCGCTGCAAAGGCACTGACAGAAAAGGCGCCCTTCCTCTCCTTCCAATACGGTAAATACAGCACGCGCTTTCCGGCAAGCGGAGGCGCGTGCTGTTTCTGTTTCCGGTTGTTATCACCCTTCGGCCGCTTCGGGCGGTTCAGCCCATTGGCGTGGGCGCTGCGCTGGGCGCAGGCGTCATTTTGGAGCGATCGTTCTGCTTTCCGGTCGCGGCGCCCATCGCTTCGTCGGAGTAGAGCAGCGTCAGCGTTTCCCTGCCCGCGCGGCCATCCGCCGTCAAGCCATGATACTTTTGAAAAAGCTGTACGGCCACGGCGGTGGATTCTCCATAGTATCCGGACGCCATCGTAATGCTCAGATAGCCCAGCGCGATCAGGCGATTCTGCAGCCTGCTGATATCATTGACCAGCTTCGTTATATTCTTCGTTCTCTCGTCGCCGTCTCCGCGCCCAAGATAGTAGGCCTTTGCCTGATCGCTCATGAGCAGCGCATAGGTATCCGGCCCAAGCTGTCCGTCCCATTGCCGGGAATCCGAATAGTTTTTGATCTGAAAAAGCCGGACGGCCGTTTTCGTCACAGGGCCGTATTTTGTCGTATATCCGCCCTCCGGCGTATCCATATAGCCCAGCGCGACCAACCGCTCCTGCACGGCCGGCAACAGATCGCTGTACTCTCCGACCGTCTTGATGACGGAGCCATCCAGCGGATTGGCCGTGGGAGTCGCGGTCGGGGCGGGCGACGGCGTGGGGATCGGCGCCATGGAGACCGTAGGGGTCACATCCACAATGGAAAGCGTGCCGCTGTCGGTCTGACGGCGGGGCCACAGCACGACCGCCAGCAAGCAGGCCACTATGAGAACGCTTATGACGCCGCCAAAGATCACAAACGTCCGCGTGGGCAGCTGCCGTACATATTGGATGCTTCCCCGGCAGATCCGCACGAGCAGCGGCTTTCGCCTCTGATGGCGGCGGCGTCCGGATCCCGGATTCCGTTTTTTACTGTCTTCCATCGTTTCCCTCCCTGTAAGAGTATCCGCTATTGCCGCAGACCGGAAAAAAGCGCCCAGATCTTTGGCAGAAAGACGACGCATCCGGCTGTGGCGGCGGCCATGGCGCTAAAGAGCACGGCGCCCGCCGCGGCGTCCTTGGCAAGCTTTGCCTTCGGCTGGATCTCCGGAGAGCATATATCCACCGCCGCTTCCAGCGCGGTATTGATAAGCTCGGCGGAGATCACCATGCCGAAGCACAGGATGCAAACGAGCCATTCCACGGTGCGGATGCGCAGCAGCACCCCAAAGACGACCACCAGCGCTGCGGCTGCGAAATGGATCAGCAGATTCCGTTCTGTGCGCAGGCTTGAAAAAATCCCCTCGAAGGCATGGGCAAAGCTCATTAGCAAGTTTCCGCCGCGGCGGGAACGGCCGATCTCCGCGGGAAGCTTCGCGTCGCTGCTCAGGCAGCGTTGGACGATCCCCGTAAACCCGATGAGATAGGCGGTGGAAAACGCACAGCCGGCCAGCACGTCGCTTGTATAGTGCACGCCGAGGTAGACCCTGCTCGCGCAGATGAGCAGTATGGTCAGCACAAGGCACGCCGTTCCCGCCCGCTTTCGGGCCTTGGGCTGTCCGCCGTGCCATAGTAGAAACACCGCAAAGCCATAGAACGCCGTGGCCGCCATCGCGTGGCCGCTTGGAAAGCTGTATCCCGTTTCAGTCACCAGCGACACGGCGTCCGCAGGTCTGTCCCGCAGGAAGAACGCCTTCAGCGCAAGGTTCAGGAGCGTCGTCAGCACCAGGTTGAGAAAGATCGCCAGACGATATGACCGCCGCCAGCAAAGCGCGATCAGCAGCAGCCCGATCACGATCAGCGCGGCAGGGTGCGCAAGGTTGGTAAAAAGCTTAAAAAACGCCGTCACGGGCGCGCAGCGAAGCATGCCGGCCAGCCGGTATCCCGCCTCATCCAGACGGGCCAGCTCGTTCTCCATCAGATCCTCGGCGATGGCAAAGAACAAAAGCAGGCATATAAGCGCGATCCCCCAGCGCAGGTTTCTCCGCAGAAATCCATAGACGCGTAAACGGCTCATCTTCCGCTCTCCTCCCAATCCGCCGAGACGCTTTTCCTGCGGCGGCCATGGGGCCTCCGCTGCGCCGCTCTGCGTCTGAAAATGAAAACCGCCGAACACAGAGCGCTCGTCAGCGAGGAGACGCAAAACGCAAGCAGGCACCATTTGCTCAGAGCGCTGCCAAGAAAATCCATCGCGGGATTCACGAGATCGATACAGAAAAAGAGGATAAACATGCAGCTTCCGATGATCGTTGCATGGGACAGCGCGTTCCAAAGGGAATGCTGTTTCATAAGCCGGATTCCTTTCAAAAGCAAATGATGTCGCTGGAGGCACGTCCGCCCTTGGTGGGGCGGTTTATGACCTCGCCCTGAAAAATCATCATGGCGGTCGCGCCGCCGTCAAGATTGTAGGCGACCGTGCAGCCCCGAGACACAAAGGCGTCGGACAGCTCCCGAAGAGTCATGCAGGAATAACCGTCCTGCCTGCCGTCCACCACGATAAAGCAATAGTGACCAGGCTCGTACATCCCGATCGCGCAGCGGGGATTCTTGACCTTGATCTTGCTGGCCGAAGTATCGCAGGCGACGCCGTCCCTCACAAGCGCCGGGCCGAACGCCCACGCCTGCCAAACCGTCTCGTCGAGAGATTGCAGAGAGGAAAACTCGCTCGCATCGAATACGGCCAGCGTCCCGTCCCTGCGCAGTATGCAGACGTCGTCGTACATCACGTCCCGATACAGCGTTCCGTTTCGGATGACGACGCCCTTGTCGCGCGCGCCGTAATAATCGCCGGACACGGCGAACACCGCGCCGTTATCGCCGGCAATCTTTGCGGGCATTTCATGGATGCTCCGTCCGTATTCGTTTTTTGCCAGGGCAGTCCTGAACACGTCGATCGTCTTGACCCATACGTCGGAAACAAAATAGGTAACGCCGCCCTCGGATACCTTTTGGATCGCGACGCGCAGCTCGTCGCTCTGATAGCTGTAAAGCGCGCTGCGTCCGGTATCGTCCGCGGGAAAGACGGCAGAGAAATCACCCGCGGCGACCGGCTCAGCAGGCGACGCCTCAGCGGCCGCAACGGCGGGTGTTTGCTCCGCGGGCGCTTCCAGCGCGGGAGCGGCGGAGGCCATCGCCGGCTCCGCCGTTTGAAGCTCTGCGGGCTGGATCGACGCCATGCCGCCATACGCCGCCTCCGCCGTTTTAGGCGCGCTTTCGGCGCCGGCGGCACCCGTTCCGCAAAACAGCGCGGGCAACGCGCGGTATAGCAGCGCCATGACGAGCAGCAGCGTCATGAGGATCAGCACGTCGCCCACTATGAGGCGCGCGCCCCGGGATTGCCGGCCGCTTCGTCCGCCTGCCGTTTCCATAAGTCGTTTCCCTCCCGTTTCTTTTTCATCATTCTATCGGCGCTTTATGAGAATCCGGCAAACGCCTTATGAGAATCTTATGAGATTCCCCTGTCTGTCACGTCGCGTTGGCGGTCAGCTTTTTTGTTTTCGCGATTCTCATGGAATTCTCATGCTGCGCGTGTAGAATTGGATTGCAAAGAACGAAGAAAGCGGGTATGGTAGAAAAAGCCGATAGCAAGGGAGCGAAATGGATATGCGAATTCTGGTGATCGAGGACGAAGCGGAGATCGTTCGGTTTTTGAAGCTGGAGCTGCAGCACGAAGGATATGACGTGGGCAGCTGCATGGATGGCCGCACCGGACTGGAAGCCGCGCTGACAGATCGATACGACCTTATCCTGCTGGACGTGATGCTTCCGGAGCTCAACGGCTTGGAGGTGCTGCGCAGGCTCCGCCGGGAAAAGCAAACGCCCGTCATCATGGTCACAGCGCGGGACGCGGTCATGGAGAAGGTCAACGGCCTCGATATGGGCGCGAACGACTATATCACAAAGCCCTTTCATATCGAAGAACTGCTGGCGCGGATCCGCATGGTGCTGCGGATAAACGCCGGCGCGGCGCCGGAAGCGTCCGGCGATATCCTCAGTCTGGGCGATCTTTCCATCAATACCACGTCAAGGCAGGTATCCAGAGGGGATGAGGTCATAGAGCTGACCAAGACCCAGTACGAGCTGCTTGCCTACCTTGTGCGCAACAGGGATATCGTCCTGACGCGCGAGCAGCTGTTGGACGCCGTGTGGGGCTATTCCTATGCCGGCGAGAGCAATATTGTGGACGTGTACGTCCGCTATGTCCGAAATCGCATCCGCGATACGGAGGAGCCCAGAATTATCGAAACGGTCAGGGGGGTCGGCTATGTCGTTCGGGACAAGACGCGCAGCAAGGAATAAGCTCTCAAACCGTCTGGCGCGCGTCTATGGAGGACTGTTTGCGGCCATTCTTCTGCTGCTGACGGTAACGGTGTTTGCCTTGGCGTATCGGTTCTTGACAAGCAGGCAGGCGGAGACCCTCCGCGCCACGCTGGAGCTGACGGGAGATCACATCGTTGAGGAGCTTGCGGAGGGCGAATCCATTACCGATCCTGCGGTGCTTCAGGAACAAAACACAAGCGGCAATCTATCCTTCTTTATCCGCGACGGCAGGAACCATACCGTCAACCGCGTGCTGAATTTTCCCATGAACGAGGCGGACGCCGAAAACGCGGGCTCTGAGCCCAGACTGGTGCTCGACGCCGACGGACGGATGCTGCTTTGCTGCGCGCAGAACATTCAGGAGGACGATGTCTTCTACGGCAGGCTGTATATGGTGCAAAACCTGGAAACCGAGCAGGCGTTTCTAAAGATGCTGGCGCTGCTGCTGCTTGGCGCCAATCTGTCGGGCTGCTGCGCCGCACTGCTGATCGGAAAGGCCACCAGCCGCAGGATGCTCTCCCCCATTGAGCAAATGATCGGAAAAGCGGCGCGTATCGACGAAAAGAACCTGACCGAGCGGCTGGAAACGCCTGAGCGGGACGATGAATTAAGAAGTCTGGCCCTGACCGTCAACAATATGCTGGATCGCGTTTCCAGCGCATACGATCAGCAGGGGCGCTTCGTAGCGGACGTTTCGCATGAGCTGCGGACTCCCCTTGCGGTGATGCAGGGGAATGTGGATCTGCTTTCCCGCTGGGGAAGCGACGATCCCGCCGTGCTGCGCGAGAGCATTGAAGCGCTGCAAAAGCAAACGGACTATATGGGAAAGCTCGTGGAAAACCTGTTGTTCCTCGCGCGCTGCGATCATGAGCGCCGGGAGCTGAGCAAGACGACGTTTCCCGTCAGCGAATTGTTCTCGGAGCTGCTGGAGGAGCAGTCCTTGATCGATACGGAGCATGACTACTGTCTGGATCTGCCGGCCGCCGGTTTGCAGCTTACAGCCGATCGGGCCATGATAAAGCAGGCGCTGAGGGCGCTTCTTGACAATAGTGTGAAATATACGCCCGCTGGCGGCCAGATCACGCTGCACGCTGATCGCGGCGGCGGCGTCCGCCTGTCCGTTTCCGATACCGGCGCGGGTATGGACGAGCCGTCCCTGGCCCATATCTTTGAACGGTTCTATCGCGTAGATAAGGCCCGGGCCAGAGCGACAGGCGGCATGGGCCTGGGACTTTCCATCGTGCAGGCCATCGCCGAAGCCCACGGTGGCAGCGCCGGCGTCGTAAGCAAGATCGGAAAAGGCACGGCGGTCACGATCGCATTGCCGGAATAAGCGCGGCGATTCCGCCCCGGGCCCCAGACAAGCCTTCTGCCGCCCGCTTCATTCTCATGCAATTCTCATTCCCCTTAAAGCCGGATTCTCATCTGCGGCCGCTATGCTTACTCTGGAAAAAGCGAAAGCAGGGCGCGCGTAAATGAGAGCTCAACGGGATCGACGCAAAAGCAGGCCGAAAAACAGCGGCCTGCTCGTTGTGCTGCGGGACATACTCATTTTTATCGCGGCGCTCATGATCTTTGCTCTGTTTCACCATGCGCTGCCCATGCGGCTGACTCCGGCGGGAAGCAAAAGCGGCGCTTCTGCGGCCGCGTCTTCCGCTGCGATCCAAGGAGCCGCAAAAACCGGCGCGTCAATCGTAATACTCAAACACCTTGCGCAGACCGATCTCTGAATCCATGTGCCGGTAATGCTCTCCGTCGGTCAGGGAAAAGTGCATGGCGTCGCAGGTATGGTCATAATAATAGCCCCAGTTAAAGCCCGCGCGGAAAAACGCCAACTCATAGATCAGGTAATTGACAATGCTTTTCGGCACGCCGTCGGCCTTGGCGCCCGCGTCGCCGGTAAAAGTAAAATCATAATACTGCTGCCCGTCCCCATCGGTCTGGATGCCGTTATATACGAGATCTTCGCGCACAGCGGCGCCGATGACGTTCCAGTTCTCTGCGTTATTGAGGTTGGCGCCATATTTATCGTTGACGTCGATAGCCGTTCCGAAGGTATGGTGGCTGATAAGACGCAGGTCGGATTGAAAACGCGGCACATAGGTGGCATATCTGTCCACAAGGCGGGCAAGCTGCAGCACCTTTCCCTCAGCGCCGTTTACGCTGACGCGGATATAGCTGGACTGGAGATAATCGTTCGCCTGCTCAAAGTTGCTGACGGCGTCGATATGCACGCGTCCGAGGCTCGATTTCACGATGTTGGCGTTGCGCCAGACCTCCGCGGTATTGATATCGCGCTTGCCCTGCGAACGCCAGGTGTACGACATGAGAAATTTGGAGGTGTCTCCGCCAAAGAAGCGCAGCGCGGTCGAATAATTATCGCGGAACGCATTCTGCGTCAGCGTCGGCCTTTCGTTGAGCACCTCAAAATTCTCTTCGTACAGCGTCACCGGTTCCGCGGCGGCCGTGGTCGTCACCAATATGGAAAAAACATGCTTTCCGGTTTTGAGACGGGAAAAATTCGTCAGAGAATCCAGCGATTTATAATCGTCTCCGACCAAAACCTCCTCGTCCAGACTGTATGCGGTCCTGTTCTCCGAGGCGTCGAAGCTGACCGTCGCCGTAACGGGATAGATGCCGCCCGTAATGCCGCGATGCTTGATGCTGACGGTGACGGCGGTGATTGGGTTCACCGAATAGACCGTTCCGTGCAGATTAAACTGCTGGCTGCGATAGGCGTCCGTGCCGTTTCCCGGCAAGGGCGCCTCGCTGCAGGTCACCAGATACAGCGGCTCGTCTGAAGGCGTCTGCGTTTCAAGGTCGAGCGCACATTTGAGTATGGCGCGGCCGACCTTCTGGCGGATGCAGACATGCGGCGCATGCGCGAGCGTTCTGAGCCAGCTTTCATACGCCTCCGAACCCTCGCCGGCACGCAGCACGCGCGCGCAGAGCGCCGCGTCGACCGTGCCCGAGCCGTCGTCCACAGCGGGCGCGCTGGGATCCACGGGCGCAGGCGCGTCGGGATCTGCCGTAGCCTCCTCCGCGGCGGGCGCGGCGGGATCTGCCGTAGCCTCGGCCGCTTCGCCGCCGGTCTCCTCCCCCTCGGCCAGCGCAGAAAAGCCGACCGCTGAAAGCAGCAGTATGAGACATAACATCGCAGCGAATAATCGTTTCGTATACATGGCAGTATTATATCGTCTTTTTTCGCGCGCGTCCACCCCTTCCCTCCTGAAAAGGCCGTATCAAGCCCTCCTCTATCGCGCCATAGAGCACCAGCTCCACAATCTCAGCGCGCCAGTTGTACAGCGTCGCCTCCGCGCAGTTCATTTCCCGCGCCAGCATCAGCAGTCTTTCCCGCGCGGTCTTGCGCCGCGGAATCGCATGATCCAGCCCGAACATCTGCGTCATAAACTGCCCCTTGAGCGGCTCCTCCTCCATCAGCGCTTCGCGCGCGCAGGCGATCACCTTCAGCCATGCCCGCGTCTGCTGCCGCTCCTTCTGCCCGTCTCTTCGCAGCGCCAGACAATTGCGCCGGTACTCCGTCAGCTCGCAAAGCGCCTGCCGGCGCATATCCAGTATTCTCTGTACCGCCAAAATCCTTTACCTCCATATACGAACGTTTGTTTGCTTCCTATTCTAGCCGCGCGCATGCTTTTGCGGTCACGGATTTTGTACAGTGACAAGCAAATGCTGCTGTGATATACTGACCGTGAATTTGAATGGAGATTTTTAAATGCTTTCGTTTTCACCCGTCCGCATTGGAAACGCTCTGCGGATGCAGCCTTTTGTTGCGGTTCAGCCGTACCGTTCCTGCGACTATACGGTCGGCAATATTTTCCAGTGGCGCGCGTATTTTTCCTCCGAGTTCGTCGTTGCGGCGGACATGCTCATCATGAATGTCGCGTATCCCGAGGAGGGACGCTATTATACCTATCCCGTGGGATCGGGGAGCCTGCCCGAAGCGTTGGCCGCCATTGAGACTGACGCCAAAGAGCGCGGCGTCCGGCTGCGTTTTTGCTGCGTGCCCGCCGAGGGCCTGCCCGTGCTGGAGGCGCGCTACGGCGCGCGCGCCGTCATTTCCTCGCGCCGCGATTGGGCGGATTATCTCTATGACGCCGGCGACCTTATCGATTTTCCCGGCAAGCGCTTTCACACGCAGCGCAACCATCTCAACCGTTTTATCAAGGATAATCCGGAAGCGGTATTCGTGCCCGTGGACGACGTTCAACTTACGCGCGCCATCGGCTTTTTGAACGAATACGAGCGGCATGCGCCCATCGACAAGCTCATTGAGGTCGAGGAGATGCGCCGTGCCAAGGAGCTGCTGGCTCATGCGCTGCCGCTTCGCCAAAAGGCGGGCTTCATCGACGTGGGCGGTACGATCGTCGCGCTGGCCATAGGCGAAGTCGTGGGCGACACGCTCTATGTGCATGTCGAAAAGGCGCGCACGGATTATGCGGGCGCCTATCAGGCTATCGTATCCTGGTTTGCCGCTTACGCCTGCGGCGAGCGCGCGCAGTACGCGCAATATATCAACCGCGAGGACGATTCCGGAGAGGACGGGCTGCGGTATTCCAAAATGGCCTACCGCCCTATCCGGTTTGTAGACAAATACTGGGTGGAAGTTACGGACTAAGAAGCATTGCGGAGGACGACAGAATTATGAGAAACGCAAAACAATTCCGGCAAATGGCCAAACATGTATTGGAAAACCGCTACTGGTGGGCAGTGTTGGCGGCGCTCGTTTTCATGCTGCTCAGCGGTCTTGGCGCGCCGGCCGTCACCTGGCGCACAGAGCTGGACGAGATTGCGCCGGCCGCCGCCGGCCTTCCCGCGACGCTCAAAAACATTGCGGACTTTTTCGCGGGCTTTCAGGCGGGCCTGCTGTGGTCGCTGGTCGCCGTTGCGTTCCTGTTTGTAGGCGCAGCCGTGGAGCTTGGCTACAACCGCTACCACATACGGCAGTACGAGATCGCCGAAGCGCCGGGTCTGGAGCTGCTGTTCAGCCGTTTTTCCATCTTTTGGCGCGCGGTAGGCCTGCGGCTGCTGATCATGCTCAAGGTCTTTTTATGGTCGCTGCTATTCATCGTGCCCGGAATTGTGGCGTCCTTGCGCTATGCGCTTGCGCCCTACATTCTGGCCGAAAACCCGGATATGCCCGTCAAGGAGGCCATCGAACGCTCCAAAGCGCTCATGCAGGGACATAAGGCGCGGCTCTTCAGGCTCTGCCTCTCGTTCATCGGCTGGTTTTTGCTGTCCTGTCTGACCGCGGGCGTCGGTATGGTATTCCTCGCCCCCTACGTCAAGACCGCCATCACCGGCTTTTATCTTGAGCTGAGCGGCCGTCTGCCGCTGCCGGATCCTGCGCAGCCCGCGCAAAAGCCCGCGCCCGCGGCGATCGAGCCGCCCCGTGCGGAGGAGATCTCTGAGCCTGTCGAAATGATATAAGGAGGCCTGTGGATATATGCGGATATTAAGCGAAGGGCCGCTGCTGGATGAAAGCGGAGCGCTTGCAGAGGCGGGACGCGCGACGTCGCTCGTCAAGCGATATGACCGCCGCCGCATCAAGGGCGGCGCGCTGCGCATCAAGGAATGGGACTATTACCTGGTGTATAACGGCCGCTGCGGCGTAGCGCTGACCATCGACGACAACGCCTATATGGGGCTGGTATCCGCCTCGTTTCTGGATTTTGAAAACCGCACGGAGCGCACGGTATCGCCCATGTTCTGGTTCCCGCTCGGAAAAACGGGCTTTCCGTCAAGCTCCTGCGAGGGCGACGTACACAAGCGTCTCAAGGGCGCGGATTTCTCCTTTCGCTTTGAAAACGGCTGCCGCCGGCTCACGGCGCACATCGACCGTTTCAGCGCGGACCGGTCGCCCTTTGACTGCGATATCCTTTTGAGCGAAGCGCCACGCGATTCCATGGTCATCGCCACGCCCTTTGCGGAAAAAAGGACGGCTTTCTATTATAATCAAAAGATCATCGGAATGCGCGCCTCCGGTACGGTGAGCTGCCTTGGGCGCACGGAACGCTTTGATGCGGCCGATTCCTTCGGCCTGCTCGACTGGGGCCGCGGCGTATGGACCTATGATAACACCTGGTATTGGGGCGCCGGTATGGGACGGGACGCCGGCGGCCGCGTGATCGGCTTCAACATCGGCTACGGCTTTGGCGATACCTCCGCCGCCTCGGAGAACATGATATTTGTAGACGGAAAGGCTCATCCTTTCGAGCGCGTCAGCTTCAATATCCCCAAAAAGGACGGGCGCGACGATTTCCTCTCGCCCTGGACCTTCTCCTCCAGCGACGGACGCTTTGAAATGAGCTTCGATCCGCTGCTCGACCGCGCGGCCTGTACGGACGTCAAGCTGATACTTTCCGACCAGCATCAGGTATTCGGCCGCTTCAGCGGGCAGATGACGCTTGACGACGGCGCCCGGCTCGAGCTGCGCGATTTTCTCGGCTTTGCCGAAAAGGTGCGCAACAAATGGTAAGCAAATACTGACAGTTACCGGTACGACAAGGGGGCTGCCCGATATGGCCAGCCCCCTTTTCCGTTCGCGATGATACCGCTCTATACCTTTTTCCGGAACAGGCACAGCGAAATGATCAGCAGTATGCCCTCCACGCAGAGCGCGACGCCAAGGAATATCATCAGCGCCGAGGTCACGCTGATCAATCCCGTCACCGCTATCACGCCGCAGACAATGGCCAGCAGCGCAAATATCAGCGGCAGCCACCATTTCGCGACCTTGAGCCGTGCAAGCTCGACGGCGGTCTGAAGATTTCCAAATCCGGAGAAGATCAGCAGACAGCCAAGCACGATCGAAAGTATGCTCTTGAGTATGTCCGGCCGCAGCAGCAGCAGTATGCCGACCGCCAGCAGCGTCAGTCCGACGGTCAGTCCACCAAAGGAAAACGGGCTCGTGCGCTCGTTGCGCGAAAAATACAGTACCGTTCGCACTATGCCGGCCGCGGTGATCAGCGCGCCGACCACATATACGAGCACCGTGCTGGTCTCATCCGGCGCAATGAGTATCGTAACGCCGATGATGATCAGGATCAGCGCGGCGATCAGGCTGTACCAGTCGAATTTCTGCTTGCCTTCTCCATTATAAGCGTTCTCCATAGCGTTTCGCCTCCCGCAGTATTCTTGTCCGCTTTTTGTAATACTAACAGAATTTACCGAAAAACGCAATGCGTCCGATCGTTTGGCCACGATCTGACGATCCGCTATGCCTCCTCATCTTCCCCCAATTCGACGATCTCCGTCACATAGCGTACCACGCGCACGCGCAGCTCGCCGTACGGAGTAATATAGATCCAGTTTTCCGCGCCGCAGTCCGGCAGGACGAACGCAGGCTCCCCAAGTTGCTCGAGGAGCGCCTCCACCGTCATGCCTGCGTGCGGCTCGTGATCCTGTCTTTTCATTTTCGCCGCTTTCATTTTTCATACAATAGCACAAACGAAAATAGATTTGGTATGCAGGCTGCATACAAATAAAAAAAACGGGGAACGGCTTTCGTTCCCCGCCATGGCCGTCCGGATCATTCCGCGCGGCTCCTGACGTACAGCCACACGCCGCCGATGATGAATAGCAGCGCCGCGCAGATGATGAGCGCCAGCACCCAGCCGGAGGCAAGGCCCGTTTTGGCGGGCGCGTCCGCGGGCGCCGCCGTAGGCTCGGCGCTGGGCGCTGGACTTTCTGCGGCGGGCGACGGGCTTGGCGTTTGGCCCAGCACCTCGCGGTCGCAAAATACATAGTCGGAGCAGGAATCCTGTACGACCGTTACCCAGCCGGCGGTATCCGTTACGGCCGCCTGCATATAGGTCAGGCTTCTCGTTTCTGTATCGAGCTTATAGTAATACAGGGTCTTGCCTGCATTCTTGACGCCGAGCCAGAGCTTGATATTGGCCTGGGCCGGCAGCGCGCCGTCGCCGCTAAAGTGTATGGTGGCCACATAATTCGCGCCCGCAAGGCTGCCGGCAAGCTGCTCATGGATGCAGCTGTTGATCTTGACGCCAAAGTCATACCAAAGCTGGCCGGCAATGGCCTGCATCGTGCCCTTGAAGAATGTGAAGCTCGCATTCTCAAGCTTGATGGTCACATCCTGCGTCTGATTGCCGCGGATCAGGTTTTGCATGGTCGTGGACAATATGCGCGTATCGTCGCCGGACAGCGTGAGGCTGTACAGCGGCGTATTCGCGCCCGTATCGTCGGTCCCGCCGCCGGTATCGCCGCCGTCGTCAGAGGAAGCGGCGGAGCTTGCGGCGCTCGTACCGAGGCGCGCGGCCTTGGAGGCGGGCGAAGCCTCCACAGTGTTCGTCGCCGCAATGCGCTGATAAAAGCTGTACAGCGTATTGGCCTTGAGTCCCGTGAAGCGATTCGCGCTCTGCCAGACGACGCCGTCCATCGAATACTCGCAGTTCGCTACGGGCGTAAGCGTCAGGCTCTTGGAGGTGCGCGCCAGCTGCGTGGGCGCATCCGGCGTCTGGCCCACATATTCGGCCTTCAGCACCGTACCGATGATGCGCGTGACGCTGCCGTACTGTACGCTGCTCGTCACCACAACGGATAATTGGTTCCCTATATCCACCGTCTGTATCGTATAGCTGCTGCCGGTGCCCACGGTCAGCGTTCCGCGTTTCCAGGTATAGGTCAGCTGCCCCGAATTGTTGCTCTGCTCAAACGCCGCCACAACGGTCTTTCCAAAGCGCGCATCGCCGGAGACATAGACCGTGCCGGTGAGCGACGGAATGGTCGTCAGCCGCAGCGCGGCGCTTGCAGCGGAGCAGAAATGCGTGTCGGTTTCGCGCACGCGCTGATAGAAGGAATAAGCCGTTCCGGGCGCCAGTCCCTCGAAGAGCACGTTGGTCTGCCACTTCTCTCCGCCAAGCGAATACTCGCAGCCGTCCACCGCGATCAGCGTCACGGACGTGCCCGTATAGCCGGCCGCTGCCGGAGCCGCCGGAGCCGCGCCGGAATACGCGGCCTTTTGCACATTGCCGGTAGTATAGCGAATATCGCCGCCCTGCGCCGTGCTGCCGGCCACGACGGTCAGCGCCTGTCCGATATCCTCCTTGACGGGCGTATAGCTGGCCGCGCTGCATATGAGGGTCTCGCCCCGAAACCAGCGCCAGCTTAGCCCGCCCTCATTATTCGAGCCCGTAAGGCTTGCCGTAAGCGCGCTGCCATAGGCCAGCGTACCCTCAAGCGTGATCGTGCCCGTCAGCGGTCCGTAGGTCGCGATCGTCGCGGCCGGACTCGGCTCGGAGGCGCAGCAAAGCGTCGTCTCCTTGACGCGGCGCGTAAAGCGGTAAGAGCCGCCCGTCTCCAGATCCTCAAACAGCGGGGAGTCCTGCCATGCGCCGTCGCCCAGACGGTACTCCATGCCTGCCACGCTCTCAAGCGTGATCGAGCTTGTCGTGCGCGCCGCCGCAGCCGGCGCCGCGGGCGTGCCAAGCGCGTAGAGAGCGCGCTCCGTCAGCGGCGCTTCCGCTTCCGCATAGCCGGCCCGGTCCACCGCGCCGATACGCACGCGGATGACCGTGCCGATATCCGCGGCCCCCACCGTATAGCCGCTCTCCGTGCCGCTCTGCACGATCTCTTCGCCGCTAAGCCAGGTATATGTGAGGCTCAGACCCGCCGCGCCGTCCGTGAGCACTGCGCTCAGGATCTCGCCGTAACGCGGCGCGCCGGTGTAGCCGCTGATGGAGGCGGCGCCCTCCATGCTGTACGCGGTCAGCGTCAAATAAGCCTCCAGGTCGGTCTGCGCCTCGTAATTGCTCAGCTCCAGGCTCTCAACGGCCTGCCCCTCTTCATAGAAGCTCCAGCTGCCAGCCATGCCCGCGCCCATGTCGGCGGGGAATACAAGCTTCGTACCCGCCGCCACCGCCTGGCCCGAGACGATCGCATTGCCGTCTGCGTCAGCAAGGCCCGCCTGGCCGTCGAACGTGAATACGACGAGCACGCCGCCGCTCTCGGCGGACGTGGAAAAGCCGCCGCCGGAGTAGGCCTCGCTGAGATTGCCGGCCGTATCCCGAAAGGCGCCCGCCTCGGCGGAAACCGTATAGCTTTTGTCCGTCGCCAGCGTCAGGCCGGCAAACTGCGAAAGATCATAACGCAAATACCAGCTTCCGCCCGTCACGCCGCCGACAAGCACTCCGCTGCCCGCGTCCGCCCTGAAGCTCTCGCCGCCCTGCGCGATCGTAATGCTTTTGCCGGACACGCCGGCAGCCGGCTCGTTCAGCGCCAGAATGATCTTCTGAGCGCCCGTAACGGCCGCATTGTCCGACGGCGAGTACAGGCTCGGCGCCGGCAGCACCGTATCGCAGGAAAGAGCGATGTATTTTGTGCCCGTCACCGCTCCGGAGGCGGTTTTCAGATAATAATGCTGCACGCTCTGCCCGTTGAAGGCCGGCACCGTTACGGAGTCGGCAAAGACCGCGCCGGTCTGGGAAAGCGCGATGGTGTAGCCCTCCGGCGCCGTGAGCGTGATATCGCCCGTATAGACGCCGCCCTCGCCCAGATTCGTTGCCGCAGCCGTCGCCACGGCCGTGGTTTCATAGGGCGCGACCGTATAGTCGGCCGCCGCCACGCGCAGGGTGTAGTTGTTCGCCAGGAACGCGCCGTTGTCCGCAAGCGCCAGCGTGCCCGCCGTCACGGCATATTGGCCCTCCGCCGCCGATGCGTCCGCCTCGCCCGCAAGCGTACCCGTAAACGCGGGCGTTTCATCCTGCACGGCGCCGCTTGCGGTAAAGCTGAACGCCGGATTCTCCTCCCCTATGCAGCGGGTCTGACCCGCCGAGGGCGTCACGGTAAGCTCCCGCCGCGCGATCGTAAAGGCTATGCTGCCGCTCGTACCGAAATAACTCCCATTGGCGTCGGCCACGGTCACAATCAGGCGATAGCTGCCCGCTTTATACGGCGGCTCCGCGGAGGCATAGCCCCCGCCGTCGGTCGAAAGATAAGTATAGATATAGCCATCCGCCGCAATGGCGCGCGTCCCGGCCGTATCCGCATCCGACGCCGGATCGCCTTCCGGCGCGGCGGCCTGACCGTCGTAGGTCTTGTCCGCTACAAGGACGCCGCTGACGGCAACGCGCGTTTTTTCCGTATAGCTTGCCGTTACCGTGGCGTCTGCGGCCGGCATGGTAAACACGGCGTTTGCGCTGTAAGCGTCGTCAAACGCGCCCGCCGTGCAGACCCAGCGGTAGAATACCTTGCCCTCCGGCGGCTCCTCCGCCTTGAGGGAAACGCTCTCTCCCGCGGCGAACGGGCTTTGATCTGCCACGATCGCTCCGTTCTCCACCGTCAGGGCGTACGCGTTATCCGCAAGCGCCGCAAAGACGATGGCGCCGAAAAGCAGCAGCACAGCCGCCGCTGTCGCAGCATAGCGCAGCCAGCGTTGATTCATGATACACCATCCTTAGTCGGCTTCGTAGCGAAGCGCTTCGTTATGCTCGTCCCAAAGCCGTTCCATATTGTAATACTGCCTCTCCTCCGGCATGAAGATATGCACGAGCACGTCGGCGTAATCAAGCACGATCCAGCGTCCTTCGGCATAGCCCTCCTTGCGCCGGAGCGACATGCCAAGCTCCGCAGCCCTGTCCTCCAGCTCGTCGGCAAGCGCCTTGGTTTGCGCGGGTACGCGCCCGCTGGCGATCACAAACCAGTCCGCGATCACCGTTTTGTCCGCCACATGGATGGCGGTCACGTTCATCGCCTTCTTGTCCACAAGCAGTCCGCACAGTCCGTCCACCTGTTCCCTGATTGACAAACTCAAGTTTCTTCCTCCTTTGTACGCTCCTCAAAGTAACATATCGCGCGCAGCGTCGCCGGGTGCATGCCGCCCGCTTTCTTTGTTTTGTGGATATAAGCCGCGCTGCGGGTCAGCGCATACAGCATGGCCCGATCCGGCCCCTCCGCCGCGCGCCGTCTCAGCTCGTCCACGCCCTCGTAGCTCCGCGTAGGCTCGATCACGTCCGCCAGATAAATGATCTTATCCAGCAGACTCATGTTCGTTTCGCCCGTGCAATGCCGCCGTATGGCCCTGAGCACCTCGTCGTCCGTCACGCCATAGTCCATCTTGGCCAGCACCGCACCGGCAAACGCATGCTGCACCGCCAGTATCTCGGTATCGTCGCCGGAGAGCAGAAACAGCCGCGCGGCCGGTTCATTTTTGGCGCAGTCGTGCAGTATCGCCGCCAGACGCGCTTTTTGCGGATCCGCGCCCCAGCTCTCCGCCAGACGCGCCGCCGCCACCGCACAGCCCGCGCTGTGCCTGAGTCGCTTGCCTGAGATCCGGCCGCCAAGCGCCTCAAGCGTTTCCTTGACCTCTCCGGGGGCGTACAGGCCCCGCTCCATGCAGTATAAAAGCGCCGCCATAGGCATCATGCCGTCCACGGGCCTGCCCGCCATGAGCCGCGCGCGTATCACGGTGGAGGAAATGGCGTCCACGGCCGTCGGAAGCCGCCAGACCTTGGCGCCATAGTCGCGCCGGAGGCGCTCCGCCGCCGCTTCATCGCCGGATTCCTGCCCGCTGCGCGGCACATAGGCGATCTGTGCCAGCTCCGCGATCCTTTCCGGCTGCCACCATAAGGGCAGGTCGGAAAGCATATCGCTTCCTACGATCAGATACAGCGCGTCCCCGGGCCGCAGGCGATGCAGCTCCGTCAGCGTATCGACCGTATAGCTTTTCCCTCCGCGCCTGAGCTCCAGATCGCAGGCGTCGACCCGATCGACGCCCGCGCAGCCAAGCCTTGCCATCATCAGCCGTGTTTCCGCGTCCACCGCGGCGTCCACGGTTTTATGCGGTGGATCGGCGGCGACCATCAGCAGCACGCGGTCAAGCGCCAGCGTATCGCGGGCCAGCTCCGCCATTTGCAGATGGGCCTTATGTATTGGATTGTAGGTGCCGCCCAAAACGCCGATTTTCATGCGCAGTATTCTCCTCCACTGTTATTATAGTATGAAACGGCGCAAAAGGGCAATCATTGGCATATGACCAGTTTGGAAACAAAGTGTGTGCGCCGCTATTTCAGGCGCGGCTGCGCGGGCGGCCGCGGCGGATTCGCGCGCGCGGTGGATTATGCCGCGCTGCGCTTCTTTTTGCTTGCGGGCGCATGGCTGTTCTTTCGTCAACGCGTTACGGGCGCCGGCTGGGCGCTGCTGCTGGCCGTATTGACGCTGCTGCTGGCCATGGTGCTGCTGCGCATACTGCGTGAGCTGCGCCTTGAACGCTACACGCGCAGAGAGACCAGCCGCATCCGGCGCCAGCTGACAGCGCAGTCGCTTTTGCTCATGGAGCGTGCGCGCCTTCTGGCGCTGGCAAGGCCCCTGGCCAACGGGGAACCGCGCCTGATCCTAAGCGCCGAACCGCTCGGCGCCGATGCGCTTTTGCCCCTCGCACGCCGCCGCAGCGCTGTCGCCGTCGTTGCGCCCGCCGGCTATACGCCCGCGGCCGTAGCCTTTGCACGCCGAACCGGCCTGAGGCTGATACCTCAGAGCGCCCTGCTCGACGAGGCCGCGCGCCAGGGGCTGACGCCGGAAAACGAAGCGATCCTGGCCCATATTCTTTGCGAGGAGGAGCAGCGGCGCGCGCAAAGGACCAGGCTCGGCGGCCTGCCGTTCGTGCAGGGCTGCGCCAAAAAATACCTTGCGACCGCGCTCGCGTTGTTCGCGCTCTCCTTTCTCTCGCGCTATGCGCTCTATTACCGCCTGCTGGCCACGCTGTGCATGAGCATTTTCTCCGTGAATTTTCTGGTAGACCGCACGCGGCGGCGCGGCGCAGGCATAGAATGAAGCGTGCCGACTGTATTGATTTATGAGCCGGAGCGGAATGCGTTCAGCCTGTACGCACCGCAGCCGGAGGAGCAAATGCCGCATGTGCGGCGCTTTTTCTTTCCCGTATCCGACTTTATGCGCGGCGCGCACAGCGCCGTGGCCTGGACGGATGCGCGGGCCCTTCGCGCGCTCGACGCGCTGGCCGCGCAGTATCCCGCGCCCTTTCGCGTGACCTCCGCATTCCGCCGCTGGCCGGATGTGCGCCGCGCCAGCGGCCTTTTCTTTACGCTGCTGGGCGAGCAGCCGGCGCTCCTGCGCGTCTGCGCGCTCGAAAGCGGCCTGTTTGCCGCGGTCTCCCCGCCCTTCGCCGGCGGCGATACGGTTTCCGTAACCGCCTCCTGCGCGCAGGAGGGTCTCTGCGGCGTAAACATACTTCTGCTTCAGGACGCTCTGCTCGGGCTGGGACTATACAGCGGCCCGCTTTCGGGAACGCTCTGCCACGGCACGCGCAGCGCGCTTAAGGCGATTGACAAACGCCTTATAGAATGCCAGAATACCAGTTAGAGGTGAGATGTATGGATTATCTGAAGCTGCAAAACGGGAGCGACGTGCGCGGCGTCGCCATGGAGGGTATCGAGGGACAGGCCGTCAACCTGACCGACAGCGCCATGGCCGATATCATGAAAGCCTTCGTCCTGTTTCTTCGAGGCAGGCTGAATAAGACCGATCTGCGCATAGCCATAGGCCGCGACTCCCGCCTGACGGGCGAAAAGCTGCTGGACGCCGCGGCGGAGGCGGTTCTGGATATGGGCGCGGACGCGAGCGACCTGGGCCTGAGCAGCACGCCGGCCATGTTCATGACGACCGTGATGGACGGCTACGCTTACGACGGCGCAGTCATGCTTACCGCCAGTCATCTGCCCTTCAACCGCAACGGCGTCAAATTCTTTACCCGGGACGGCGGTCTCGAAAAAGAGGATATCCGGGCCATACTGACCCGTGCGGGAGAGGGCGCGTTTCCCGCGCCGCGCTGTCGCGGGCGACTCGACCGCTTTGATTTTCTGCCTATATACGGCGAGCATCTGGCCGAGCTGATCCGGCGCGCGGTGGACGCCGCCGATTACGAGCATCCGCTTTCCGGCTTTCATATCGTTGTGGACGCCGGAAACGGCGCGGGCGGCTTCTTTGTCGATCATGTGCTCAGTCCTCTTGGCGCGGACGTTTCCGGCAGCCAGTTTCTCAAGCCGGACGGGCGCTTCCCGAACCACGCGCCCAATCCCGAAGACAAGACCGCCATGGACGCCATCGCAGACTGCGTGATAAAAAACAAGGCCGACCTTGGCGTCATATTTGATACCGACGTCGATCGCGCGGGCGCGGTCGCACCCGACGGGCGCGAGCTCAACCGCAACCGGCTCATAGCGTTCATGGCGGCCATATTGCTTGAGGAATACCCGCACACCGCCATCGTGACCGACTCGATCACCTCCTCGGGTCTCGCGGCCTTCATTGCTGAAAAGGGCGGTATTCATCGCCGCTTCAAACGCGGCTACCGCAACGTCATCAACGAGGCGCTGCGTCTAAACCGCGCCGGACAGGACTGCCAGCTTGCAATGGAGACCTCCGGCCACGGCGCGCTCAAGGAGAATTATTTCCTTGACGACGGCGCCTACCTGATGGTCAAGCTGCTTATCAAGATGGCGCTCTGCCGCGCGGAAGGCCGCACGCTGTTTTCGCTCATCGACGCCCTTGCCGAGCCCGCCGAGAGCACGGAGCTGCGCCTCAAGCTCATTGGCGACAGCTTTGCCGCCAGCGGCGCGGAGATATTGAGCCGTTTGGAGGCCAATGCCAGTGCGCAGGGCTGGGCGATCGCGCCGGACAATTTTGAGGGTCTGCGCGCGTCCTTCCCCCCGGGCGAGGGCGACGGCTGGTTTCTGCTTCGGATGTCTCTGCACGACCCGCTCATGCCGCTCAACATTGAAAGCAACCGCGCGGGCGGCGTAAAGCAGATCGCCGCGAAGCTCTATGCGTTTTTAAAGGATTTTGATGCGCTGGATACCGCGCTTCTGCGTTCGGCCGCGCAATAAGCGGCCCCGCAAGCGCGCGGCGTTTGGCCGGAGGCCGATGAACCCATGGTTTATCTTGAAAAATTCGTCCTGCCGGACGAAGAGGGAGAATACCGCATCGCCCGCCTGGCGCGGGATAAAAACGGCGGGTATCTGGAAAACGGATACCCATGTGCGCTCTTCCCCGCCAAGGGCCTCTGTGAGCTGGATTTTGAGCCGGCCACGCTTCTTTACGGCGGCAACGGCAGCGGAAAAAGCACGCTGCTGAACTTGATCGCGCTCAGGCTGGGCTTGAAGCGCTTCTCGCCCTACAACAGCGGCGAACTCATGCAGCCGTATGCCGATAGCTGCCGTCTTCGTCTCGGCTGGGACGACGAGGGACGGCCCGTCGCCATGCCGGCCGAAAGCCGCATCATCACCAGCGACGACGTATTTGAGTATATGCTGGCCGCGCGCTCCGGAAACGATGAGATCCGCGAGGACACGGAGACCGGCAAGGATGACTATGCGCGTTTGAAATATGGAAAGAATATCCGCCTTGAAGGCATGGACAGCTATGAGGATTTTCGCCTGCAGGTGCTTTCCCGCAGGAAGGCGGTCACGCGCCGCCGGTACCTGCACGAGCAGATCGGCCGCGAGGTCCGTCTGGAAAGCAACGGCGAAACAGCGCTTGAATTCTTTGAAACCTATATGGAAAACGACGCCCTGTACTGCCTGGACGAGCCGGAAAACAGCCTCTCGCCGAAGCTGCAGCAGGAGCTTGGCCGTCTGCTTGAGCAAAAGCTGCGCTACTGCGGCTGTCAACTCGTCATCGCCAGCCATTCGCCTTTTCTGCTCGCGCTGCACGGGGCCAAGATATACGACCTCGACGCCGTACCGGTGGACGTCAAGCCCTGGTGGGCGTTGGAAAACACAAAAACATATTACGAATTCTTTCAACGGAACCGCGAGCTGTTCGAGCGCTGAGCGTCCATAAAGCTCTCTGTCCGTCGGTCTCGCCCTTATTGAGCGGATTCTTTTGCGTCCAGTCCCGTCAGGCGCATGACCAGCGCGTAGGTCTCGTCGCTCATGACGGCATAGCGGCCCGCCTCACCCTGCTGCAGCGCATGCCCCTGCTCCACGTCGTACTGATAGTAGCAAACAGGCTCGGAGGCCGTGTTTTGTCTGAAAGAAATGATGATGCAGTCCTCAAGCTCCGAAACCTCGACGCCCTCCCATGTCTCCGTGCTGGCCGCGTACCAGGCCGCGATCTGCCGTACCGTCTCGATCTCGTCCTCATCGTCCAGAACGCGCTCGGATACCGCCGCACAGTTTCGCCGCAGCACGATCATGGCCTCGGGGCCTTCCGCCGCCGGCTGCGTGGCGCCGCCTTGCGCGCATCCGGCCGCAAGCAGCACCGCCGCCAGAAGCGCCAATATCCATCGTCTCATGTCATACCTCCCGAAACGGCCTCCGTACGGCCGTTTATATGCGTATGTCTAGTCCTGTTTTGCGCCATGGCAGTCATACAGCGCGCTTTCGGTCGCCGCGTAGTCCATCCGCGCATCCCAGCCGCCGGTCGAGACCGCCGGCAGCCGCTGCGCTTCAAAGGCGACAAGCAGGCGAAGCGCCCGCGTGCAGTCCGGAAGAAAACGGTCATAGTAGCCGCCGCCCATGCCGATACGCCCGCCGGACGCATCAAAAGCCGCGCAGGGCACCAGCACCAAATCGATATCCTCTGGCGCCAGCCGGCGGGAATCCGCCGGTTCCGGCTCCTCAAGGCCGTAAGCCCCACGGCAGAACCGGCCGTTTTGCGGCGCCAGCGCCTCCATTTGAAAGCCGTCCAGGCAGCGCGGATAAGCGACGGTCTTGCCCGCGGTACGGAGACCGCTCAGCGACGCCTCGTCGGGCATGGCGCGATAGGCCAGTATGGTTTGAGCGCGCCGAAAGGCTTCGCTATGCTCGATACGCGCGCAGATAGCAAGGCTCAGCGACGCGCGCAGCTCGGGCGGCAGCGCCCGTCTTGCGGCAAGCCCGCAGCGGCGCTGTTCCCGTCCGTCCGCGGGAGGCTTGTTCGCCGGAAACGCCCCGATATCCATATATCCGCGCGTCAATCCGGCGTCTGCCAAGAGTAGGGCAGGCCGCAGAGATCCTGAAGCTCAAAGTACATGGGGTTTCTGTAACGCCAGTTCGTACCGCCCTGCTTGCCAACGGCCAGGATCCATGTGTCCGGCAGCGCGGTCTGAAGCTCCTGAAGCTGCTCCTCGCTAAAGCCGCATTTGATGACCCACAGACGTTCGAGCCAGGTCAATTGCTTGAGCACCTCGATATCCGCGTTCGGTATCTGAGAGCAGTTATACTGCTTGAGGCTCTTGATGCCGAGCACGGGGGTAATATCCGCAAAGCGCAGGCGCCGATTCTCCTTGTCGCGCGTTAAAAACATTTCGAAAAACTCCAGATTCCGGAGCGTTCCTACCGGCTCGATATCGGCCACATTGGTATCGGTGATGATCAAAAACCTCAGATTGGGCATGTACTGCACGACGGAAATATCCGTCAGTCCATAGGAATGCCCGACGTCGAGGGCTTCAAGCTCCGTACAATATTGAAGCGGCGCAATGGTCTCCTTGGTGACCGAGCGGTAGCAGGAATAGTTTTCGCCCACAAAGTATACGCCGCTGAAGTCTCTCCTGAGTCCCATGCTGAAGCCCTTGGCGTCCGTGCGCAGATCCCACGCGCCCACATGTACGATCCACACGAACTTGACGTCGGGAAAATCCGTCCGAAGGCCCGCCATTTCCGCGTCCGTCAGGCCGCAGCCGCACATGTCGGCATAGCCGAGCCGCTTTAGAAGCGCAAGCCGCGCGCGAAAGTCCGCCAGATCGTTTACGGTATACTCGGTCAGGTCAAGGCTCTCCACATCGCTGGATACCGTCAGGCCGTCGAGCAGTTCCAGTTCCCACAGGAAAAACACGTCGGGATAATCGGCGGCCAGCCGGAACTTCCATTCGTCCGGCACGCCGCAGCCCGTAAGATCGACCTCTTCAAGCGCGGGAAAAAAACGCAGCGCGTCGTATAGACGGTCGATATCCAGATCGCTGCGTCCGGAAAAGTCGAGCGCCGTTTCCTCGCTCGTATAACGGCCGCCCATCAGCCCGATATCCGTGCGGAACGAAATGGCGGGGTACCGTTCCATGAGCGCCTCAATATCGCGCGCATCGAGGCCGGTATCCAACAGGTTGACCTGCGTCAGCATCGTAAGCCTCCCGAGGGCGCGCATCAGCGCGGGCTTTTCCACCGCGCGGCCGCTGAGATCGAGCGTCGTGGCGTCGAGAGGCGCCGTCATGCCGGCGATCTCCACGGATCCTCCGCTTTCGGCGGCCGCAGAGCGCAGAAGCGCCGTCAAAAGCAGCAGACAGAGCGCCAGAGAAGCGGCAGTGAGCGCCGCGCGCCTAGCGCCCAGCGGGCTTGAGAATATCTGCTTCATGGCTTTACTCCTTATACTGACCGACAAGCGGCAGATTGTACAGGCCCTGCATGGCGGCGTACTCGGCGTTGTGATAGCGCCAGTTGGCGGTGGGGAGCTTTCCCTCGCCCGCCAGCAAGCAGGTCGGAAGCGCCTCCTGCAGGGCGGCCAGCTCCTTGTCGGACAGACCGCACTGGATCACCCACAGCCGCGTAAGACCGCTCAGGCCCAAAAGCGTTTCCATATCGGGATTTTTGATTTCTGAGCAGTTGAGCTGCCGAAGCTGTAAAAGGCCCCTGAGAGGCGTGATATCCAGGTTTTCGTCCGTACCGAACAGCTCTAGAAATACCAGCTCCGTAAGCCCCGCTATGGGGCTGATATCGGTCACTCCCGTATTGGAGATGAGCAGATATTTGAGGTTCTTCAAATTAGCCACGACGCTGATATCCGTCAGATTGGGCGCGTCGCCAAGATCGAGCGCGATCAGATCCGTACAGTAGCGCAGCGGCTCTATTGTTTCGGCGGTGATCGTCGTATAGCGGTTGACCTTTTTGTCCACCAGCCATACGCCGTCCCGCCGTTTTTCGTTGTCGAGGCTGAAAGCGGTAACGTCCGTACGAATCTCCCATGCGCCCATCGTGATGATCCAGACGAATCTAACGTCCGGGTAGGTCGTCATGAGCTCCTCCATCTGCGCGTCCGTCAAGCCGCAGCGGCACATATTGACATATTTGGCGCGCGAAAGCAGCCGAAAATTCCGTTTGAAGGTCTCAAAGTCGCTTACCGTCTGCTCGCTTAGATCATAGCGCTCCTCGTCGCTCGATACGGTGACGCCCTCCGAAAGCTTTACCTCCCACAAAAACAGGACGTCAGGATATCTCTCGGAAAGCTGAAGCTGAAGCTCCTCCGGCACGCCGCAGCCCGTCAGATCGACCCTGGCAAGCGCGGGAAAGCAGGCGAGCGTATCAAGAAGCTCCGAAAAATCCAGCGTCGTGCAGCCGGAGAGATCCAGCTCGGCGCTGTTCGTATCGCAGCTGCCGCCGCCGAGCGAAACGTCGGCGCGGAAAGCCAGCAGCGGATAGGCTTCCCTCAATTCCGTCAGGTCGCGCGCATCGAGGCCGGTGCCCGTCAAATAAACGCGTTTGAGCTTCGGCAGACCTGAGAGCGCCGTGGAAAGCTCCGCCGTATCGACCGGCAGGCCCGCCAGATCCAGCTCCGTACAGTCGTTGTCCAGCGTCAGGCCCGCGACCTCAACCGTCCAGTAGAACTGACAGTCCGGCAGAGCGGCGGCGGCGGCGCTGAGCGCGCCGTAATCCCGGCAGCCGGCGGCATTGACAAAGGTCAAATCGGAGAAATATTCCAAAAGCGCCGCATCGTCATCCGAAAACGAAGCGAGGGTCAGCTCCGTGCTGTCGGAGCGAAAAGCGCCGCCGGAGAGCGGCACGCTCCAGAGTATATTGCAGTTTGGATAGACGGCGCAAAGCGCCTCATAATCCGCAGCGCTCAATGTCTGATCGCAAAGATCGGCCTCCGTCGCATCCTCGGGCAGCGTGATGGCCGGAGGCGCCGTCGCCGCCTCTGCCTCTCCGGACGCATCCTCTCCCCGCCCGCAGGCCCACAGGAGCGGCAGGACGGCTATGGCCGCCAGCACAGCCGCCGGCAGGCGCAGGCTTCTACGAAATTCAAACAGCATACGGCGTTTCCTCCCTTATGGTTCCGGCGTCGGCGTAGGAATCATGTTTTCACCCGTTTTGTTGCTGCCGTCGTTGGTGACCGGATCGTCCACGGACGGCACCTGCTCGGAGTAGCCCCAGATCAGCCCGTCGGGTACGCGGCGCTGGAAGGACAGCGCGTAGCCCGTGGCAGTCGATGGCGTACGGTCCGCGTGGCGGTTGATCTGCTCGCCCATGAATACCATGCAGGCCGATACGCCGCCGTCAAGATTATACACCGTTTCGCAATCGTACGGCACGAACAGCTCGGCAAATTTAGACAGGCTCATGCCATAGCTGTAATCGTCCTTCTGCCGTCCGTCCACCACGATGGCTATATAATGGCCGGGCTCCACCATGCCAAGGCCCGTGCGCGGATTGCGTTCGTCGCCGAGATCGCGAAAACTGTCCACACCCTCCTGCAGCTCGCCGTCGCGTATGAGCGTGGGCCCGAAGGATATGGCGTCGCGCACGCCGTCGGCCAGCAGCTCCTCGGGCGTGATCTCGCCCACACGGAAAACGCGCATACTCATATCAGGGTACATGGCCATGGTATCCGCGCGCTTAAAATCGCCTATGAACTTGCCGCCGCGGATCAATATGCCCTTGACTTCCTTATCCATCATGATCAGGTTGTCGCCGGTGATCAGCAGCACGCCTTTGTTCTGGCGCGCAAGCCGGTACGGCTGCGTGCCGCTCAGGCCGTTGCGGCGTTCGGCTGCCTGACCGGTCCGGAAGGCGTTGACCTCGCGCATACGGATCTCCGCTACAAAGTAAACAAGCGGATAGGTCTTGTCCTGCAGGGTCGTATAGGTGGTCGCGAAGCGGTCGATAGATATCGACAGCGTGTCGCTGCGATATTCCCAGTGGCCGGCCGTAACGTCGGAAACGATGACCTCGGCGGGCTCGTCCTCCTGACGGTAATACTGATCGTCGCCGGCAGCGGCCTGTTCGGGCTCCGGCGTGTCGACAGGCTCCGGCGCCTCGGTAAGCTCCGGCGCCTCGGTAAGCTCCGGCGTATCGGTAAGCTCCGGCGTTTCCGCCGGCGGGGTCGCGTCGGCGGCGCCCCCGGCGGGCAGCAGCTTCAGCGCGGCAAATATCAACAGACTGAGGATCAACGGCAGCAGCGTCAGCACGATATAGCCCGGCAGCTTCTTCCTGCGTATTGGCTTGCTGCGGATCAGCAGAAACACAAGCGCGGACAGCACAAGGCCCAGAAGCGGCAGCATCCAGAGCTGCAGCATCCGTTCGCCGGAGCTGTCGGCGGACGGCTTTTCCTGCTGAGGTGCGGGCGTCGGGCTCGGCTCCGGCACGTCGGTCGGCGCGGGCGTTGCGGTCGGCTCCGGCGTAGGCTCCGGCGTGGCCGTTGGCGCGACAAATCTCACCAGCGTCTCCTGACCGATGTTTTCAAGCAGATCGTCCTTCTCCAAATCCTCGCCCACGCTCGTTCGCTCGAGCGCGAATACGGCTTTGGCGGTGATTCCCGCGGCACGGTCCTGAAGGGTGGAAAACGCCCCGAACGCGATGGACTCCACTGCCTCCGCGGGCGTTATGCCGCCAAGATTGATAAGCGGCGCGCTCAGATCGAGCGTCGTTCCTTCCTCTGCGCAGACGTACAGCTTTTCAATGGGCGTGTCATACAGGGCGCTCCTTTTGTTCCCCAGAACGGCGAGCAGCTGCTTGACGGTATAGTACGCCGCCTGATTCCCGGCATTTTCATCGTTGGCGTGCGTGACCAGCACGCGCGGTCTGAGGGCGCTGAGCGTATCCGCAAGATAGCTCTGCGTGGCGGCGTCCTTCCATTCGGCCTTCAGCATGAGCGCGCTCGTCTGGTTCCATGTGTGAAAGCCGCCGAAATATGGATAGTTTTTAACGCCGAGCGTCCAAAGCGCTCTGAGCAGGTCGTTTTGCGCGGCGCGCGTATCCGCAGACATGCACACAAGCGCCGTCTCGACCTCGTGCTCCACGGTATAGATCGACAGCGCGGCGAACAGGTCTGTCAGCGCGGTTTCAGGCGTTGCGGCCAGAAAAACAAGGTCGGCCGTTTCGTGCGCCGGCTCCCAGCGCTGAACGTCCTCCGGCAGCGTTTCTCCGGCGCCGTACACGGTAAGCGTCGAGAGCGAGCAGGCCCCGGCGGCCAGAATGCGGACGGCCGTCACATCGCCGCCCAGCTCAAAATAAGCGTTGATATAGGGCGAAGCGTCCAGCGTACCGGCTGCGGTTCCCGCAGCGCCGAGCAGCTCTACGGAATAGGCGGAGCTTTGCTCATACCACTCCAGATACAGACCCTGCGCCGCCTCGGGCAGCTCCACGGTGATGCTTTCGCCTGCGGCGAGCGGCACATACGACTCCACATAGGCGTCCAGCAGGCGATAGGCATAGCTTGCGGCGCTTTGCGGCAGCGTCAGCGTACAGTTCTCCGTAATGGCGCCCGCCACACGGGCGGCGGCCATCGAGGTGTCGGGCGCTTCCGCCGCATCGGTTTCTTCCGCCAGCACGGAAGCGGAGCTGCACAGCGTGAGTATGGCCAGTATCAGCGCAAGCAGGCGCGATCGTCTCTTCATGTATTATCCCTCGCCTAAATAGATAGAAAGAATTTTACCATAATTCGCGCCTACTTGCAATCGGGCGCAAGGGGTCTGTATAATAGGAGCATGAAAAAGCTGCGCGTTTTTGACAAGCGGCTGACGGGCTATGTCTTCTGCCTGTTGTGCGCCGCGCTGCTGATGCTTTTATGCACCAAATCCTCCCCCCTGTACCCGCTGAACGACTGGGAGGACGCCAACATACTCTCCACCATGGGCCGCGGCATGCTCACAGGCCGCGTACCCTTTCGCGATCTTTACGATCAGAAGGGCCCCATGGCCTATCTGATCTATGGCCTGGCCTGGCTGATCTCCCCGCGCTCCTACTTCGGCCTTTATATCATCGAAGCGCTGAGCTTTTCCGGCTTTCTGTATTTTTCGTGGCGCTCCGTAACGCTGTTTGAGGAATCCAACGCGCTGTTCTGCATGCCGCTTCTGGGAGCGCTGACAGCCTCGGCCATGAGCTTTGCGCACGGCGGCAGCGTTGAGGAACTGTCGCTTGCGGCGCTGGCGTTTTCGTTTTTTGATATCCTCCGCTATTACCGCCGCGCCTATCCCGCGCCCATGCCCTATTGGCGCCTTCTTGTGCACGGCGCGCTGGCCGGATGCCTTCTGTGGACAAAATATACCATGCTCGGCTTCTATATCGCCTGGATGGGCGTGCTGTTTATCGCGCTGCTGATCGCGCGACGCCCCGGACGCGCTTTTTTAAGCTGCGGCATGTTCCTTCTGGGCATGGCCGCCGCTACGCTGCCCTGGCTCGTCTACTTCGCCGCCAGTCACGCCCTTGACGATATGTTCCGTTACTACTTTCTGTACAATATCTTTGGTTACTCCGGCGACGCGCAGCGCAGCGTATTCGCCATGCTGCTGGATATCGGCAGGAACACGCTCGCGACCTTCCGCCGCAATCCGCAGTACGGGCTGCTGATCGCGCTGGGCGTGTTCTGGCTGAGCTTTTTCAGGGATGCAGAGGCAAGCCGGATGGAAAAGTGGAATGTCTGGGCGCTGTGCGTGGCGTCGTGCTGCGGCATCTATATCGGCGGGCTGGGCCTGCGGTATTACGGCGTGGTGCTGACGGTGTTTGCGGCGCTTGGACTCGTGCCGCTGCTAAGGCTGTTCAACCGCCGCGTATTGCCGCATCTTCAGGGCAGGGTCTGGGCGCGCGCGCTGCCCTGCGCCCTGCTGGCGCTTTCACTGGCGATCTGCCCGCTGATCTCCGACAACGCCTATATGCTCGGCTGGAAAAGGGACGAGCTGCCGCAATTCCGCTTTGCGGATACGATGCGCGAGCTTTCCGGCAAGGAGAATCCGAGCGTGCTGTCCTATCAGATGATGGACTCCGGCTTCTATTTCTGCGCCGGCTATGAGCCGGATTTCCGCTGCTTTACGCGGCTCAATATCGCGCAGGAGGAGATCCTTTCCGAGCAGGACCGCTATCTCGACGAGGGTCTGACGGAATTCGTCGTAACGCGCAATCAAGAGCTCGCGCACGAGAATTATGAGCTGGTGGGGAGCGCGAGCTATTTTTACGAGGAGGGCGAAAAAACCTATCGTCTGTACCGGATCGTCTCCTGACCGCCGTATTTAGCCGAAATCTCCCGATTGTAAACAAAAGAAAAACAGATTGTCGAAACCGTTCTGTGTGTGGACAGGCTTTGGTAGAATATGGAAAAGGCCTGAAAGTGGGGGGACGGAGTATGAAAAAGCTGATCGCAATACTGCTTCTGGTAGCCGCGGGCTTCGCTGTATTCATCGGCTCGCCGCTGTTCCGCGCAGAATCCGACAGCGTCGGCGTATGGCAGATCATGCGCTATACCATGGGCGTGGAAAGCCTCGGAGGCACGGCGCTCTTCGCCGCCGACACCGACGGCGACGGTCTGATCACCCTGGCCGATGCGCTGCAGCTTGCGCTCAAGGAAGGCTGAAGCGCCGCGCGGCGCCTATTTTCTCGTCCGGCCCCGGCTGCGCTTACGGGAACCGACCGTGCCGGGCTTGGGGTTGTCGGCAGCGCGCTGCGCCGCCTCCTCTCCGTTCAGCTTTTTGATCTCATCGCGGAGCTTGGCGGCCCGCTCAAACTCCAGCTCACGCGCCGACGCCCGCATCTGCTCGGTCAACAGGGCGATGCGCTCCTGTATCTCCTCGTCTGAAAGTCCCTCGCGCCCGTCAAACACCGGCTTTCTTGTAATGGCAAGCGTATCGCGCACAGCCTTATGGATGCTCTCCGGCGTAACGCCGTGCGCTTCGTTATAGGCGCTCTGTATGCGGCGGCGGCGCTCCGTTTCGTCCATGGCCTCGCGCATCGAGGGCGTGACGGTATCGGCATAGAGTATCACCTTGCCCTCCACGTTGCGCGCCGCGCGGCCGATGGTCTGTACCAGAGAGGTGGCTGAGCGCAGAAAGCCCTCCTTGTCGGCATCCAAAATACACACAAGCCCCACTTCCGGAAGATCAAGCCCTTCGCGCAGCAGGTTAATACCCACCAGTACGTCGAAATCGCCAAGCCGCAGATCGCGTATGATCTCCATGCGCCCCATTGTGTCAATATCCGAGTGCATATAGCGCACGCGCACGCCCATGCCGTCGAGATACTCGGTCAGGTTTTCTGCCATGCGCTTTGTGAGCGTGGTCACAAGCGTGCGGCGGCCCATTGCGGCCTGCATGCGGACCTCGCCCAGCAGATCGTCGATCTGTCCCTTAACGGGCCGCTGCTCGACCACGGGATCGACAAGGCCGGTGGGCCGGATGATCTGCTCAACGACCTGCGCCGCCTCATGAAGCTCATATTTGGCGGGTGTGGCGGAGAGGCATATCATCTGCGGCACGCGTGAAAGAAACTCGGGAAAGCGCAAAGGGCGGTTGTCGTAGGCCGAGGGAATGCGAAAGCCATAATCCACAAGCGCGGTCTTTCTCGCAAGATCGCCGCGGTACATAGCCCCGATCTGTGGGATCGTAACGTGGCTCTCGTCTATGAACATCAGATAATCTTTGGGAAAATAATCCAGCAGCGTAAAGGGCGGCTGGCCGGGCTTGCGGCCGTCAAAGTACCGGCTGTAATTCTCAATGCCGCTGCAATAGCCGATCTCGCGCATCATCTCGAGGTCATATTCGGTCCTCTGCTCTATGCGCTGCGCCTCGACGAGCCGGTTTTCGGCCTTGAATTCCGCGGAGCGTTTCGCCGCGTCCGACCATATCTCCTCCTTGGCGGCGTTCAGCTTCTCGCGGCTTGTGGCGTAATGGCTGGCAGGAAATATCGCGATATGCGCGCGCTCGCCCAGTATCTCCCCCGTGGTGGCGTGAACGTCCAGTATGCGCTCGATCTCGTCCCCGAAGAACTCGACGCGCACGCACTGCTCGGCAAAGGATACGGGATAGATATCCAGCGTGTCTCCGCGCATGCGAAAGGTGCCGCGCGTAAAGTCAAAGTCGTTCCTTTGAAACTGGATGTCCACGAGCCTTTTGACGACCTCCTCGCGCGAAACGCTCTGACCCTGCCGCAGCGACACCGACAGGCGTACATATTCCTCCGGGTCGCCAAGCGCGTAAATACAGCTCACCGAAGCCACGATGATCACGTCCCGCCGCTCGTTGAGCGCGCTCGTGGCGCTGTAACGCAGGCGATCGATCTCGTCGTTGATGGCGATGGTCTTTTCGATATAGGTATCGGAGGCCGGAATATAGGCCTCCGGCTGATAATAATCGTAATAGCTGACGAAAAACTCCACCGCGCTGTCCGGAAAATACTCCTTGAATTCAGAGCAAAGCTGCGCCGCCAGCGTTTTGTTGTGCGCCAGCACGAGCGTGGGCTTTTGCACGCGTTCGATGACCTTGGCCATGGTAAAGGTCTTGCCGCTGCCCGTTACGCCGAGGAGCACCTGCGTTTTATCGCCGTTTAGGACGCCCTCTGCCAGCTTGTCGATGGCCTGCGGCTGATCGCCGGAGGGCTCGTAATCGGATACGACCTTGAATCGGTTCATAGCTCATAGTCCACCGTCGCAGACGCCTTGCGGTGCGCGTGGATGTAGGCCTTGACCTTTTGATGCTCGGGATGGCCTGCATAGACCGCCAGATCCTCGCGGGTCTTGAACGTGACCACGAGCGCCATATCCCAGCTCCGCTCCGAGCAAAGAAAATCGCGGCCTGTTTCAAGCGTCACGATCTCCGGTATCTTCTCGGGCAGCGCCTCCAAAAGCGCGCGCGCCGCGGGTACGTTTTCGTCCGGCGCTTCGAATTTTGTAAATACGATGTGACGAATCATGTTCCTTGCGTTCCTCCAAAGCTTTTTATTAATGCCAGCATAAGCGTATCCGTATCCTTCGCGCGGCCCTGCACCTGAAGGCAGCCGACGTCCGCAAAGGCCTCCAGCGCCTCGGCAAGCTGATTTTCGCGGCATTTGGCCGCCTTTTGCACCGTTTTTTTGGCTGCGTACGGGTTGCCGCCAAGCGCGGAAAGGATCTCCTTTTCCGTATGACGGGCATCCAGCATCTGCCGCGCCGTCAAAAGCTGCCTGACAGCGCCCTCGAGATAGGCCGCCAGGCCCATGGCGCTTTCGCCGTTTTGCAGCATGGAGATCGCCGCGCCAAGAGCCGCCCGCCGGTTGCCCGCGATCAAGGGGTCGAGTATCTCATACACCTTGACCTCGCGATCGGGCGTGACACAGGATTCGATCAGCCGTACGTCCACGTCGTCACCCGCGCCTGCATAGTCCGATACGCGCAGCAGCGTGTTTTCCAGCAGCGCCAGATCCGTACCGAGCATCTGCACAAGCCGCCGCGCGGCAGGGCGCTCCAGCCGGACGCCGTTTTCCCGCGCGCGCTTATCCAGAAATGCGACCGCGTGATCCTCGTCGTAGGGCGCAAACTCCACCGCACGGCCGCGCGCCTCGAGCGTTTTAAACAGCGCGCCGCTTTTAACAGGCTCCGCGCGGTCGATCAAAAGTATGCAGCAGGGCGGAACCTTTTCGGCATAATCCGCGATCTTGAGCGCATCGTCGCCGCCAAGCTCCCTGATAACGACCAGCCGCTTTTCATCAAAAAACGGCAGCGTCTCGCAGGCGTTCACGACGTCCGCGGCCGATACGCCGCTAAGCACCTGAACGTTCAGATCCCGCGCCGCCTCGCCGCGCGCGTTTTTAGCCAGCGCGATCGCCTTGGCGCGGCTGTACGGTTCCCTTCCGTAAAGCAGGTAAGCGCCGCCGAGCGCATCGTCCGCTATGGCTTTAAAAAACTCGTTCTCTGTCATCGAGAACTATTATAACACAGAAAAGGCGCTCCCGCATCCGCGGAAGCGCCCGGCAGACAAGCGCTGTGTTCTTAGATGAGGCCCTGCGCCATCATGGCGTCCGCGACCTTGATAAAGCCCGCAATATTCGCGCCGGCCACCAGATTGTAGCCAAGGCCGTTTGCTTCGGCCGCTTTGGCGGAATTGTCATGGATATTCTTCATGATCTGGTGGAGTTTCTGATCGACCTCCTCGGCCGTCCAGTTATAGCGCATGGAGTTCTGGCTCATTTCGAGCGCGCTCGTAGCCACGCCGCCGGCGTTAACGGCCTTCGACGGCGCCACGATCATGGCTTTCTGCTCACAGAGATAGGCCAGAGCGTCGTTGGTGGTGGGCATGTTGGCCACTTCTATATAATACTTGATATGGTTGGCCGCAATTTTTTTGGCCTGTTCCATATTGACGTCGTTCTGCGTGGCGGCAGGCATGATGACGTCGGCTTTTACGCCCCAGGGCTTTTCGCCCGCATGGAATTCGCAGCCAAACTTGTCCGCATAGTCCTGCACCTTGTCGCGGCCGCTGTTACGCATGGTCAGCATATAGTTGATCTTCTCCTCGGTGATGATGCCGTCCGGATCGTAAATATATCCGTCCGGGCCGGAGAGCGTCACGACCTTGCCGCCCAGCTCCGCCACCTTGCGCGCAATGCCCCATGCCACGTTGCCAAAGCCGGAAATGGCAAAGCTCTTGCCCTCGATGCTGTCATGCTCATGTTTGAAAACCTCGACCGCATAATACACCGCGCCATAGCCGGTGGCTTCCGGCCGGATCAGGCTGCCGCCGTAGGGCAGGCCCTTGCCGGTGAGCACG
>CAZCAV010000011.1:0-48046 GCA_964496795.1 uncultured Oscillospiraceae bacterium
GAATAGGGGGAGCTTTCTCTTTGCTTCTTTCTCTTTCTCTTGAAAGAGAAAGAAGGCGATGCCGCCCATCCGCCTGCTATCGCCCGTCCATGGCGCGCCACAGTCGGCAGAGCGCTTCCGGTGTGAGCGCTTCAGAGCGCGCGTTTAGGGGGAGGCCGCATTCCTCAAGCGCGGACGCGAGCCGCGGATCCTTTTGAAAATTGTTTGCGAGCGTTTTGCGGCGCATGGCGAAGGCGGTTTTCAGAAAATGCAGAAAGGCGGCGGGCTCGCCGCAAACATCTCCGCGCCGCAGGAAGAGGACGACGGTGCTGTCCACCTCCGGCTGTGGCCAGAAGGCCTGCGGCGGCACGTCCATGAGCCTTTCGGGCGCGTAGTATGTCTGCGCAAGCACGGCAAGCGGGCCGTACACGCGCGCATGGGGCGCGGCAAAAAAGCGTTCCGCCGCTTCAGACTGCACCATAACGACGGCGCGCGCGGGCAGAGCGGCCAGCAGGCGCTCGCAGATGGGCGTGGTGACATAATAGGGCAGGTTACCGGCCGCGGAAAAATCGGCGCCGCCGGTAAGCGACGCAAGATCGGCGTGCAGAAAATCGGCGTGAAGCACCTTGGCAGCGGGCTGCTCGGCGGTCAGGATCTGGGCAAGCCGCCCATCCTTTTCGACGGCTGTTACCTGTGCGCCGCGGCAGATGAGCGCTTCCGTCAGAGCGCCGAGACCCGCGCCGATCTCCAGCACGGGAAGGCCGCCCTCCGCGGCTGCGGCGGCGATCCGTTCAAGCGCTTCGGGGTCCATAAGAAAGTTCTGGCCGAGAGCCCGATTGGGGCGAAGCTGATATTTTTCCATAAGCTGTCGTGCGTTCATATCCTCATCATAGCGGATACCGGCTCCAAATACAACGCTTTTTGCTTGCCAGAAGGGCGCATGCGTGGGATAATACAGATAATCCTGGAGAAAGGCGGTGCGTACCATGTACAGACGCGGCTTGACGCGCCTTCTGGCGGTATGGACGCTGATCGCGGCGCTTTTGCTTTGCGGCGTTGTGCCCGCAGCGGCTGCGGCGTCGGCGGAGGACGGCGATATGACCGGCGAATGCAGCGTGCAGACCTCCGGCAGACGGGTTTCCTTCGAGGCGCTCAGCGACGGCAACGACAGGACGAAGCTGACGCTTAACGACGGGAACTGGTTTGCTCTGCAATGGGACGCCGGAAGCAGCGCGCAGGGCATATATCTGGTATGGGAGAGCCTGCCGGAAGAGTATTTGATAGAGCAGCGCGGCTTTGACGGCGCCACGATCTCCACGGCCGCTTTTTTTGGCGGGCTGACGCAGGAGTATATGCCGCTTGAAAGCGACTGCGGCATGCTGCTGCTTTTGACGCACGGCAAGGGCATACTCAAGGACGTCTGCCTGTGCAGGGCGGATACGGAGCTGCCGGAGCGCGTGCATAACTGGCTGCCGCCGGTGGAACGGGCGGATCTGATGCTTGTGGCGGCGGCGCCAGGAGATGAAAGCGCCGTATTTCACGGTCTGCTGGAGGAATACGACGTCCGTCAGGGCCTGTCCTGCCTGCTGGTATATATCAGCCGCGGGAGCGACACGGATATAAACGCGGCGCTGGACGCGCTCTGGACGGCGGGCGTGCGCAACCTGCCCGTGACCGGGGACTATGTGCCGGCCGGCTCGGCGATACTGGCGGAGCTGGAGGGCGAGGACTATGACGAGAGCTATGCCACCGCCTTTATGATCGAGCAGATCCGGCATTACCGGCCCTGTGTGCTGGCGACGCATGCCGAGGGCGGCGAGGACGGCGCCGCGATCCGCTCCGAGACCTACCGCGCGGTGCGCCAGGCGGCGGCGCTGTCGGACGATGAGAGCATGTTTGCCAATTCTGCGGCAGAATACGGGCTGTGGAAAACGTCCAAGCTGTATTTCCATGATTATGGCGACGCCGCGTCATATGTGAACGTGGACGGCGTTGACTACGGCCTCTTCAGCTCGACCGTCGGTGAAGACGGCGCGCTGAGCGACCTGTTTGAAAATATATCCGAGACGGAGCTTGCGGGCTATGTGGCGCCCGAGGCGACGGCCACGCCTTACGCGTCGCCCACGCCGCAGCCAGCGTCAAAGCCCACGCCTACGCCCGCGCCCGACAGCGTGCAGGTGCGGCGCTGGGCGGGCAGAGCCTGGATCGTGCTGGGCGCGCTGCTGGCCGTCATAATCGCGCTGGTAGCGGTATTGGTCGTACGCGCCGTCAGAGAGTGGCGCAAGACCGGCGTACAGATCTGGAAGAAAAAGCGGGGACGGGACGGGGAGGAGCCGCATGAACACGACAGCTAAATACCTCTTGGCGCTCGATCAGGGCACGACCAGCTCGCGCGCGATATTGTTTGACTTTGCAGGAAGCATCGTGAATTCCGCACAGCTTGAATTCCGGCAGATATATCCGCAGGCGGGCTATGTGGAGCACGACCCGCGTGACATACTGGAAACGCAGACGCAGGCGGCCGTCAACGCTCTGGCGGCGGCCGGCGTTCAAAAGGGCGAAGTGGCGGCCATAGGCGTGACCAATCAGCGCGAGACTACGATCGTTTGGGAAAAGGCCACAGGCATGCCTGTGTACAACGCCATCGTCTGGCAGTGCCGCCGCACGGCTCCGCTCTGCGAGAAGCTGATCGCCGAGGGCCTTGGCGGACATGTGCAGGCCGTGACAGGCCTGATCATTGACGCATATTTCTCCGCTACCAAGATCCGATATATCCTTGACCATATTCCTGAGGGACAGCAGCGCGCCGAGCGGGGCGAGCTGCTTTTTGGGACGGTGGACAGCTGGCTGATATGGAACCTGACCGGCGCGCATGTGACGGATTATTCAAACGCCGCGCGCACCATGCTGTTTGACATTCACAAGCTGGATTGGGACGAGACGCTGCTTCGGCGGCTGAACATTCCGCGCGCCATGCTGCCGGAGGTCAAGCCGTCGAGCTGCGTATACGGCACGGTGCGGCCCCGCATACTGGGACTGGAAATGCTGGCAGACGTGCCGGTGGCGGGCGCGGCCGGCGATCAGCAGGCGGCCCTGTTCGGTCAGGCGTGCTTTTCCCGCGGTGCGGCCAAATGCACCTACGGTACGGGCGGTTTTCTGATGATGAACACCGGAAAGCGGCCCATCGAAAGCCAGAATCGCTTGCTTACCACGATCGCCTGGGGCCTTGACGGCGGGGTGGAGTATGCGCTCGAGGGCAGTATATTCAACGCCGGCAGCTCCATCAAGTGGCTTCGGGATGAGCTGGGGCTCATCAGCTCGGCGCGCGAGGCGGACATACTGGCCGGATCGGTGCCGGACGCCGGCGGCGCGTACTTTGTGTCCGCGTTTACGGGCCTCGGCGCTCCGCACTGGGATATGTACGCGCGCGGTGCGTTCGTCGGGCTGACCCGCGCGACCGGCAAGGCGCATTTTGCCCGCGCGGTGCTCGAGGGCATCGCCTATCAGGTAAGGGACCTTGCGGATACCATGGCCCGGGACGCGGAGCTGAAGCTGCCGGAGCTCAAGGTGGACGGCGGCGCCGCCGTGTCCAATGTGATGATGCAGTTTCAGGCCGACATACTGAATATCCCCGTCAACCGGCCCAGATGCGTGGAGTCCACCGCGCTTGGCGCAAGCTGTCTGGCGGGGCTTGCCGTGGGCGTATACGCAAGCAAACGGGACGTCGCCGCCCACTGGCAGAGCGAGCGCGTGTTTGCGCCCGCCATGGCCGCCGAGGAACGCCAAAAGCGCATGACCGACTGGCACAAGGCGGTGGAACGGGCGTCTAACTGGGAGAACAGATAACGGACATCGAAAAACCGTATGAGGAGGAAATAACAATGCAGGAAACCAGACCGTATATCCCTTGGGACATCATCGGACCGTTCATGGAGGACGCCTTTGTGACCTTCGGGGTGCCGCGTGAGGATGCGAAGATCTGCGCCGACGTGCTGATGGAGTCCGACCGCCGCGGCATCGAGAGCCACGGCTGCAATCGTTTTAAGCCCATCTATCTCGACCGCATAGACGCGGGCATACTCAATCCTGTCACGGAGTACGAGGTGGTCAAGGAAACGCCGACAACGCTTGTTGCGGACGCGCACGACGGCATGGGCATGGTCGCAAGCCACAGGGCCATGGAGACCATCATCGAGAAGGCCAGGACCTATGGCCTGGCGATGGCGGCCGTTCGCAACAGCTCGCATTACGGTATTGCCGGTTACTGGGCCGGCATGGCCACCAACGCGGGCATGATCGGGATCACGGGCACGAACGCGCGGCCCTCGATCGCGCCGACCTTTGGCGTGGAGAATATGCTGGGCACGAACCCGCTCACCATCGGCCTGCCGACGGACGAGCCCTTCCCCTTCATGCTCGACTGCGCCACGAGCATCAGTCAGCGCGGAAAGATCGAATACTACGCGCGCTGCGGCAAGGACACGCCCGCGGGCATGGTCATCGGCCGCGACGGCAGCGCCATGACGGACAGTCCGGCGATACTGAAGGGCCTGACGGACGGTACCGCCGCCCTCGCGCCGCTCGGCGGCATCGGCGAGGAGCTGGCGGGCTATAAGGGCTACGGCTACGCCACCGTGGTGGAGATACTTTCGGCGGCCCTGCAGATGGGCGGCTTTTTGAAGATGCTTACCAATAAGGACGCAGAGGGGAACGCAAAGCCCTACCATCTGGGCCACTTCTTCCTCGTCATCGACCCCGAGGCCTTCCTTGGACTGGATCATTTCCGGCATACGGCGGGCGAAATACTCAGGGAGCTGCGCGCCTCCGAAAAAGCGCCCGGGGAAGAGCGCATCTACACGGCCGGCGAAAAGGAATGGCTGGCCTGGCAGGAGCGCAAGGATAAGGGCGTGCCCGTGGGAGCGGCCGTGCAAAAGGAGCTGATCGCGGTGCGCGACCGGAAGAAGCTGCCGTATACATTCCCGTTCGAGGCATAGCGAAAACGCAGGGAAACAAAGGAGCCGTCCGCGCTGCCGCTGGACGGCTCCTTATACATTCCGGATCTAGCGGCGTTTTTTCTGCATGGAGAGCGTGCACGAATAAAGCGTATTCTCGGGCTCGCCGCCCTCGATGAAGCGCGCGCCGACAGCCTTTTCATAAAAGGGAGCGGCCTCGCCGGCCCAGCCGATGACGGCGTAGCCGTAGCCGTCGTCGCGCATGGCGTACAGCGCCGCTAAAAGCAGCGCGCGGCCCACGCCCCTGCCGCGGCAGGCAGGCGTTACGCCTGTCGGGCCGAAATAGCCCCTGGCGGTGGCGTCATAGCAGGCAAAGCCGACAGGCCTGCCTGCGGAGAAGGCCAGGAAACAACTGCTGGGCGTTTTGGAAAGCGCCACAGAGACTTCGCCAGCCCATGCGGGCGCAAGCGTGCGAAGCTTTGCGAGGATGCGCTCCCTGTCGCCGGAAAATGCGCGGCAGATCGTGAAGCCCTGCGGCGGCTCCTCTCTCGGCGGAAGCGCATAGAGATTCACGAGCATATCGCCTTCGCGCTGTTCCACAGTCCCTGGCTCTCCTTTAAACGATTTTACCGGCCGGTATGCGCCCGGGGCGCCCGCGGCGGATACGCCTGCATCCCGCGCGGGGCGTCGTCTACATCATAGCACATTGCCGCGCAGAACGGAACCGTCAGCGGCCAAAAGCGGCTCGCGCCCCTGCCGGCGTTTTCGGACGGTGAGCCGGAGGGGGGATGCTTTTCGGCGCGCATATGGTATAATAAGCAAAATAAGCTTTGGAGAGAGCAATGAGAGAATGTTTTCGCCATCATGGCGATACGGGCGGAACGCCGCATGCCCACCAGAACACGAAGGCTGTGGTCAACCGGCTTTCACGCGCCATCGGACATCTGACCGCCGTGCGCACGATGGTCGTCGACGGCCGCGACTGCGCGGAGGTACTGATACAGCTTGCCGCCGTGCGCTCGGCTATCAACGGCGTCTGCGAGCTGATATTGCAGGATCATATCGACCACTGCATCGTGGATGCTATCCAAACGGGGGACACGGAAGCGGTCGACAATCTGAACAAGGCCATCCGCCTGCTGATGAAATAGGAGGGCGTTATGCTGTCCATTGCGCAATGCACCGATTCCTTTTTGCCCGTTGCGGACGGCGTAGGGCGCGTGTCCTATGCCTATGCCCGCTCGCTGGCCGAGCGCGGTCATGAGGTGTATGTCGTCACACCCATGGTAAACGGCTATTACCGCGGACGGCATCCCTTTGAAACGCTCGACTACATGAGCGTCAAGGTGCCCGGCGCGTCCAAGGGAACGCTGGGCATGGCCAGCCTCGATCTGCACTATCTGGCGCGCGCCGACGCCGTGAAGTTCGATATCGTGCATACGCACTCGCCCGGCAGCGCGGGTATGGAGGCGGCCAGGCTCGCCTCGAGGCTGCACGTCCCGCTGGTGGGAAGCTTTCATCCGCAGTATTTTGAGGAATATCTCAATACCGGCGAGGGCGAACGCGGCGGGCCGACGTCGGTGCATTTCATACTGGATTATTTCAATCGCTGCGACGAGATATGGACCGTCAGCGAGGACGCAAGGGCGCTGCTTTTGGAGCACGGTTTTTCCGGCCGCATTGAGATCATGGAGAACGGTACGCAGCGCTACGGCCTTACGATCGCGTCCGCAGCAGAGGTGCGCGCCCGCTATCATCTGGGCGGCGAGCCGCTGCTGCTGTACGTCGGGCGTATCGATCGCGTGAAAAATGTATTTGCGCTGGTGGAGGCGGCGCGCCTGCTGGCGGCGGCGGATCAAAGCTTCACGCTGGTATTCGCCGGACAGGGGCCCGACGAAAGCGCGCTGCGCGAGCTTGTGAGCGCCTGCGGCCTGCAGCGCCACGTCCGTTTTGCAGGCTTTGTGGAGGATGAAAGCCTGCTGCACGGCCTGTACGCCGCCGCCGCGCTCTGCCTGTTTCCCTCCAACAGCGTCAGCCCGGGACTCGTCGTGCGCGAGGCTGCGGCACAGGGAACGCCATCGCTGGTGCTGGCCGGCTCGACCGCCGCGGGATTTATCGGCGACGGCGGCACCGGCCTGATCGCAGGCTGCGAGCCGGAGGATATGGCGGCGCGCATTGCGGCGTATCTTTCCGACGAGGCAGAGCAGAAACGGATCGGCGAGGCTGCGCGCCGCGCGCTGCCCATCGGCTGGGACGAGGTGACGGATCGCGTGGAGGCGCGCTACGAGCGCCTGACCGCGCGCGATCGCACCCAGCTTACGAGAAAGCGCGGATTGTTCCGCAAGGAGCTTGAGCAGGTCGATCAGACGCTTTCTAAGCGTACCCTGGATCTGATGTGGAAATTTTTGAGGCAGGATATGCAGCATCTGTACAGCTACGCAAGGCATATCGAAAAGCCTCTTATGCTGCCTGCGCCCGAGCGCGCGCCTCTGCCGCGCAGCACGCCCGAGGAGCAGGGCGTGTCGAGCCGGAGCCTGCTGATGCTGCTTGACGCCGTCAATGCCGACGAAGCGGCCGGCGCGGAGGTGCTGTTGGCGCTCAGACACGGGCATGTGATCGCCGAGGCGCACTGGTCGCCCTATGAGCCGCAACTGCCGCACGAGCTGTATTCTCTCAGCAAAAGCATAACCGCCACCGCCATCGGCATGCTTGTGGACGAGGGCAGACTATCGCTGGATGAAAGACTTGCGGACATATTCCCCGACAAGATGCCCGAGGATGAAACGCATCCGTCGCACCGGTTTCTGGTCAGGCATCTTCTGAATATGAGTACGGGCTCTCTTTACAACGAGGTCGGCAGCGCGCTTGGCGCCGACTGGGAGAGGGACTTCCTGCACGCGGGCGTCCGTTTTTCCGTTGGCACGCGGTTTCTGTACAATTCCATGAATACCTATATGCTGGCCGCCGTCGTTCGCAGAAAGACCGGTCAAACGCTCTCGGAATATCTCGGGCCGCGCCTGTTTGCGCCGCTGGGCATCGACGTTCATCCCTGGGAGACCTCGCCGGAGGGGACGGAGAAGGGCGGATGGGGCCTGAACCTGACCGCCGAGAGCGTGGCGAAGATCGGCCAGCTATACCTCGATCGCGGCGTCTATGCGGGCAAACGGCTGCTGTCGGAGGACTGGGTGCGCGAGGCGACGCGGCCGCAGATAGAAACGCCGGACGGCGAGATCACCTATGGCTACGGCCATCAGATATGGATGACGGCGCGCCCGGGCGCCTTCCTGTTCAACGGCGCCTTCGGACAGTATATGCTGGCGCTGCCGGAGCTGGACATGCTGGTGGTGCTGTTCTCGGGCACGGCCAGACTCTTTGCGCAGGGCGGCGTGCTCGAGGCCGTGGATCGCGCCTTTATGAACGTGGGCGAGCGCCCGCTGCCGCCGGACCCTGCTGCGCAAAACGCGCTCAGGGTAACGGCCGAGGGACTGTCGGTGCGCTATCGCAGCGCATTTTATAAGCCCGACTGGAGCGGGCCGGCGTTTAGCGAGATCGCGGAGAGGCTCGACGGGCTGGTCTACCGCTTCGAAGCCAACGCTACGAGCCTGTTTCCGGTCATTCTCATGAGCGTTCACAACAATTATTCCACGGGCGTGGAGCGCATTGCTTTCCGCCGCGGGGAGTCGGGCCTGACCATTGAGTTCGTGGAGGGGGACGCGCGCCATCGCCTGAACGTTCAGGGCAACGGCTACGCAGAAAGCGAGCTGACCATGCACGGCGACAGCTATCTCGTGCGCACCGATATACAGACGAACGCGCTGTCCACGGGCGAATGGATGCTGCGGCTCAACGTGCATTTTGTGGAGACGCCCTATACGCGCATTGTGCAATTCTGTCTTAAAGGCGACGGGGTGACGGTGCTGCTGGACGAGTATCCGTCCCTGCAGGATGCAGCCGGCATGCTCATGGAGCTTGCGGGCCTGACGCGCGCGCAGGCTGTCAGGCAGCTCATGCCGCTTTTGAGACAGGAACGCATGCAAAGCCGCCTTCGCTCCTTTACCACGGCCAGCATACAGGGGCAGTTATAGCGTCGGCCAGGGAAGAACGCGCTCGCCCCTGACAAAGAAGGCTTGCCCGGCCATGCGCGCAAGCGGCGCGTCGCTGAGCGCGTCGGAATAAAAGCTTTCGATTTCGATATCCGGACAGGCTTCCAGCAGACGCCGGCGCTTTTCCTCGCCGTGGCAGTTGAGACCCTGCGTTTCGCCCGTTTTTGGATCGACGCGCGAGGCGAGCAGGGATACCTGAAGCTTGTCGCAGATCGGAAGCAGCAGAAACTCCGGAGAGGCGGAAACGATCAGGTCGTCGGAGCGCCGGCTCTCCAGATACCAGCGCTTGATCTTCTGCACGTTGGCGGCCCAGAAAGCCTGCGTCTCGGCCTCGACGTCCGGTACATAGCGTAAAAAACGGTAAAAGCGCTCCTTGGCGCGGGTCTTTGAAACGAGCCCGAGCCACATCGCCAGAAAATACCAGCAGGACAACGGCAGATCGAGCGCGACGCGCGGGTAGCGCAACAGACAGCGCCGGTAGAAGCCGGCCGTGGAATCGCCGTCATAGACAGTTCTGTCAAAATCGAGCACGCGCCGCTTCATGCGCGCGCCACCAGCTCAATCAGCTCGCCCGCGTCGTCTATGATGCGGGGCGCGCCCGCGGCCTCCAGCGCTTTACGCCCCCTGAGCCCCCAAGAGACCGTGAGGCAGTCGACGCCGGCATTTTCGGCAAACGCCACATCGACCTCGGAATCGCCCACATAGACCGCCCGCTCGGGCGAGACGCCGAAATAGTCCAGCACAAACAGAAGCGAGGCCGGATCGGGCTTGATCGGGAACTTTTCCATATGGCCGAGTATCATGGAGAAGCAATCCCGCGGAAACAGCGTGCCGACGACCTTCATGGCTTCGGCATGGGGCTTGTTGGATACGACGGCAAGCCTCATCCCCGCGCTGCGCAGGTCCTGCATGGCGCGCAGCACGCCCTCGTAGGGACGGCTCCGGTCGCAGCAGTGCGCGCCGTAATAGGCGTCGTACTCGCGGCGGATCAGACGCCACTTGTCAAAATCCTTCGGCGGCAGCGCGTTCTGACACATGTAGGTCACGCTGTGTCCCACGATGGCGGCTATCTCTCGCGTGGTTTTGGCCGCGTATCCGTAGTGCGTCAAGGCGGCGTTCATGGCCGCCGTCAGATCGTCTATGGTATCGACGATCGTTCCGTCCAGATCAAATATGCAAAGATCGTATTTCATATGATTCACCATCCCATCAACATTGCAAAGGTACCGGCCAGCACGAGCAGCAGGCCGAATACGGCGCTGCCGGGAAGCTTTTCCTTAAGAAATATCCGCGCGAACAGCAGCATCGACGCAAAGCCAAGACAGCTGATGGGCGCAAGCCAGCTCAAGTCTCCGAATCGCGCGCCGTACCAGTCCAGGACGCTGGCCAGACCGATGCAGACAGCGGCGAGAACCACCTCGCTCCAGCCGCGAAATCCCATGGCGCGCATGGATCTTTGCCTGCCGCGCGCCAGGACGAATATCCAGAGCAGCACGCAGGCGATCCCGATCTGAACCGGCAGCGCCAGCGTTTCGCTCAGGCCGCCCTCGAGAGCAAAGCTCCACTGGAACGAGACCGCTGTGAGCGAGAACAGCCCCAGCACGGCGTAGAGCAGCCAGCGAAGCGAGCCGGAGCGCTGGCTGCGGCTCTCCAGGAGCACGGTGCCCAGCAGTATCAGCCCAAGACAGCAGAGCCGCCAGATGCCGAGACCTCCGCCAAGAAAAAAATAAGCCAGGACGGTCATCAGCACGCCGGACAGATTGATCAGCGGAAACACGCGCCCGACTGAGGCGCCCGTCAGGGCCGTGAACAGGCAAAGGCAGCAGAGGGCCGTCAGCAGACCGCTCAGCGCGAGAAACAGCAGACGACGGCCGCTCAGTAAGGCGAGCGCCGGCCACTCGCCGCCGAGGAACGGGGGAATGCAGACGATCATCATGAGCACGGTGGAAAACAGCGCCGCGGCAAGAGAGGGATCGGAGCGTCTGGCGCCCGCGCGCATGAAAACCGGCGCAAGACCGCTCAAAAGCGCCGCGGCCGCCGCGCAGAGTATCCATCGGATCATAGTATAAATTTCCACAATATCCATGGCTGACCGCCTCCGTGTGAACCAATATATTGTATCATATGACGCTGAAGCTCACAAGGGCGGAAAACGCGTTCCTGACTCCACGCATGGCAACAGGCGCTTGCCGTTTGACTCAGCATTTCCCGTTTTCGCTGCCGAAGTATTGGGCGATCTCCCTCATCCGGTCGCTCTGCCGAACGCCGAAAGGGCAGCGGCTGTCGCAGTGGCCGCAGGAAAGGCAGATATATTTTTTAGGCAATACGATCAACGCATGCTGCCGGCGCTTCGGGACGACAAGCCTCCGTTCCGACAAAAACGGGCAAGAGGGCCAGCCGAGGCAATTCCATATCGGAACGAGCTCGCAGGAGTCTGCACCCTTGAGTGAAAGCGCCTTTAAACATCTGAGGAACACATATGAAAAAAACGGTCTCTGCTCGTAAACTTGCGACCGAACAGAGACCGTCGTTCAGGACTAATAGGCAAAGCGTACCTGCTTGGGACGTGCGTGCATCATGTCAATGATCTCAGCCTTGACTTGAGCCGTCTGCCCAAGATGCAGAACACGGTGCAGATAGTCCGCGCACATCGCCATATCAGATTCCACAAAGCCCTGTCGCGTGACTACGAGCGTGCCAGGACGGATATAGGTGTGGCGTTCGTCGCAGGGAACTGTGCTGGACATAATGTTGGCGCTTGCCATTAGCTGCACAAAACCACGCCGGTCAGTGCCCTCCATTTTGGTAGCCACCAAATGCGTCTGCGTATAACCGCGCTCCTTGAAACAGACTTCAAAATCGCGCTTTTCCATTTCGATGGCCAAAGCCTGAGCGTTAGCAAGAAGCTGTTGCGTATATTCATTGGCGTGCAGCTTCAGATCCGTGAGCGCCATGGTCAGCGCGGGGATATAGTTTGAATTCAAGCTGGCGACAATATGGGGCATGGTGCTGTGCACGCGGTCATATAACTCTTTGTTATTGCTGAGTATAATGCCTTTGCAAGGGCCGTTAAAAGTCTTGTAGGTGCCGCCGACGATGGCGTCTATGCCTTCGTCCAAGGGGTTAGGCAGATAATCTGAACACAACAGGCCGAAGGTATGCGACACATCACAGCAAACAAAGGCGCCCACCTCTTCAGCGATGGCATGGATTTCGCGGAACGGTTCCATAAACAGATAAAAAGCCGAGCCAATAAATATCAGCGACGGACGCTCTTTCAAAACGCTTTCGCGAAACGCGTCGAGATCTATGCTCAGCGTCTCGCGGCAATACGGGATGCCGATGATCTTCCGATCAAGAAAGCCGGCGATACCCTCCTGACGCAGCGAGTTATGGCCAAGCGGGTCCATAAAGGCCATCATCGTATCGCCCGGCTTGGTCAGGGCACAGATCAGTACCATGTTCGCGTTGGCGCCGGACATGGGGTTCAGGTCAACATATTTTGCATGGTACACATCTTGGAAGAGTTCAATGCAGAGGGCTTCTATATCATCATAATAGATAGTGCCTGCGTGCATGCGCTCGTTCAGATAATTGTCCGGACTGAACGAATACATCCAACCGCGATGCAGCATGCCGGCCCGTTCGCCGATGATGCCGTGACCGGCGTCAAGATTGAGCTGCTCTCCGCGCCATGACTCCAGTTTATCCAACGATTCGTTTATGAATTCATAGATCTCAGTTTGTGTAAGATTGCTGCTCATGATCAAACCTCCGCCCTATTTGGCCGAATTATGATTGAAATATACAACATTACGAGCATTGTTGTCAATAGATGGGCAGCAAGCGAAGGGAATATTCTTAACATTTTCTTTTTAAGAGCGAAACGGACTTAAAATGAGGAATTTTTTCCAGATAATATTGCAAACATCTTATATTTATGGGATAATAATAAACAATGTAAAATGTTATAGCGCAAGCGCGATGGCTTGACGCGTTATGAACAGATGAGGGCAGAAAACGAATGAAAAACAGCTTTGTTCTAGTTGAGGAAAGACGTTCACGCATTCTCGACACACTGAAACGTGAAAAGAGCGTGGCCATTCCGGAAATCAGCCGCGAGCTGAAAGTTTCCGAGATTACCATTCGCCGGGACCTCAGCTTTTTGGAGCAATCCGGTTTAATTGTACGCTATCGGGGCGGCGCCAGCATCGTTCCAAACAATCGTGTGCCTCTCTCACATTTCTCGGACAAATTGGGGATCAATATAGAGAAAAAGGATATGATTGGCAAGCGCGCGGCGGAAATGATCGCGGCCGATGATGTTGTCTTTGTAAACTCGGGAACAACAGTACTGTCGGTGTTGAAGCATATTACGCGAAGCAATGTCAGAATCATTACCAATAACGCGATGACGCCATCCATCATATTGGACCCCAGGATCAGCATTATTATAACCGGCGGAGAGTGCAATCCCGAGTCACAATCCATGTATGGAGATTTTGCGACGGCAAACATTGCCAAGGTCTATGCTACAAAGTGTATTTTGGGTGTAAACGGCATTAATGCGAGTACAGGGATAACGACCTCCCGCTATCAGGAATCCAATGTCAACAACATGATGCTCAACCGCTGCTCAGGCAAACGTATTGTTGTGGCGGATTCTTCAAAAATCGGCCGCAGTGTGGATTTTTTGAGTGCGGGGATCGATATGATAGATTGCCTTGTGACGGATGCAGAGGCGAACACGGCGGAAATCGATCGATTACGAAGCGTGGGAGTGCATGTGATACTGGTTAACACGAACGATCCCCCGCAGCAAGGCTGACCGGCTCCGCCGCATCTCTGATGCAGGAGCGGATTATGACACTGTCATGCGGCAAGAAAATAAGATCGGCAAATACATTTGCCGATCTTTATCTTTATACGAGACAGCAAGAAAACGCTCCTTACATTCAGGGGCGCACAGCGGCACGACCGCCTATGCGGACAGTCGTGGCCGCGCCGTCAGTGTGTAGACGGGAGAGTATTTCGGAGGGGCGGCCCATGGCCTCCCCCTGTATGAACCGGTTGAGATTGCAGGGCTTGATGAGCTTGCGGTTATACAGATAGAAAGTCAGCGCGCCGTTTGAGGTACCCGTGGCGGCCTCCTCGTCGATGCCGAACAGGGGCGCAAAGTTGCGCACATGGGCAGTAACGTCTCCGTCGCCTGGCGTAAAGGCATGAACGCCCGTAACATTCAACCGTTTGGAAAGATCGGAAATGGCTGAGAAATCGGGTCTTAAGCCGGCCAGAAGAGCACGGTTTTTTAAAGGCATAAGAATATCGGGGAGTCCGGAGTTGACGATGGCGGGCGCGAGCGCGCCGGCATCCTCGGCCGCAAGTCCAAACATGGCGTAAAGCGCATCGGTATCTGCGGCGCAAAGCGAGCCGGTCTCTTTCGGCGGCGCCATGTCAAGCCAGACAATGCCGTCTGCATCAATGTCCACGTTTAGCTCACCCGCAAGCGTTTTGGCTATACACGGCTGACCTTCCGCGATCAGTCCCCATTGCCGCAAGCCGTGAAATGAAGCGATTGTTGCATGACCGCAGAGCTCGACTTCGTTTGTAGGAGTAAAATAGCGCAGGCGAAAAGCGTTTCCGCCGAGAGCTTGCACGAAAGCGGTTTCAGAGAAGCCCAACTCGCCGGCAAGAGCCAGCATGTCGGCATCCGGCGGATAGGCGTCCTGGATCAGCACCACGCCGGCTGCATTGCCGCCAAAGGGAACGTTGGTAAACGCGTCAATAATGTATGGCTTCATATGCTATCCTCCTGCTCCTTTATATAATGTCGATAAACGTTCCGATCTTCTTTTCTATGGCTGCACGATATACCATGGCTGCTGTGTTCAGGTCAAGTATAGAAAGTCCGGTGGTATCGTACAGCGTTATTTCATCATCGGATGTGCGTCCCGGCTTCCTGCCCAACAGGATCTCTCCGATCTCAGCATAGATGTCTTCTTTTTTCAGGTAGCCTAATCGAATAGGATGCTGTGTTTCACCGCGGCGCACACATTCTTCAATGCTGTCATTGACCACTTTTCCTACGCGCAAGAACACCGCGGGATCCCATTCCTGCTTGCCGGGCGCATCGCAGCCAACGGCGGTCAGGTGCATACCGGGTTCGACCCAGTCGGCCATGATCAGAGGCTCGCGGCTGGGCGTAGCGGTGATGACGATGTCACAGCCATGGACAGCGTCCTGAATGCTGTTGAATACAGTAAAGGTTATATTCGGCAGCAGCGCGCTCATATCCTGCCGATAGGCATTGCAGCCCTCGATTCCCCAGATGTTGACGGATTCGATTGGCAGCACGCGCGCCAAAGCGCGGATCTGCATGCGCGCCTGCCCGCCTGTGCCAATGATAGCCGCCTTTCGGGAGTCTTTCCTGGCCATGACGCGCGCGGCAGCCGCGCCTGCAGCGCCTGTACGAATACCTGTAATTAATGCGCCGTCCATGATGCAGAGCGGCACGCCATTGTCGGCATCCAGCAAACAAACAAGCGCCACGCAGGAGGGGAGATCGAATTTCTTAGGATTATCCCAGAAACCGGAAGCGATCTTCATGCTGATCAGATCTTCTTCACGCGAATATCCCGATTTAAAATCCATTTCACCGTTGTGTTCAGGAATATCAATCGAAGTGATAGGGGGGATATTGGTATTCCCGCTGCTGAAAGACTTGTAAGCGCTTTCAACGGCGGCAATCGTATCATCTAAAGACAGTAATGAGGCGACCTCACGATTGTTTAGGATCAAAGTCTTCTTTTGCATGAATATGGTTCCTTTCATGATATAGAATTATCCTATGACAAACATAACCAAGAAATTTATCGCAATTATACTGTAATAAACGGCCGCAAGTCAATAGAATTGGAGCAAATATCGCTCAGATAATGCAATTTTATGTTATATTAATCATATAATGGCGTTGACATGATTGTTTAAGGGCGTTATTATAAGGCACAAGAATCTATTGGCAATACACATCAAGGTAAAGCAAGGAAAGGAAAGGAAAGAAGTATGAAGAAGATTGTTGTGCTGCTTATGGCCGTAACGATGCTGATCTCTGTGGTAGCAGGATGCCAGCAGACCAAGACCGAAGCCCCGACAGCCGCCTCATCCAGCGAAGCTGAAGCGGCAACGGATGCAACTGCAGCGGAGGAGGCCGCGCCAGAAGCTGAAGCAACGTCGTCCGTAAAGCGCGGCGGCATTCTGTATGCGCGGCGCATCGGCATTACCCCTATCAACCCCATGGAGACAATTGCGCCTACCATAGATAAAATGGTCTATGGACTGTTCCTGGAATCGCTGGTTGTTTCCGATGGCACGGATTATTCCGTGCAGCCCGGCCTTGCGGAAAGCTGGTCGTTCTCGGACGATGGCCTGTCGCTTGATATGAAGCTGGTGGAAGGCGTTTCTTTTCATGATGGCGATCCAATGAACGCGGAAGCCGTGGTCAAGACATGGGAGCTTTACCGTGATCCGGAAACCCCGCACATTCAGAGTGCTCTGGCGGGGAGCGTAGCCAGTGTTGAAGCTGTCGGCGAATATGAAGTGCGTTTCACGTTCAGCCAGCCAGACAGCAGCTTTCTGAAAACGCTGACGACGCCGATTGGCTATGTCCTCTCTCCGAGCTCTATCGAGAAATACCGTGAGACCGGAGATCCCGAGGTTTTCGCACGCGAAGGCGGCACCGGCCCGTTTGTGCTGGATGAAATGGTTGACGGCGAATACTACAGCGCCGTTCGCTATGACAACTATTATAAGATGGGCGAGGATGGTCAGGCCCTGCCGTATCTTGACGGCGTCGTTATCCAGATCGTTGCGGACGAAACGGTTCTGACGGCGAATCTGCAGAGCGGCGATATCCATGTGGCGGACTCCATCGGCACCACCTCGCAGCTGGACATCCTCCGCGAGGACAGCAGCTGCGTGGTCGCTCCGCTGCCTCTTGGCTGCTGCTATTTCCTCTATATGAACACGGCAAAGGCGCCGTTTGACAACAAGCTGGTCCGTGAAGCGCTTTGCTATGCTGTGGATCGTCAGGAGCTTCTGGATGTTATCAATCTGGGGGTCGGCACATTCGTTCCCAACATTGTTTGGGCGAACCAATCCTATTACAAGGATTATCCGCTCTATACCTACGAGCCTGAAAAGGCGAAGGCCCTGCTTGCTGAGGCCGGTTACCCCGACGGCGTGACCATCGAACTGTATTACGGCAACTACGGCGTTATGGAGGACGAGTGCGAGCTGATTCAATCGCAGGCCAAGGCAGCTGGTTTCAACATAGAGCTGATGGGAGTTGACGGCGCGACTGTCAAGCAGATATGGGCGCTTGAAAATCCGGATACGCCCGCTGGTCTGCGCTTGCAGGACAATGGCACGCCGAAGTCCAGCCCCTATGTACAGTTTGAGTACATCTTTGGCGGCAGCGCTCTGCAGAACTGCTCCAAATGGCTTAACCCTGAATTCCAGGAGCTGCTCTCTACAATCAATAGCGTTACCGATGCGGATAAGCAGCTTGAAATGATCTACAGAATGCAGGATCTCATCATGGAGGATATCCCGATCGTTCCGCTGCAGTCTGCGCCCGATTATACAGCCTACCGCGCTGAGGTCGAAGGACTCTATTGGGACGGCGACGCTACGCCTTACTTTGTGAACGCCTGGCTGAACAAATAAGGTGCTGTTTATTCAAACAGATTGAACTATGCGCTTCGGGGGGGCAGACACATGTTGACTGCCCCCCTGCTCGGAGATAGAGAATGATTTCCTATATAATTAAAAGGTGCTTGAGAACCATACCGCTCCTTCTGATAGTCAGCATATTGATGTTTCTGGTGCTGAATCTTCTGCCTGGCAATGCGGTGACACAGATACTCTCCGACATGGGAACCGTTGAGCAGAAAGCAGCGCTCGAAGAACGCTACGGGCTGAATCTGCCGATATCCGTGCAGTATTGGAAATGGCTGACTAATTTCTTCAGGGGCGACATGGGGAAGTCGTTTATGACGAGCAAGCCTGTGGCGGAGAAAATTTTTGAACGCATACCGGTCACAGCGGAAATGATAGTATTGGCCATCGCGTTGGCCATTCTGATCGGGATACCGTGCGGTATTTTTTGCGCGGTCAGACGCGGGAAAACGACCGACTACATTTTAAGTACCGTAGCAATGATTGAATTGTCTATGCCGCAGTTTTGGATCGGCATGCTGCTGATCATGCTGCTGGCTGTATATATGAAAGTTTTACCGGCGTCCGGCTTTACGCGCTTCAGTATCGATCCCATCCGCAATCTCAGAAGTATGATTATGCCGACGATCACGCTTGGCATCAGCCTTGCGGCGGCAATCATACGGCAGACGCGCAGCGCTATGCTGGACGCGATCCATCAGGACTATGTGATTACCGCGCGTGCCAAGGGGGTCAAAGAAAGCCGCGTATTTGTCAAGCACGCGCTTCGCAATTCGCTCCTTCCGGTTGTTACGGCTATTTCATCACAGATCAACGATATGATCGGCGGCGCGTTTGTAATTGAGACGCTGTTCCTGCTCCCGGGCATGGGCAAGATGATCGTAGACGCTATATATCAGCGGGATTATCCCGTGGTTATGGCGGGGACGATGATCGTTGTTACGTTTATTGTAATTGTCAATCTCTGCGCGGATATTCTCAATACGGTTATTGATCCGAGAATTTCGCAAAAGACGCTGAATTCTTAGCCGCTGCTGCCAGACGGCGGTAAAACATATTATACAGGAACGATTGGTTGATGAAAATGACGAAAGAATCGAGCAATTCCATAAAATCGCTCAGAAAGCTTCTTCGCAGGCCAACTGCCACATTTGGTATTGTCGTGTGCCTTCTGATGGTTTTGATCGCTGTATTTGGCAATGTCATATGTCCGTACGGCTTCGACGAAGTGGATACCTCCAATAAGCTTGCGGCTCCGACCTGGCAGCACTGGTTCGGGACAGACGATCTTGGCCGTGATCTGTTTGCCCGTATCGCTTATGGCGCGCGCATCACACTGACGGTAAGCATCGGTTCGGTAGCAGTAGCGCTTGTCCTGGGAACATTAATCGGCGTTACGGCAGGCTTTATCGGGGGCAAGGTAGACGCGGTGCTGTCAACGATTATTGAGGCTATCTGCGCATTTCCGACCATATTGATAGGATTGACGCTTGCCACGGTGCTTGGCGCAGGCATTACGAATATTGTGCTGGCTATCGGAATTGCCAATACGCCGGCGTTTGCAAGACTGCTTCGCAGCATGACGCTGAGCATCCGTGAGCGTGAATACATTGAAAGCGCGGTAACCATCGGATTGACCCGCATGGAAATCATGTTCAAGCATATATTCCCCAATTTGGTGTCCGTGCTGATTGTGCAGACGACCATAGCCGCGGCGTCAGCCATACTGTCCGAGTCCTCTCTGAGCTTTATGGGCCTGGGCATTCAGGCGCCGGCGGCGAGCTGGGGGACCATGCTTCGCACGGGCTATGACTATATCTCAAAAGCGCCGTGGATGAGCCTGTTTCCGGGAGTGGCAATCATGCTGACCGTGCTGAGCCTGAACTACTTTGGAGATGGACTGCGTGATGCGCTCGACGTAAAAATCCGCGTCGATTAACGACTGCTATGAAGAATGATATGGTGACGGTATGAAAGAAGCGCTGCTATCCGTACGGGACCTGGACATCCGGTTTCCATATGACGGTAAGATGACTAAGGTGGTGGATCATGTTTCCTTTGATATTTTCCGCGGAGAAACGGTCGGACTTGTAGGCGAATCCGGCTCTGGAAAAAGCGTGACCTCAAAAGCGATTTTGCGGCTGATTGAGGATCCGCCCGGCAGGATTGCGGGCGGTCAGGTCATGTTTGAAGGACAGGATCTGCTGCATCTTTCCAATAAAGAGATGAGAAAGGTGCGCGGCGGGAAGATCTCCATGATTTTTCAGGAGCCGATGACGGCGTTGAACCCGATATATACCTGCGGAGATCAAATCGTGGAGGCGATCCGCCTGCATCGAAACCTGGATAAAAACGCGGCGGCGCAGGCGGCCGTTGAGATGCTGCGCATGGTGGGCGTGCAATCACCTGAAACGCGCGTCAAGGCATATCCCTTTGAACTGTCGGGGGGCATGCGGCAGCGCGTCATGATCGCAATGGCGCTCAGCTCCCAACCGGAAATCCTGATCGCGGACGAGCCGACAACGGCGCTGGATCCCACGATACAAGCACAGATCCTGCAGCTGATACGGGATATTCAGGCACGGATGGGCCTTTCCGTTTTGTTCATTACCCACGATCTGGGTATCGTCGCTGAAATGTGCGATCGCGTGGCGGTCATGTATGCCGGCCGAATCGTTGAGGTTGCGCCGGTTGCGGACCTGTTTCGGAATCCAAAGCATCCCTACACGAAGGGGTTGATAAGGGCGGTGCCGCGGTTGGATCAAAAGCAGGACATGCTGTATTCCATAACAGGCACCGTGCCGTCGTTTGCTGACTTGCCAAAGGGATGCGCCTTTATGCCGCGCTGCCCCGAATGCACGGAGCGGTGCCAGACGCCGCCCCCTTATGTTGACATTAATGAAGACTGGTCCGTGCGCTGCTGGCGCGCTGCGGCGGAACAGGAGGAGCATTCATGACGGATAAAGTTGTTTTAGAGGTAAATGGATTAAAGAAATATTTTCCTGTAAAAAAAGGCTTCTTTAAGCGCGTTGTCGGCTATGTCAAGGCAGTAGACGGCGTAAGCTTCCGCATACATGAGGGGGAAACATTCGGCTTGGTCGGAGAATCCGGCTGCGGGAAAACAACGGTAGGAAAGCTCGTGATGCGCCTGCATCATGCCGATGAGGGGGAAATCATACTTTTTGGTAAAAACATAACCAATATGCGGGAGCACGAGCTTCGCAAGGAACGACGCAACTTTCAAATAGTTTTTCAGGATCCGTACGGATCGCTGGACCCCGCTCAAACGGTGGGGGCCATATTGAGCGAGCCGCTGAAAAAGCATAAGGTGCTGCCCAAAAATCAAATCGGGGCGCGCGTAACAGAGCTGCTTAGGATCGTGGGCCTGAGCGAACAGGACGTACGGAAATATCCACATGAATTTTCGGGCGGCCAACGGCAGCGGATAGCTGTGGCGCGCGCTTTGTCGCTTCAGCCAAAGCTCATCGTGTGCGATGAGTCGGTCTCAGCTCTGGACGTATCCGTGCAAGCGCAGGTGCTGAATCTGCTGAAAGAACTGCAGGCAGAATTCGGCATATCCTACCTGTTTATTGCGCACGGCATGGCTGTGGTCAAGCACATTTCTCACCGTATCGGGGTCATGTATTTAGGCCAGTTGGTTGAGGTATCGGAATCGGAGGCGCTGTTTGAGCATCAGTTCCACCCATACAGCGAAACCCTGATTTCATCCATCCCGATTCCGGAGCCGGGCGCCGCTTCAAAGCGGATCGTGCTTGAGGGAGAGGTGCCGAGCCCCATCAACCCGCCAAGCGGCTGCCGGTTCCATCCGCGATGTCCTTATGCGCGCAGCGAATGCGGCGAGTCGGCGCCGCCAATGCGTGAAATAGCGGAAGGACGTTTTGTCGCCTGCCATTTCCCTCGCATGGAAATGTGACCTTACGTTTTAACATAAGAAAGATTAATTTGAACGGAGATGTGATTATGTCAAAAGTTTCTGAAACGAACAGAGAGTCGTGGATATTAGCGACGTTCCCGGAGTGGGGCACCTGGCTAAATGAGGATATAGAGCGAGAAGAAGTAAAACCCAATACCGTGGCTATGTGGTGGTTAGGCTGCACGGGGATCTGGATGAAAACACCCGGCGGCGCCAATTTAACGGTGGATTTGTGGTGCGGAAACGGAAAGCGCACGCACGGCGATGATAAAATGAAGGTCGGTCACCAGATGGCCAATATGTGCGGGGCGCGAAAAATGCAGCCCAATCTCCGCGCGGTTCCGTTTGTATTCGATCCCTTTGGCTTCAAACAGGTGGATGCGGTGCTGGCTACGCACTATCATCAGGATCATATGAGCGTGGAATGGGCGGCGCACGTACTGCAAAGCGGCATGACCACTACGGATGAAGCCGGCAAAACGATCCCGGTTCCTTTCATCGGGCCTGAGAAATCGGTTGAGATATGGAAAAAATGGGGCGTGCCCGCCGAGCGCTGCATCACGGTCAAGCCGGGAGATATCATCAAGATCAAAGACGTAGAGATTGTTTGTCTGGATTCCTTTGATCGTACCTGCCTGGTAACAACGGACAGTACAGGCGCCGACAGAGAGGAGCTGACGAACGTCTGCCCGAGCGACATGGATCAAAAAGCGGTCAATTATCTGTTTAAAACACCTGGCGGAAACATCTATCATTCCGGGGACAGCCACTACTCGATCTACTTTGCAAAGCACGGGAAAGACCATCAAATAGACGTGGCCTTCGGCTCCTACGGTGAAAACCCGGTTGGCATGTCGGACAAGATGACCTCGAGCGACATTCTTCGTATGGCGGAAGCCTTAAACTGTCAGGTAGTCATTCCGATTCATTATGATGTCTGGACAAATTTCATGGCCGATCCCGCGGAAATCCGCGTGCTATGGGATATGAAAAAGGACAGACTGGATTATCGGTTCCATCCGTTCTTCTGGGAAGTCGGAGGGAAATACATATACCCCACAGATAAAGACCGGATGGCGTATCATCATCGCAGAGGCTTTGAGGACTGCTTTGAGGCGCCGCAAAACATTCCGTTTCGCTCCATGCTTTGAGGCCGCAGTATGAAAGCGTTAAAACGAAAAATAGCGGATCTGACACGGTGCTATTGTGTGGCGCCTCTCCGCTACCAACAACAGCCGCATTTCCTGGTGGCTTCGGAAAAGGAGTTTGCCTGCCTGCTGTTTGACCGTTACGGCAATCAGATCGACGAGGTTTGGAACAGCGTCGGCGGTACGATGTCTGCCGTGCAGCTTCCCGGGGTGGACGGCGCGTTTCTGGCCACGCATAAGTTTTATTCTCCGAACAACAGCAAGGAAGCCAAGATCGTCTGCTGCTGGCATGAGGAGTCCGGATGGAAAGTGCGTACGATAGTGGAGCTGCCCTATGTGCATCGCTTCGACATATTAAGCCGCGGAGGGCGTCATTATCTGCTCGCATGCTGCCTGAAAAGCGGATATGAGTATAACGACGACTGGAGATTTCCGGGCGCGACGTATGCCTGCCGGCTGCCGGACGATCTAACGGAGCTGACCCGCGACGCGCAGATCACGCTGAAAGCACTCAAGTCGGGCATGTACCGCAATCACGGTTATAGCCGCCATATCCGCGACGGCGTGATGACGGGGCTTGTGACAAGCGACGAGGGAGTTTTTCGGTTTACGCCGCCGGCGGCGGACGATGACGCATGGACGATTGACACGCTGATCACGGATCCGGCCAGCGATGCGGTCATGGCGGATTTTGATGGCGACGGACAGGATGAGCTGCTTACGCTCAGCCCTTTTCATGGCGATACGCTGCGCGTATATCATGCCGACGGTATCACATACAAGCCTGTCTTTGAGTATGAAAAACGCATTGAGTTTGCGCATGCCATCTGCAGTGGAACGGTGTGCAAAAAGGTGATCGCGGTCATCGGCCATCGCAAGGGCGAGCGGGATCTGCTGTCCGTATCCTATCAGGACGGCGGGTATCATGTGGAAACGTTGGATCATGACGTTGGCCCTGCCAACGTGCTGAGCGCGACGGTCGACGGCAGGGACGTCCTGCTGTCGGCTAACCGCGAAATAAATGAAGTGGCCTATTACGAGATAACCGCAGATTAGGGAGGAGCGTCAAAACGATGGCAAAATATGATTTTATGAGCTTTGGTGAACCAAACATTCGCATGAGCCCTCCGAATCATGATCGTCTGGGACAAGCGGAGGAGCTGCAGCTCGGCATTGCCGCCGCTGAATTGAACTGCTGCGTCAACATATCCAATCTGAGCGTGGACAAGCTGATGCCGAAGCTGAAAACGGCATATATTACCAAGCTTGTAGATAACTGGACGGGACAATATATCGTCAACCACGCGCGGATGTACGGCGTGGATATGTCCAATGTCGTCGTAGAGGAATTTGACAGGATCGGACGCACTCGAAATGGATTGGCGTTTGTAGAAATGGGAATCGGCCCGCGTCCGAGTTATCAGATCTATGACCGCGGGCATTCGGCACTGAGCAAAATCCAACAGGGGGATATTGATTGGCAGCGGGTGCTTGATACGCGCTGGTTCCATTCGACGGGCATTGTTGCGGCGCTTGGCGAGCATACGGTCACGGAAGTGCTGGCTGCTTTGAGCGCCGCCAAAAGCAACGGGGCGATTACCAGCTTTGATTTGAACTACCGCAGCACGCTGTGGTCGCGGGAGGATGCGCAAAGAGCGGCGGAGACCTTTATGCCGTATGTCGATGTCGTTCTTGGAAACGAGGAGGACTTTGACGCCATGCTGGGGATCAAGGCGGACAATACGGATGCCAATTTCTCATCAATAGATCCGGCCAATTACCGCCTGGTTGCAGAAAAGGTCATGAAACGGTATCCGCACCTTCGCGCCATCGGCACGTCGCTGCGCGAGGTCAAGACGGCGCTTCTGAACAACTGGCAGGGCTGTATGCTGACGAAAAAAGGGTTCTACGTTTCGCATAAGTATGAAAATGTTGAGATCAACGATCGTGTTGGCGGCGGCGATAGCTTTGCCTCGGGCATCATCTGGGGAATGCTCGAGGGTCATGACGAACAGGATATTATTGATTTTGCGGCTGCGTTTTCAGCGCTCTGCCATACGATCCGAAACGATTGGAATCTTGTGACGCGCGAAGAGGCGCAGAAGCTGGCGGACGGCGGCAGCGCACGCGTCAATCGCTGAGTATTCACTGCAGCGCGAGCCTTTGCATTTGTGCGGAAAGGTAAAGAAGCCAATGTTTGGCAAACACTTAGCGGGTATTTATGAGAAAGCCTTTGATCCGTCGGAGTCTTGGGAAGGCCGGCTGAAGAAAGCGAAAAGCAGCGGTTTCGATTTTCTCGAAATCAGCATTGATGAAACGGATGAACGGCTTGCACGGCTGTATTGGCCGCGCCAGCAGGTGGAGGAGCTTCGGCGAACGGTTTACGAACTGGATATGCCAATCTCCAGCATGTGCCTGAGCGCTCATCGCCGTTTTCCGTTTGGAAGCAAAGATGCTGCCGTACGGAACCAGGCATTCGAAATCATGAGCCGCGCCATAGATTTTGCGGCCGCCATGGGCATTCGTATCATACAGCTCGCGGGCTACGATGTGTACTACGAACCGTCCACGGCCGAGTCCGTGCGGCTGTTCGGGGAGGCGATGCGATCCGCCGCGGAAATGGCTGCGCGCAGGCAGGTCATGCTTGCCATGGAAATAATGGATACCCCGTTTATGAATTCCATAACTAAGCATATGGGATATGAAACGATGATCCATTCCCCATGGTATAAGGTGTATCCGGATATTGGGAACCTGAGCGCATGGAGGGAGAACAACGTCGATTGGGAGCTTGCACACGGGATAGGAAGCATAGTGGCCATCCATTTAAAAGATACGCTGCCCGTAACCGCAGAGGATAAGGGCCAGTTTAAGTGCGTAGAATTTGGAAGCGGCTGCGTTGAATTCGCGCATCATTTCAACTGCATGGAGGAGCTTGGTTATGCAGGGCCGTATATGATCGAGATGTGGTATGCGGATGGAACGGACGATGTAAAGGAGATACAAAAAGCTGCGGCATGGCTGCAGGAGCAGTATGCGCTTGGTACTGAGAGCGTCTGCCGGCGCCTGTAAGATGATTGAACGGAAACAGCTTTGAAAGTGAGCAAATATGCTGGAATCGATTAAGGAAGAGGTATTCAAAGGCAATTTATTGCTTGTAAAATATGGATTGGTAATTCTGACCTGGGGAAACGTATCGGCGATTTCCGAAGACCGGCGCTATGTGGTCATTAAGCCCAGCGGCGTGCCGTATGATGAAATGCGTGCAGAGCAGATGGTTGTTACAGATATGACCGGCCATGTTGTAGAAGGAGAGCTTAAGCCGTCTTCCGATTTGCTGACGCATTTGGAGATATATCGGAGCTTCAGCTGGACAGGAAGCATTGTGCATACGCATTCCCGCTATGCTACGGCAATGGCGCAGGCAGAACGGGATTTGCCCTGCCTTGGAACGACCCATGCGGATCATTTCTATGGGGCGGTGCCCTGTACGCGCGGCTTGAACAAGGCGGAAATCGAGGATGCTTATGAAAGGAATACCGGCAAGGTGATTGCCGAGACGTTTGAGAACAGGCACATCGATCCCATGGCGGTTCCGGCGGTATTGGTCTGCCGGCACGGACCGTTTACATGGGGAGAGAACGCGGAAAAGGCGGTCGAGAACGCGCTCGTATTAGAAGAAACGGCGCATATGGCGTTGATTTCCTCGCAATGGGAAAAGGACCTGCTCCCCGCGCCTCAGTATTTACAAGATAAGCATTACTTCCGTAAACATGGCAGCAACGCCTACTATGGACAATGATTTCACTTGTATGGAAACCGGCTTAACGTCACAATGCTCCGGAGACACGGCGCATATACGGGTCCATATTGAAAGAGCCCGGGACTCTTTTCCGGAAAGACAGCCGCCGATCGCGGCGTTTATCGCTTCTTTTCCTTTGCCCGCTTGTCGTTGATGATCTGCATATGCCCAGGCGTGATGAGCGACACTCCGTTCTCGCGCGCCCAGTCCACGCAGCCCTGAAGCGCGGCCTTGAGAAAAACGCGCGGCACCTTGGTCATCATCCGGCAGGCGTCCTCGGTGAATTTGATCGTATCGTCCATGCGGTTGGCGGCGTAGACCACGCCCGTTAAGTCGGCTTCCCGCGCGGCGGGGATTTTCATGGCGATGGGGCGGCGAAATTTTGTGTACCAGAAATTCGTGCTGTCCCGATAGCCGTAATCCACAGGCATGTGGGGGAACGCGGGCGCCTTTACGCCGTTTACGATGGCGTCGTAAAAGCTCTCCTTCATCAGGATCTTATCGACCTTCAGAATAAAGTGGCAGCCAAATTTACTGGTGATGCCGTTAAAGCTGTGATAGGGCGGATCGATCCCCTCCAGCTGGCCCGTGCGGGAACGGTCTTCGAAGGCGTTTTCCAGCGTGTCGTCCCAGCTGCATTCCATGACCTGAAACGCCTTTTGAATGACCAGCGGGCGCAGTCCGCCGCATTGACCCTGCTCAAGCCTGAATTTGCAGTCCCTCATCTTCTCGGCGCTGGTCTCGCCGGGAAAACCAAGCCGTACCGTCTCCTGAAAGTCGCTCTTTGCATCCTCCAGAAAGTTGATGGCGCAGACGCCGCGCTTCAAAAGATTCTGCGCCGTGTTGGAGCTGTTGCGGCATTCCAGCAGCATGGCGTAATAGTCCTTGCCCGCGATATAATATGGAAAGCAAAGCGAATATGCGCCAAGTGTCGTGCTTCCGTCGTCGGCAAGGGTTGAAACAAGCACCGTCGGCATCGGAAAAAACGCGGAGGTTTGATAGAAATTATCCACGATTCGAAGATCCCTGAACGAGCTCATGATTGCCTTTCCTCACTTATATTCTTTGCCGCCGCCAGCAGGCGGCCGCAATATTCTTCAAAGCTGCGCTGTTCCTCCGAAGAGAGACAGGCGGATACTCTCGACAGCCACTCGTCGCATATGCCAACGACATCCATGATCGTCGCTCTTCCGGCGTCCGTGATGGCCAGCGTATTTTTGCGCCGGTTTTCGGGATTCCGTGAGCGCAGGATCAGGCCGCGCGCTTCAAGAGAAACCAGCGCCTTTGCGACGGTCGTCTTATCCAGCATCAGCGCGTTTGCGATCGTATCCTGGCATACATCGCTGTGAAAATACAGAAAAGTAGAGATCTTATGTTCGGTATCCGTCACGCCGGCCTCGCGGATCTTCGCATGGCCGTACTCCTTGGCGTACCTTGAGAGCGGACTGATCGCATTGAAATCCATTTTGGCTCCGTTCCGTTGAATCGGCAACTGTTGAATGCTCAACACTTGAAGTATACAACGCCCATTCCGCAATGTCAATGAGACGGAAAGACGGGTAAAAATTGATAAAATATGATCAAACAAATGGCCAGACTACAAAAATCCCTCTTGACACAGGAGAAAAAATGAGGTATAAATAAATTACGAAAACGATTAAGTTTTCTTTTGTTTTACCGGTTTACGAAAACGATTAAGTTGCCGCGCGGCAGTCTTTCCATGAGCTCTTGCCTGTAAACGATCATTTGAACGAGGTTTCGCGTTATGGTTACGATTCGACAAATTGCAAAGGAATGCGGCGTTTCCGTCGCTTCGGTGAGCAAGGCGCTCAACGGGGCGCCGGACATCGGCGCGGCCACAGCGAAGCGGATTCGCAATATGGCGAGCACAATGGGCTATCATCCGAACGCGGCCGCCAGAGCGCTCAAGACAAATCGCTCCCATAATATCGGCGTTTTGTTTGTGGACGACACGCATTGCGGCTTGACGCACGAATACTTTTCACTGGTGCTCAACAGCCTGAAAAACCAGGCGGAGCAATCGGGCTACGATATCACCTTCATCAGCCAGAATCTTGGCGGAAAGCCGATGACCTATCTCGAGCACTGCCAGTACCGCAACTGCGACGGCGTGATCATCGCCAATGTCGACTTCAGCGTGGATACGGTACACGAGCTCGTCGGCAGCACGGTCCCCGTTGTGACCATCGATTACACCTTTGACGGACACAGCAGCGTGCTTGCGGACAATCAGGGCAACATGGAGAAACTGGTGCGGCATGTGTTTAACAAGGGGCACCGGAAGATCGCGTTTATCCACGGCGAGGACACGTCGGTCACACGCATACGCCTCAAAAGCTTCCGCGATACCTGCGAGGCGCTGGGCGTGCCGGCGCCGGACGCCTACATCCGGCCGGCGATATACCATGATCCGCGCTCCAGCGGACTTGCGACGCGGGAGCTGCTCGCTCTTGCAGACGCGCCCACCTGCATCCTGTTTCCGGACGATTTTTCCTATATCGGCGGGATGAACGAGATCGAGCGAAACGGATTGAAAGCGGGAGAGGACGTCAGCGTCGCCGGCTTTGACGGCATCCATCTTGCGCAGGTGCTGCGGCCCAGACTGACGACCCTGAGGCAGAACGCCGAGGCCCTGGGCGCGGAGTCCGTCACGCTGCTTTGTGAAGCCATTGAATCGCCCAAGAGCTTTTCCCCGCGCAGCGTCATTGTTCCCGGCGAGGTATCTCCGGGAGATTCCGTGCGCGAGCTTCCGGTATAAACCATTGAATTTTGGGCTCAGTGCCTAAAAAATACAAGGAGGAATCATGATGAAAAAAATTGTTGCATTACTGTTGGTCGTGTTCATGGCAATGGCGACTTTTGCCTGCGCGGCTCCTGCTGCGGAACCAACCGAGGCGGCTGCATCTGAAGCTGCCGAAGCACCCGCAGAGGCAGCGGCTCCCGAAGAGGAGACCGCGCCCGTCGAAGAGGGCAAGGTATTCAACATCTATGGAGGAGTGGCTTACAACGGCGATCGATCAGCGTGTCGCGGAATTCACGTCTAAATACCCGACCTTCCTGTTCCAGTATGTATATCCTGGTCCCTGGGAGTATGAGGGCCTCGTGCCGGTGATCCAGAAGATGTTTGCGGGCGAGTTGGACGCAACGGAAGCCGCGGTCGAATTGGACGCTGCCATCGATAAGTGGTGCGAGCAGACGCCGGAGCAGTTTGAGGCCTATAAGATGTGGGACTTGGACTAATCTGACCGGTTTCCAATGATCAATCAGACGCGGGCGCGTGTATGCCACGCCCCCGCGTCTCCCTGCGAACAAGACTGAAATGATGAGGTGTCGCTATGAGAACACGTTCTGATCGATGGATCCCGTACTTATATATTCTGCCGGCGGTACTTGTTGTGGCGCTCGTCATTGTGTTTCCGGTTATTAAGCTTGTGATTGGGAGCTTCATGACTTCCAGCGGCGGCGAGGTCGTATTTACAGGATTGCGCAATTATCGTCTGGTATTTGAGGATCCGCTGTTCGCTATCGCTATTCGTAACAATCTGAAGCTTTTCCTGTTAGTGCCGGTCATGACCATTCTATCGCTGATTGTAGCGACGATCCTGTTCAATAAGATTCGCGGCTGGCGCTTTTACAGAAGCATTATATTCGTACCTTATATTCTTTCAGTTTCGGTGGTCGGTATCGTATTCAGCTATATTTTACAGTACAATGGCGTGCTCAATACGGTGCTGCGTTCCGCCGGTATGGACGGCCTTGCGCTGGACTGGCTAGGACGTTCCGATCTGGCGCTGGGTTCGGTGGCGTTTGTGATTGTATGGAAGCAGTTCGGCTTTGGCGTGATCCTGATGCTCTCGCGCATGATGAGCATTGACACGTCTCTGTACGAGGCGGCCGATGTGGATGGAGCGGGCTGGTTTCAGAAGCTTTGGCGGATTACAATTCCGCAGGCCAGACACATTATCGAATTTTATGTTATTATAACACTGATAGAAATGCTGAGCTGGGTATTCAGCTATGTATTCGTCATGACCGCCGGCGGGCCCGGCAGCTCGACCTATGTGCTTGAATACCTGATCTATAAAAAATCCTTTGGCGGCGGCAACTATTACATCGCGCAGGCTGTCGGTGTTATCGTACTTGTGATCGCGACGATCTTGATCGTCATACAGCAGCTTTTGAATGGGAAGGAGGATGCGGCCAATGAAGACTAAACGTACGTCTGGAAGGATCAAGCGCCAGTCTCTGAGCTCCATCATTCTTTCGCAGGTACTGATGCTTGCGCTGACGATCACGATACTGTTCCCGCTGTATTATATGACTGTCAACTCCTTGAAGGAGCGAAGCCAGTATGTTCGCGATACGCTGGGAGTTCCGCAGCCGGTCACGATACAGAACTATGTCGACGCTTTTAAGGGCAAGGATTTTTTGCAATGGTTTGCCAACAGTACCATATTGGCGGTGTGTGCTACGGCAATTACGATGGTGATCGCGCTGCTGGCGGCTTATGCGTTTGCCAAGATGCGGTTTCGCGGCAGAGATACGCTGTTTCGCATCATGATCCCGCTGATGTCGATACCGCCTGTGGCAATGATAATTCCACAGTTTCAGCTGGTATCCTCTTTTGGCATGGTGAACACGCTCAGCTCGGTCATTTTCATCTACTGCGGGCTGATGCTGCCCATGACCATTTATATGTTCCGTAATTTCTTGATATCCGTGCCGAACGCCATGCTTGAGTCCGCCCGTATCGACGGCTGCTCACGGCTGCGCACGCTGATTTCCATCGTCATGCCACTGGCTACGCCCGCGATCGTCACATCGAGCGTGGTCAACGTCGTATGGATATGGAACGAGCTGCTGATCGCGCTGGTTTTTCTGCAGCGGGAATCTCTGCGTACGTTGATAGTAGGCATCACGCTGTTTCGCGGCCGGTATACGCTGAATGTGCCCGTAATTATGGCCGGACTGATGGCGGTGACGATTCCTATGATCATCCTGTATATATTCGGACAGCGCAAATTGGTGGAAGGTCTGCTGGCCGGCTCAATCAAGGAATAGAGGAGCGAGAGAGAGGGAGCAACAGTGCGTATTGCAACGCCATCCGCGATCGGTGATCACAATAAATATGCCATACTGGAATTGATTAAAAACCATGACGGCATCGCGCGCGAGGAGATCGCGCGAACGCTTGCGCTCTCGGCGCCGGCGGTTTCCAAGAACGTGAATGCACTCATTGAAGCCGGTATAATCTATGAAAACGGCACCGCGGAAACGCAGATGGGCCGAAAGCCGATGCTGCTGTATTACAACTCGCGGCTGATGTATGTGGTCAGCGCCGAGATCATGCCACAGGGCATCCGCGGCGCTCTGGCTGATTTTGCGGGTAATATTATGACGCTTGAGGAACGGCCGTCGAATGTGGAGGACAGCGTGGAAGGCATCCTTTCGAGCGTGACCGAGCTGATTCGCTTTCTTTGCGAACAGCGTCCGGTTGAAAGCGAAATCGCCTGCCTCTGCGTGGCGTCCCCCGGCTGTACCGACAGCACGACCCTGTTTAACTTGCTTGCGACCTATCAGCCCGAATGGGCCGACGTGGATTTGGCCGCCGAGCTGGAATCGCGCCTCGGCATTACTACGATCGTGCGTAACGATGTGGAACTTGACCTTACGGGCGAGTGCTGGCGCGGCGCGGGTATAGAATGCAAAAACATTTTGCTTGTCAAATATGGAGACGGATTTGCCTGTCGCGCCATGGTGGATGGCCACATGTTCCGCGGCGCGCGCTGCATGGCGGGCGAAATCGGTTACCTGATCACTGATATTGGACAGGTGCGCGACGCATTTCGCTCTCCCGGCGTGCTGGAGCAGCGGCTTTCACGCGATATATTCGCGGAATACCGCCGGCAGGCCGGCAACGGCGCGGACCTGCCCCAAACGATTAAATTTCCCTGGCTGCTGCGCCGTGCGAACGAGGGAGACGCGCTGGCTGAACGTTTTGTGCGCGAGGCGGTGGATCTAATCGCGGTGGCCGTCAACAACACCGTGCTGGTGCTGAATCCAGAGATGATTATCCTGGCGGGCGACGCAGCAGAAATGCGCAAGTCTGACGTGGAGCATATGGGCAAAGTTCTGGCGCGCAACTGCCCGATGGCCCCTGTTATCAAGCGAGCCAATCTGGGCAAGAACGCCGGTATTTACGGCGGGATCCGCGTGGCCCTGCAGTATGCCGACAAAAAGCTTGTGGAGCTTTGGAAATAGAGGAGTCGCTATGAAAGATTATTTGAATGATTATATGGCGCACATTACGCACGATATCATGCCGTTTTGGGATAAGCGCTGCATCGACACGCAATGCGGAGGCTATCTGACCTGCTTCGACCGTGAGGGCAACCTTACGGATGATAAAAAATACTGCTGGTTTCAGGGCCGCCAGCTCTATACCTACGCACTGCTGTACAACCGGATCGCGATGCGAAGCGAATGGCTGGACAACGCTGCGCATGGCTATCGCTTTTTGTGTGACAAGGCGTATGCCGGCGGCGGCCGTTGGAATTATCGTCTCACGCGCGAAGGAGAGGTCGAGATCGGCACCACCTCCATATTTTCCGATTTTCATATTTTGCAGGGCATAGGCGAATATCTTCGCGCTATCGGGGGCGGCGACACGCAGGATCGGAGGCTGCTCAACGACTGCTACGACGCCATGGAGCGCAATATGTTTGACCCTCAGTTCAAGGATGTCTATGAGAATTCCTGGAGCGAGACCTTCATTTGGCATGATATGTACATGACCTGCCTTTCTGCGGTCATCCCCTGTATCCCGCTGCTTGGCGAGGAACGTACCAGACGGTTGGCGGACGAGTGCGTAGACAAGATTGTCAACTGGTTCGCGCGTGATGACAAGCGTCTGGTGTTTGAGGCGGTGACGCGGGACAACGGGATCGTCATGGACACAGCTCAGGGGCGTTTTATCAACCCCGGCCATACGATGGAGAGCGCTTGGTTTTTGATGCAGCTGGCGGAGCTGCGCGGCGACGAGGCGCTGCTTCGCCGCGCCATCCAGCTTTGTGACTGGGCCTATGATGCGGGGCATGATCAGGAGATGGGCGGCCTGGTATCCTACCTGGATGCTTTGGGCAGCGAACCAGTGGCTATCGACTGGTTTCTGGAAACAAATTCATTGTGGGACGATAAGGTTTGGTGGTCGAATGCCGAGGCGCTGGCGGCTTATGCCGGCTGCTACGCCGCGACGGGTGAAAGACGGTATCGCGAACGGTTTGAGGCGCAGCACGCATATTGCCGTCAAAACTTTTTTGACAGCGTGTATGGCGAATGGTATGAGCGCCTGTATCGCGACGGCAGCGTTAAGGTGGCGGACAAGGGGACGGAATGGAAATGCGCGTTCCATCTTGTGCGCGCTATGGTTTTTACAGTGGACGCCTTCAGGCGTATCAAACGGGAGGAAAAGCATTATGAATAAGACACAAGCGGAGATTCACGATCAGTATCGGGCGCTGGCGAAGACGATCGCTCATATCGGGCAGATGCGCGAGCAGATTCTGGAGTTTTATCAAAAGGCGAGACCGGCGCGGATACTGTATATAGGCTGCGGCAGCAGCTATTCCATAGGATGCAGCGCGGCCATGAGCGCGCGCCGGCTGCTGGGCCTGGAGGCCAACTGCGTACCGGGCGGCGACCTGATGCTCCGTGCGGAACGGTATGCACCGTTGCTCTCAGACGCGTTGCTGATACCGCTGTCGCGCTCGGGCGAGACGCATGAGATCCTGCGTGCTGTGGAAGCCGCGCGCAGGCAGGAGAGAGTAAAGGCGCTGGCGGTCACCTGCGCGGCGGGATCGGCGCTGTCGAACAGTGCCGATATGTCGGTCGATATGCCCTGGGCCTTTGACGAAAGCGTATGCCAGACGCGCTCGGTGACCAACCTGTATGGCGCGGCGCAAATGATCAGCTCGGTGCTGTCGCATACGCCTGAGATCGAGAACGAGCTGAAGGCGATCGCGGACAATGGCGACGACTACCTCCAACGCATTGAGCCGGCGATGCTGAGCTTATCCAAGATGGATTTTAAAAACTGTTTCGTGCTCTCGGACGGGGAAACCTGCGGCGTGGCAGAGGAGGCGGCGCTGGCTATGACGGAGATCGCATATACGGTTTCGCAGCATAAGCATGTGTTGGATGTGCGCCACGGACCGATCCTGCTTGTACGGCCCGACAGCTTTGTGCTGATCCGCTTGACGCAGGAGGGCGGCGAGCTTGAGCGCGCGCTCGTAAAGGATATCGCCGGCAAGGGCGCGAGCGTGGTTACCTATTCCGACATGCCAATGAGCAAGCCGGACGGCGCGGCTGTTCACCTGAGCTTCGGCACGTCTCTGTCGGACGCTACCTCGGCGATCCCCCTGCTGCTTCCAATGCAGCTTCTGTCTTATCATACTGCGGTGCGCACGGGCCATGACCCGGATCAGCCTGAGGGTCTGTCGGCCTGGATCAGCCTGACATGAGGGGAGAGAAAATCATGAACGCTTTGCACGCGCTGTCAAACGCGCATGGCGCGGGCTGTTCGGAGGGCTTCTGGTCCTGCTGCAGCGCCAACAGGTATGTTCTCCGCGCGGCGGCACGGCGTGCGCGCATGACGAATACGCCGTTGCTCATTGAGGCTACGGCCAATCAGGTGAACCAATATGGCGGATATACCGGCATGACGCCCGCGGAATTTCGCATGTTCGCCTATGCGTGCGTGCGTGAGGAGGGATATCCCGCTGAGCGTCTGATATTGGGAGGGGATCATCTGGGGCCGCTGACGTGGACGGGCCTTGACGCAGGCGAGGCCATGGAACGCGCACGCGCCTTGGTCGCAGCATATGTAACAGCGGGCTATGAGAAGATCCACATTGATACGAGTATGCGCCTTGGCGGAGATGATCCCGCCAGACCGCTGACGGATGAAACGATCGCTGCACGCGCGGCAACGCTGTGTGCGGCGGCCGAAGAAGCGTACGCCGCGCGGCGGCGCACAGATGCGGCTGCCGAGCCGCCGGTCTATGTCGTCGGCAGCGAGGTGCCGGTGCCGGGCGGTGCGCAGGAGGCATTGGACGCCCATAACGTAACCGATCCGCGCGCCTTTGAAAACACGATAGACGCTTTCTCGCGGATATTTTCACAACGCGGACTGGACGGAGCGTTCAGCCGCATCGCGGCGGTGGTGGTACAGCCCGGCGTGGAGTTTGGCGACGAGGACATCGAGGTTTATGACCGCGCGGCCGCGAAACCGCTGACCGACGCTCTCCTTCGCTATCCGAGTTTGTGCTTCGAGGGCCATTCCACCGATTATCAGCCCAAGGCCGCCTTGAAAAGCATGGTGGAGGATGGCATTGGGATACTAAAGGTGGGGCCTGCGCTGACCTTTGCGCTGCGCGAAGCCCTGTTTGCACTTGAAAACATGGAACGTGAGCTCATGAACGCGGGCGATTCGCCAAGTTGTTTTCGTGAAACTCTGGAGGAGGCGATGCTGGCCTCGCCCGATAACTGGATCAAGCATTATCATGGCGACGACGCAGCGCTTAGGTTTAAGCGCGCATTCAGCCAGTCCGACCGTGCGCGATACTATCTTGCCACGCCGTCAGTGCGGGAAAGCATCGAACGGCTCTTAGAGGGCTTGACGGCGAAGCGTATACCGTTGACGCTGGCAGGACAGTACCTCCCGCTGCAATGTGAACGTATTCGGGATGGCATATTGGCCGAACGCCCGGTGGATATGCTCATAGACCATGTTGGAGACAGAATCGACGACTATATATTCGCCATCCGTCCTTGAACCGCCCTATCAGCATGAGAAATGCCCGCGACTGGCGCTGCATGATTGAAAACGCTTATTCACACGGAAGCTTTCCGTCGCCACTCGGCTGGAAGCGGATCTTTTCCGTTCCCGCTTCAAGGGAGGTTTGATAATACCGGCACTTGTGATCGACCAGTTCCAGCGTCTTTTGAAGCTCCGCCATCTGCGCTTCCACGGCGTTTTTGCGGCCCCGAAAAAGCTGATAGCGCTCCTGCAAGGAGCTGTCTCCCTGCTGTACCCATATCACAAACTGACGGATGTCTTTGATGGACAGCCCCGTTTTTTTCAGGCATTCAATAATCTTCAGCATTTCCAGATCGTTTTCCGAAAATATGCGGTAGCCGGATTCCTTGCGCTCCATAAACGGGAGCAGGCCCTCCTTGTCATAGTAGCGGAGGGTGGCGGGGGTCAAGTTCATTTTTTCCGCGGCGGCTTTAATGGTGTAGGTCTGCATAACGCTTCCTTTCGAAGCAAAACTGAAATACGTTACATATTTTGTCAAAGGCCTTGACTTTAACCTTAACTTTAATGTTACTCTTAGGAGGCAGATAAGTCAAGGCTTCTGCGAAAGGAAGGTTTAGTATGAGCTACATTTGGAATCTACCTACGAAGGTTTTGTTCGGCGCGGATATGCTCAAGGAGCTGCACAAGGAGAAAATGCCTGGGAAAAAGGCCATGATCGTCATCTCAAACGGAAAATCCGCGAAGACGAACGGCGGACTTGAGGCCCTGAAGACGGAGCTGGCTGCGGCCGGCGTGGAATATGACCTGTTCGATAAGATCCAGGCGAACCCGCTGGAGGCGACCATCATGGAGGGCGTGGAATTCGCCCGGGAAAACGGCTGCGATTTCCTGGTGGGTCTCGGCGGCGGCTCGGTATTGGACGCAACGACGATTATTGCCGCCGTCGCGCCGCAGAAGGAGGGCCGCGTATGGGATTATGTGCAGGGCGGCACCGGAGGCGGGAGGCCGCTTGCAGAGCCTTCACTGCCCTATATTGAGATCACTACCAGCGCCGGAACGGGCAGCGAGGTCGATAAATGGGGCGTCGTCACAAATCCAGATACCCACGAAAAGATCGGCTTCATGGGCGATTATGCGGCGATCGCCGTGGTCGATCCGAAGCTGATGCTGAGCGTACCTGCGGCTTTTACCGCCTATCAGGGCTTTGACGCGCTGTTCCACAGCGTTGAGGGATACATTTCAAAATTTTGCAACGAAGCCGCGGAGATAGTGGAACTTGCTGCAATCGAGAACATCGCCAGATATCTGCCCGCCGCGGTCAGGGATGGCAGCGATCTGGCGGCGCGCACGAAAATCGCTTTTGCCAACACCATGAGCGGCTATTCCATGGAGGTGGGCAGCTGTGTCAGCGAGCACTCCATGGAGCATGCGCTTTCCGGCTATCATCAGAGCCTTCCCCATGGCGCGGGGCTCATCATGATCTCGAACGCCTACTTCGGCTGGTTCATTGACCAGCATGCCTGCGACGAGCGCTTTGTGACGATGGCAAAGGCTATGGGGAAAGCCGATGCGGATACGGCGGAGGATTTTCTCGCGGCTTTGCATGCGCTGCAGAAGGCCTGCGGCGTGGATGACCTGAAAATGAGCGATTATGGCGTCACACCGCAGGAATTTCCCGCGATGGCGAAGGGCGCCCGCAGCATGATGGGCGGGCTGTTCTTCTGCGACCGTGTGGAGCTGCCGGAGGAAGCTGTGATCGGTATCTATCAAAAATCGTTCCGATGAATCCACGAAAATATCGCCGTTATCATTGGTCGGCGAGCAGCCTTGCGCCGTGCAGAAAGCCCGGCCTTCATCTGCATCGCCGGACATGGACGGATGGAGCATGACCGTCTGAGGCCAACTGGATCTTTCGCTGTTTTTCCGGACGTTGCTGGGAAAAAGCGCCATATTGTTCAGCGTTATCCCAAGCGCGCGTTCTTCGGCCGTTTCATGGGGCAGCCCTTTGGCTTGCCGCCGCGCCGTGCCGCGCGGACGGAGATCAGTTCCCCCGCGATGCTCACCGCCAGCTCCTCCGGCGTGACTGCGCCAATGGCGATGCCGATGGGCGAGTACAGACGATCCATCTCGACCGTTGGAATGCCGGCCTCCTCCAGACGCGCCTTGGTTTCCGGCACCTTGCCGCGCGCGCTGATCACACCGATATACTCAAGCGGCTGCCGCAGCAGCTGCGCCTGCACCGCAAAGTCATATTCATGTCCGCGCGTCAGCACCACGGCATAATCGGCGTCCGTCAACGCCAGGCTGTCGCCAATGCACAGGTAGTCTCCGCAAAGCGTATGCTCCGCAGCCGGAAATCGGGCGGCATCCGCCGCCTCGGGCGTGCAGTCAAACACGACGGGGCGAAAGCCCAACTGCGCCAGCAGCGGAACCAACGCTTCCGTGATACGGCCCGCGCCAAAGATTACGACCCGGTCGCTGCCTTGTTCCATAATGCCTCCTGCCGTAAAAAGATGCTTTCCAAAAAATCCGCCAATCCCTGCGTGTCCCGCGGATCAAGACGCGGCACGCCAACAAGCGTTTCCGTATCCGACAGCATGGCCAAATACGGCTTGGGGGGCGGCGGCTCTGAACCGGTCCGGTGCACCCATATCTTGGGCCAAGATCCTTGCTTGAACCCCTCCGCCAGAATCAGATCCACATCCGTTATACGGCTGAGCCCGGGCGTATCCTCGCGCACCGGCCGCGCACAGACCGCGCCTGCGGCCGACAGCCTTGCCGTGTCCGTGCCGTCGCCCGCCTCCGGCGCATGATGGCAGTGCTTGATGACCGCGATGCGGACGCCGCGGCGGCAGAGGGCGGGGATCAGCCGTTCCAAAACGGTGGTTTTGCCGCTGTCTGCCCATCCGGAGAAAGCGCAAACCGGCGTATCTCCCTGCGAGAGCAGAAAGGAACGATACTCCGCCGGGGTGTTGATGTTGATCTGCTTCTCGCGCGGGACAGGCACAAAGCGTGTGTCCAGCCGCTTGATCAAGCGCTGCGGACTGGTATCGCCGCTGTCCATTTGTGCCACGACCTGCTGCAGGCACCGCTTCCGATAAACGGCGCACAGCGGGTTCGCGCCCACGCCGTCCACGGCCACCGCCGCGTCCCCGTCGCCGAGCCGCTCCCATATCTGCCGTACTACGCTGTCATCTACCAGAGGGGTGTCGCACGAGGTAACAAACACGGCGTCCGTTGGACAGGTCATAAGCGCGGTATGAATGCCGCCCAACGGGCCGCAGGAGGGACGGATATCCTTTTGTATCACCGCTACCTGCTGCAGATGGGACAGCTGGTACTGCGCGCATTCCAGCAGCGTGCGTCCGCGCCAAAGCAGCTGTGATTTATCGCGCCCCATGCGGCTGGATTCTCCGCCGCACAGGATTGCGCCGCTGAGGAGCGGCCGCATCAGTCAAACAGCTCCTTGGCGCGCGTGTAATTGAATACCGGCCCCTCCAGGCACACATATGTCTCGTTGATCTTACAATGGCCGCACTTGCCCAGCGCGCAGGACATTTTGCGGGAGAAGGACAGCCACATCTTTTCCTCCGCCGCGCCGTGCTTAAGGCACTCGAGCGCCGCGAAGTGCATCATCACCGGCGGCCCGACGATGACCACGTTGTAATCGGCAAACGTACGGAAGGGAACGTTCCCGATGTGCGCGGTGACCAAGCCCTGATGGAAATCCGGCGCTTCCCCCTCATCCAGCGTTGTGTAAACGTGGAAACGCGCGCGGAACTTATCCAGTTCCTCGGGAAACAGCACCGCCTCCGGGTTTTTGAAGCCGGCAATGAGCCAGACGGATTGGATTTGCTCCGGATGATTGTAAAAACGATCCAGTGTACTGCGTACCGGCGCGAGGCCCGTGCCGCCGCATATGACGACCAGATCCTTGCCGATGAAATCCTCTATCGGAAAAGGCTTGCCATAGGGGCCGCGCATGAACAGCGTATCGCCCGCGCTTAGACCGAAGATCTCGTCGGTGAGCTTGCCCACACGGCCGATGGTAAACTCCACATATCCTTCTCCATAGCCGCTGATGGAGATAGGAGCTTCGCCCACCTTTGGAATGGACAGCTGGAAGAACTGGCCTGGCAGCATAGGCCCGTGATACGCTATGCGGAAGGTATATTCCGCCCGCGTTATCCTTTCCACCGAAAGGATGCGGTGACCGCTTGGCAGCATATAGTTTTCCATACCTAGCACTCTCCTTGCTTGAGCAGGTCGGCGAGCCCGTTAACGGCGTCCAGATAATCGATCTTCTGGGGGCAATGATCGATGCAGCGCCCACAGCCCACGCACATGTGCTCCTGACCAAAACGCAGCTTGTAATCATACATCTTGTGCAGCACCTTGAACCGCATATTCTGTCCGGCGGTCCTGCGCACCATGGCGCCGCCCGCCGTGCGCGTGAAGTCCTTGAGCATGCACCCGGACCAAACGCGGCGGCGCTCCCCGTCCCGACTGGTCTGGTCGTATATCACGTCGACCGTATCAAAGCACGAACAGGTGGGGCACACGGCGTTGCACCCGCCGCAGCCGATGCAGACGTCGTCGTATTGATTCCAATAGGGCAGACGGCAGATCGCCTGAAGCTGCGCACGGTCCCGTACGACCGGCTGCTTTGCCGCGCGTTTGTTCTGCGTTACGAATTGTGGCAGGAAGCGGGCGGGGACCTCGTCGGCAAAATAGGGTAAAAATCTTGCGTCCCGAACGGAGACCAGCGCGCAGATATCCTCTATGCGGATCGCGGCGGCGTAATCGTCGGTCCGGTTGCTCTGCATGGACACGCAGAAGCAGTTGTCGAATCCCTCGCGGCACTCCAGCAGGAAAATGTGCAGCTTTTCGCGCATCAGGGCATAGTAGCTGTCCGGCTGCCCGTTTTGAAGAAATATGGTATCCAGGCGGCGGATGGCGTGGACGTCGCACGGGCGCAGAAACAGGATGATCTCCCGCGTATCGTTGGGCCGGCTCTCCTCACAGGCGTCGCCTTTGAAATACAGCAGTGTCTGCGAGATCGGATAATACACCTCTTTTGCGGAAAAACGGGACTTCTCCTCATGCTCGATGTCCGAAAGACGATGGATCTCGCCATACCGGATCAGATCCGCGCCCCTTGGGCCGCGTCCGCTCAGCCGCACCGGCGCAAACAGCCGATACGTCTGCTCCAGACGCGCGATCACCGCGTCCATGCGCTCTTCGCGGACGGAGAAAGCGGGGTCGATTCCGCCGAAAGCCGTCGCCTCCGCCTCCAAGAACCCCTTTGTCAACAGTCCAACGGCGCGGTAGAAGTCCGTTTTGGCATATTGCCGCAGATCCTCCACAAAGGCGGGCGTCCAGTTGAGCAGGTGCGCATACAGAAACTCTTTTGCTTCGTTTGCAAGATCGTGCTCCAGAAGGTATGCCATAAACTCCAGCTCTGCCGCCAGATGATCCGCCATAAGCCCGTCCGGCCCGCACTCCAATCCCTGCTGTCGGTAGATATGACACACCTGCTCCCACGCATCCTGCATCACCAGGCGCTTGTCGCTGGTATATACGGATTCGCAGGGGACAGCCGCCAGCACCTGCGCGCTGCCGGCACACAGAAACGTGCCGGCAAAATCCGCCGCCAAATCGTCCAGCGCTTCCGGCCCAGCAGGCAGAACGCAGTCTTTCAGCAGCGCCCAGCCTTGGCGCAGGGCGTCGTTTGGGGCGGCGGGAACAGGCAGCTTTTTCAGGCCGTCCAGCAGCGGAACATCCGCCTCGCTGCGATACAGCCGCGCCAGGAATCGATAATAAACTGCGCGTGGGCGCAGGGCTTCCTCCTTCATTTCGGGTTCCCTCCTTTGCGATGAACGCTATGTTCCACACAATCCTGCGGCAGTATGTCCTGCCAATCGCCGTGGCGCAAAATATACCGTACGCCCGGGTGCGTGCCGCTCTCGCGCAGCGTGTGCACATGCGCAGGCTCCGCTTTGGCAAGCAGGCGGGAGACCGCGCTGTCCGGATCGTCCAGATCCCCATAATGCAGCGCGCCGCCGGAACAGTTGCGCACGCATGCCGGGTCCTCTCCCTTTGCCCGTGCATGCGCGCACAGATCGCATTTGTCCGCCACGCGCAGCTCCTCATTGAAGCGGATACACGCATAGGGACAGGCGTTCATACAGCTTTTACAGCCCATGCAAAGCGGACTGTCGATGCGGATCACGCCCTCAGCGTCTGCATAGCACGCGCCCGTCGGGCAGACGGCAACGCACGCGGGCTCTGTGCACTGCTGGCACATGACGGTCATAAAATACATCTGCAGATCCGGATACCGGCCCAAGGGCCCCACCGTACAGACCTTGTTGCGGCCCGGGCCCAGCGCCACTGCGTTTTCCAGCTTGCAGGCGACCTGACAGCCCTTGCAGCCGATGCAGCGGTCGCAGTCGACCACAAAAGCAATGCGGCTCATGCCTCCACCTCCTTTGTCGGTCCGCTGGGCGCCGGCAGCCACGGGCGGAAATCCCCGGGACTCAGCCACACGCCCTCCGGCGCGCCCTCCGGCGCGGGATAGACCTTGACCTGAAACGCGCGCAGCGTGTAGGTGCCGACCACATCGTTGACGGGCGCGGTGACCTTGGTCAGCACGTTTACATTCATCTCCTGCCAGCCGTGGGTAGGCGTGTTCAGTGTTTCAGGGTTCCAAAACCGTTCCATATATACTGTGCCGGGGTTGATGCCCTCGGTCACCTTGGCCACGGCGCGGATGCGGCCGCGCTTGCTTTCCACCCAGACCCACATACCGTCCTCAACGTTATAGGCTGTCGCGGCATTGGGATGGATCCACAGCTCCGGCGCGGGGTACATCTCCCGGAGCCAGGGAATGTTTCGCAGCGTGTTGTGGTGAAAATACGGCACGCGTCCGCCGGTCATCACCAGCGGGTACTCGGACGCCATTTGCGGATCGAGAGGGCTTTCCGCGGGCTCCAGATAATAGGGCAGTGGATCGTAATCCTTGTCGGCCGGCTCCAGATCGATCGGGCTGAACGGTCTGCCCGTGCGGCCAAGCGTGATCATGCTTTCCAAATACAGCTCGCATTTTCTGGATGGCGTTGCAAAGCCCGCAGGCTTTCCGCCAAGCGCAGGATCGGGCTTTTGATAGACATAGTAGCTGCGCCATTGCTCCTTGGGCAGAAATTCAATGGGCGCCCGCTGTATGAATTCCTCCCAGGACATCCCCAGCCGCTCCGTCCAATGCGACAGGAACGCATCCATCGAATCCCAGTACGCCAGATCATGTCCCATAAACGCGGGATCAAAGGCGTTCTTGCACATTTCATGCCCCAGCTCCCCGCAGCGCTTGGCCAGCCGCGACCAAAACAACGTCTCGTCCATGGTCTCCCACAGATGCGTGGCGTGCTGGCGCGCAACCAGCGTATTGCAGGTTTCCACCAGCATATCGGTCTCCAGCCATTCCTCGGCCGGGATCAGGATATCGGCATAGGCGGAGAACGAGGTGGGATACATATATACATGCACGATGAAATCCAGCTTCTCGATCGCCTTGGCCCATTGCTTGCTGTCGGCGGTAGCGCCAAGCTTATTGCCGCTGCGGTCAATCCACACGCGCGGTTGATACGGCTCGCCGGTCAGTATGGCGTCCAGTATGCTGCCGGGATGTCCCGCCCACCAAATACCGAGCCCCTTATGGGCGCGCCCGCCCAGCCGCTTTTTCAGCTGTTCGTTGGGTAGGCGTGAGGCCGCCACCGGTACGGGATAGTTGGGCATATCAAAGCAGCCGCTGGTGCGGAACCGCTGCAAAAGACTGCCCGGACGTTCCACATTGCCCATCAGCACATCCAGCGTACATGCGCCCATGCCCGCCTGAACGGAGTTCGGCGTCTGATCCGTCGCCACGCCCAGGGCCAGTCCGCTGGGCGTTCCCTCGGCATACAGGCGGATGGCTTGCTCGATCTTATCCGCTTCCAGCCAGCAGAGCGCTGCCGTCTTGTCCAGCGTATGCGGCTCACATCGCTCCCAAAGGAGCTGAAAGCCCGTCTTGACGGTTCGCCCCTCCACCACAAACGTACCGTCCAGCGCCGGACTCAGGCTGTCATCCCACGGGTATGCAAGCGGCTTTGCGGAGCCGGTCCTCCGATCCCATACCATGTAGGCGTCGGGAACATTTGGTTCGTCGGACACCCGCGCGCGCAGCAGCATTTTGCTTTCTACGTCCACAAGGTAAGGCAGATTTGTCCATTTGAGCACAAACTCGCGGTCAAACAGCCGGTTTTCCAGAATATATCGAATCCAGCACAGCTCCAGCGCAACGTCCGTGCCGGGACGGATGGGCAGCCACACGTCCGCTTTTGCGGCGTCCGGCGTAAATCTGGGATCGATCACCACCGTCCTGACGCCCTTGGCGCGCAGGTCAGCCACCATGCCGCCGCCGCTGGCGGGGCAGGAGTAGCTGGGGGCCGTCCCCCACAGGACAAGCGTCTTGATCGGCGTATCCTCGGTAAAGTACAGTTCCAGCGCGTTGGAATCCGCAATGGACGGGTCCACGCCCCCGTACATCATGGTATATGACAGCACTCGCGGCAGATAACACTGCGCACATCCAGGCTCAAACCAGTTAGGCGTACCGAAGATGTTGCAGAACCTGGCGATGCTCCATATCTCCGGATTGCCGCCGCCGCCGGTGGAACAGAACACGGTTTCCGCGCCGTACCGTTCCCGCGTTTCCATCAGCTTGTGAGCAATGATATCCAGCGCCTCATCCCAGCTGATCCGCTTCCACCTGCCGCTGCCGCGCTCGCCCACGCGCTGCAGGGGATATTTGTTGCGGTTGGGATGATACAGCGCCTGTATACCGGATAACCCTTTGGCGCACATGCGCCCTTTGCTCATAGGGTCCTCCGGATTGCCGCGCAATCCCACCACGCGGCCGTTCCTGACGGTTGCCAGCACGCCGCAATTGGCGATGCAGGCGCGGCAGGCGGTTTTGATGACGCGCGCGCCATCCTGCTGCGGTGCGCTCTCGGCGCAGGGCCGCAGCATTGGCTCGCCTGTCAGCCCAGCCAATGCTTCAATGGCGATATCCCCGGACGCTTGATTCATTGGAGCGCCTCCTTCTCTGTAATGTCGCGAACAGACTCGATGTGGCGGCACATGATATCCTCCGAAAGCGTTTCATCGTGCGCAGCGATGGCGTCCACCAGCGCGCGGTGATATGCCAGAGACTCCCGATAGCGCGTCGGCTGCCGTCCGTATGCCGCCTCATACAGACCCATGTCCGTGCCCGCCGTGTGCAATATGTGCACAAACTGCAGATAGAACGCATTGTGTCCGGCGGCCGCCACCTGCAGGTGAAAACGGTCGTCCGCCTGCAACATGTCGGCCAGACTTCTCTGTCCGTCGATGTATGCCTCCACCTCTGCGGCCATGTCGGCCACCTGCTGTCTCAGTGCGGAAATATCCTCTTGATCGGCATTCCGTCCGGCCAGCCGTGCCGCCGAACCTTCGATCTGTGTCCGCGCTTCAAAAAGATCCCGCTCCAGCCTGTCGTCCAAAACCATATAGGTATGCAGGATCCGCCCCATCAACTCCGGCGGAATGGCGGCCACATAGTTTCCGTCCCCCTGCCGCCGGCGAATAATACCCATCGTTCCCAACGCGCTGATGGCCTCCCTGAGCGGCACACGGGATACGCCAAGCTGCGCGGCGAACTCCCGCTCCACCGGTAAACGGTCGCCCGGGCGCAGCTCCCCGCTGTGGATGCGATCCAGCAACAGGTTGACCACCCGTTCGCTGGCGCTGGGCTTTCCCTTCATTTGCGCCATAATTCTTCTGAACTCCTGTAATTGCTTTGAATTGGTAATACCAATTATAGAATGGCATCGCAGTCATGTCAATACCATCAAAGACAAACACACAAAAACTGTTCGTACAACCTGTGCGGTTTATACGAATCCTAAAGCGCCAATGATGTACCCGCTATACTGATAGGGCTTTTAACAACGCTGTTTAATGTTTGGCATCCAATGATGGTGGTAGTATATGTAGCAAATGCTTTGCGATTACCTCACAAAATTAATGATTCCCCCACCAATTCAACGATTCCCCATAAGTTTAACGATTGCTTTGGAGAACGTGCGCGGTTTTGCGGCTTGAAAGAGGCTAAGAAGGCGAGAAAAGCGCACCGTGACGAAGGCGCAAATGCCGAAAAACTCCTGTATTTCAGGGCTTTTTGCACAAAAAAAGGACGCTAACTTTCTATCAAAATTAGCGTCCAACTATGGCAAAGAACGCTAATTTTGATAGAAATGCACCCCCTTGGGTTTTGGGGGTGCAAATTGCGTTAGGGGGTGCATCTAGCATGGGAGTCAGAAAGCTCAAGCAAAAGTCATATGACACCGTGTTTGAAGCGTTAATGCTGACGAAACGACGAAGATGACACAACAATCATATTTTCTCGATCTCTTCATCCACGATTCTGCTTATACACAATATTAGTACTTGATGAACCTGTCCCCCGGGACACCGCAAATACTGCATTTATCCGGACGAACTTTCTCGATGTTTCCGCAGACAGGACAGAGATAATAGAAAACCTCTTCTGTTTGATCCAAGTTCTCCAATGCTTCTTTGTAAAGCTTCGCATGAACCTCTTCCGCTTTCATCGCGAAGGTAAAGGACATAAGCGCAGCCTTGTTTCCTTCCACCTCGGCTTCCTTCACAAAATCGGGATACATCTCCTTATATTCGTGAGTTTCTCCGGCAACCCCATCTTTTAGGTTGTCTGCTGTTGAACCGATTTTACCCGCCACTTCAAAATGCTTTAGAGCATGAAGGGTCTCCGCATCAGCTGCAGCTCTAAAAAGTTTTGCCGCATTCGTTTTTCCTTCTTTATCAGCTTTCTGGGCATATGCAGTATACTTTCTGTTTGCCTGAGATTCTCCAGCAAATGCCTCCATCAGATTTTTCAACGTTTTACTATCGCTCATTTTTTTACCCTCCTTATAGTTATCAAGAGCTTCCAACAATTTTTTCACAGTCTCTCTCGGGAAACCTTCTGGCTGTTGTTGATCAATTAGGGACTTTAAAAAATCCAAGGTATTATTGCTTTGAGGAAGCATATATCCCGCTTCCCGGATAAGATCCTCAGCCATTATATGATTGGATTTTTCAATAGCGGCTACCAGCTTTCCAGGTAATCCAGCAGCAATCATCTCTTGTTCCGACTTGCTGCGCATAAGAATTCTCAGAGCATTGATGACCGCTTCGGTTTTGGGCTGCTGCGGCGGGTATACTTCAGGTACCATGGAAATTGCACCGGACGGACAGGCATCTGCACAGTCTCCACAGCCGGTGCACTTGGATACATCGATGATGCTGTTCTCTGTATCTGTTGCTCCGGTAGGGCATACATAGAGACACAAACAATCTTTGGTACATAGACGTATATTTCTAACAGCATATTTCTTAGACATTATGCATACCTCCCCTCAACCTTTTCAAATTTCCAGTTCGGCACTTTGCACACAGG
>CAZCAV010000012.1:0-47222 GCA_964496795.1 uncultured Oscillospiraceae bacterium
GATCCCCATGACCTCGCCGTCGTGCAGATCGTAGGAAATGCCGCCTACCGCCTTCACCTCGCCGGCAGGCGTAAAGAAGGAAACGTGAAGATCCTTGATCTCCAACAGCTTTGTATTGCTCTGTTCCATACTTCCGTCCCCCCTCACTTCTTCAGACGCGGATCAAGCGCGTCTCTCAGTCCGTCTCCAAAGAGATTAAAGGACAGGATCATCAGGCTCAGCAGCACAGCCGGCACGATCAGCCGGTATGTATAGGAATAAATGCCCGAAAGCCCCTCGCTCGCCATAGAGCCAAGGCTCGTCAGCGGCGCGGAAACGCCCATGCCCAGGAAGGACAGGAAGGACTCGAGAAATATCGCCGAAGGGATCTGCAGGCAGGTCGTGACAATGATCTGGCCGATGCAGTTCGGCAAAAGGTGCTTGCGGATGATGCGGTTGCCGGAAGCGCCAAGCGCCCGCGCCGCGGTAACATACTCCTGCTGCTTGAGCATGAGCACCTGACCGCGGATGATGCGGCACATGCCCACCCAATAGATCAGCGCAAAGGTGATGAATATGCCGATCAGGTTGCCGCCGAGCATGTTCAAGAAGTCCGCCCACGCGCTTGTGTGGCTGTTGATATACTCCGTCATGGTCTGCTTCATGGCCGTAGACAGGAGCAGCACGATCAGAACGTCGGGAATCGAGTAGATTACCTCCGTCACACGCATGATGACCACGTCCACCCAACCGCCGGCATAGCCCGCAAGCGAGCCCACGAACGCGCCGATGATCAGCACGATGGCGGAGGCCACCAGTCCGATCACCATAGAGATCCGCGTGCCGTACATAAGGCGGATCAGGTTGTCGCGGCCCAAATTGTCCGTTCCGATGGGATGCGTCCATTTACTGAATTCAATGCCGTTGCTTTCCGCCTTGTCCAGCAGTTTCTGCGTGGGCGCCTGCCAGAAGGGAGGCCAATTCTCCTCTCCGCGCACCTGTGTGGAATAATCGTAAGAGGAGAAAAGCGGGCCGATGAATGCAAACAGCATCAGAAGTATGATCACGACAAGCGCCGCCATGGCGACCTTGTTTTTCTTCAGACGGCGCCAGGCGTCCTTCCAATAGGAGACCGACTTGGCCTTCGTTATAAAGGCCTCCTTCTCCTCTACGGAGGCAGGTTCAAAATCGTCCGGCTGAGGCGTATAGGGCTTGTTCATGTCGAGGATCGGCTCGACGTCCACATGCAGCAGGGAGCCTTGTTTTCTGGCCATCAGCTCTCACCTCCGCTCGAAAAGGTTATGCGCGGATCCACAACCTTGTAGAGAATATCGACAACAAGATTCATCGCGATGACAAACGACGCGAGGAAGATGGTGGTGCCCATAATAATTGGATAATCGCGGTTCATGATGCTTTGTATAAAATAGCGCCCCAGGCCCGGGATGGAAAACACCGTCTCCACCACGAAGCCGCCGGTCAGGATATAGGCCGTCAGCGGGCCAACATAGGTGATCACCGGGATCAGCGAATTGCGGAGCGCATGCTTGAAGATGATGCGGCCCGTACGCAGGCCCTTGGCGCGCGCCGTGCGGATATAATCCGCGTTGATGGCGTCCAAAAGACTGGCCCGCGTCATTCTGCCAATGTAGCACATCGGGTAGAAGGAAAGCGCAAAGCAGGGCATGAGATAGTTTTTCCAGCTATCCAGTCCGGTGCCGGGCAGCAGCTTCAGCTGCACCGAAAACACTACCAGCAGCACCGTCGCCACCACGAAGCTCGGTATGGAGATACCCAGCGTCATGACAACGCGCAGCACGCTGTCAATGCCCTTTCCGCGATTGTAGGCGGCGATACAGCCCATTGGCACGCCAATAATAATGGCGTTCAAAAGTGCGAATGCGCCTACCTTTACGCTTGTGGGGAACATTTCTTTGATAATGGTCAAAACCGGACGGTTTTTCTGCATTTTAAAGGAAACGCCCAGATCGCCGTGAAGAAGATCCTTCAGATAATTAAAAAGCTGCTCGCCGAGCGGCTTATCCAGGCCATACTTCGCTTCCAAAGCCGCCAATACCTCCGGAGAGGGCGACTTTTCAGAAAGGAACGGTCCGCCGGGAACCATATTCATTATCAGAAACGTAATACATGCGATTACGAGTACCGTAATGATGGCCCATAGGACTCTTTTGATCACATAACTCGCCATTCATCCACTTCCCGTCTTTGATAGGATTCCAGAAGCTGCACAGCCGCAGCCATACATAAAACATCATGCAGAGCAAAACCATACAACCTATATTTGTATATCATAAACGGAAAATTCGCGATAGTCAATAATGAACATTTCCGGTTTTGTCCGTCCGGCGGCGTTGCACGGCCCTCCGGCGGGATCCGGACTGCGCCGCCCCCCTTCTTCCAAAAAGGCCGCGGGATCGCCCGCACGCCACGGTCGCAAAGGTTGGAGCCCGCCTGAAAAAGCAAGCTCCATGCCGTCAAAAGCATGGAGCTGCCGGAATTTACCTGTTGTCTGACCGCATCCCCGCTCAGCGTTTCTGCTGCAGATGCCGTGCCAGCGTATACAAAAATTCCTTGTTCCCCGGAGGATACTTGCCGCGATTGCAAAACATTTCATCCAGACGCGTCTGATTCCCGTATTGCCAGATGGACTTGATCTCCTCGCGCACATTCCGTTCAATGCGCGCGGGTTTTGTCGAGCAGAGTTCAGCAACCTTTGGGTAGAGCACACGCGTCGTACTGGTGACCTGTTCCTCCTCCATGATCATTTCAAGCGCGCATGCCATTTGGATGTACCCGAGTCTGCCGGTAGGCGCGCCCAGCAACAGTAGTTCCCTCTCAATTTTGTCCCTCACTCTTTTCCCTCCGCAGATATGATCTGTATCTGCAAAAACAATAACCACCTGATTTGACAAATGCAACACTCTCGTTTATCTTCGGGATTTTTAGCAATAATTCCCAATTATTCGACATTTTGCACCGTATAACAAACATTATCCGCGACCGTAAAGCAGACGCCGGAGGTATACAGCAGCTCACCCGCCTCGGTCAAAAGGATCATTTCGAAATCTCCGGCGCTTCGCCACAGCGCGATCGCCTCCTCCGCGCCCATGACAAACAGCGCCGTGGACAGCGCGTCGGCATAGGCTCCGGAAAGAGCCACGACGGTCACGGACAGCAGGCCGCTGCCGGCAGGATATCCGGTCGACGGGTCAAGAATGTGATGGTAGCGCCGGCCGTTTTCCTCAAAGAAGCGCTGATAGGAGCCGGCCGTAACGACCGCTGCGTCAGACACCTCCACATAGCCCAGCACGGTCTGTCCGTCGGACGGGTCCTGCACGCCGATGCGCCAGTCTCCACCGTCCGGCCTCGCGCCGCAGGTCTGCACGTTGCCTCCGAGAGAGATCAGGGCGCCGTCTATGCCGCAGTCCTCCATGACCGCCGCCATACGGTCCGCGGCATAGCCCTTGGCCACGCCGCCAAAGTCCAGGCGCTGCCCCGCGTCCATCCGGAGCGTCCGACCGTTCAGATCCAGACGCGTATAATCCGTATTCTCAAGCGCCGCCTTGATATCCTCCATGGAAGGCACGCGCTGCTCCTCGTCATAAAAGCCCCAAAGCCGCACGACCGGCTCGATCGTGATATCAAAAGCGCCGGACGTGCTTTCGCTCACCGCCAGCGCAGCGGTTATCAAAGCCGCCGCATCCTCAGATATCACCGTCGGCTCGCCCGCAGAGGCGTTGATCTTCGTAAGCTCGCTGCCTGGGTCTCCAATGGAAAACAGCTCGTCCAAACGCGTCAGTTCGCCGCGCGCCGCCGCGACCGCCTCCTCCGCGCATCCACCGTGCGCTTCAACGGTACAGTAGGTGTCCATGGCAAACAAAGCGACGCTCGCCGTATCGCGCGTGCGCGAACAGCCGCCGAGCAGCACAAGCAGCGCCGCAGGAAATATAAGCATTCGTTTCATGGAGCGATTATGCCATGCAAAAAAACGGCTGTCAATGCAGGAATAAGAGTTGTGACCTGCAAAAAATCATGCTACAATACAGGCAGCACATCAATCGCGCAACGGAGGAAATCGAATATGCTGTGGACGCTCGAAAAAATCTGGTATCATATCTTTCAGTTTTTCTTTACCCGGGCGCAGTATCTGTTGCCCTGGCGCAAGCCTGAGCTGTTGGAGGGCGCCGGAAGCATCAAGCAGCTTCCAGCGCTGATTCAGTCCCTCGGTATTGACAAGGTTCTTGTCGTAACCGACGGTACGCTCATGAAGATCGGGCTGCTCGATACGCTGTTTGCCGCTCTCGGCGAAGCCGGCGTGGGCTACGTTGTCTATGACGGCGTTGAGCCAAATCCCTCCATTGAGAGCATCGAGGCCGCGCGCGCCATGTATATCGACAATCTCTGTCACGGAATCATCGCCTTTGGCGGCGGCTCTTCCATGGACTGCGCCAAGGCCGCGGGCGCACGCGTCGTCAAGCCCCGTCAGTCCGTCAGTCAGATGGGCGGCACGCTGCGCGTCCTGAAAAAGCTGCCCCCGCTTTTTGCCGTTCCCACCACCGCGGGCACCGGTTCGGAAACCACCATCGCCGCCGTGGTCACCGATTATTCCACGCATCACAAGTACGCCGTCCAGGATCTCTGCCTTGTGCCGCGCTACGCCGTGCTCGATCCCGAACTGACCGTCGGCCTGCCGCCGCACATTACGTCCACCACCGGCATGGACGCGCTCACCCACGCCGTCGAAGCGTATACGAACCGCTATGCGCCAAAGTATACGCAGAAGCTTTCCGAGGACGCGGTCAAGCTTGTGTTCGACAATCTGGAAAAAGTCTACGCGGACGGTAATAACATTGATGCGCGTCAGAACATGCTGCGCGCCTCCTTCTATGGCGGCGCCGCCTTTACACGGGCCTGCGTGGGCAACGTGCACGCCATAGCGCATACGCTCGGCGGTCTGTACGGGCAGCCGCACGGTCTGGCCAACGCCGTCATACTTCCTTACGTTATGGAGGACTTTGGTCCGGCCGTCTACAAAAAGCTCGCCAGATTGGCCGAGATCGTGAACATTCCAGGCAAGGACGAGGGGGAAAAGGCCAGGAACTTTATTCTGGAGATCCGGCGCATGAACCGCGACATGAATATACAGGACAAATTCGACTGCATCAAGGATGAGGATATCCCGCAGATGATCCAATGGGCCATGGCGGAGGCCAACCCCATTTATCCTGTTCCGGTCATCTGGGGCGAAAAGGAGTTCCGCCATACCATCGAACGCATCCGGGCATAGCCGCAGCCGCTTGACCGAAATGAAACGGCCCGCCGTTTTGGCGGGCCATGTACAGCATACGCTGTCTTCCGGTCAGTCCTCTTTTCCGTCCCCGTCGTCGCAGCAGCCGCAGCCGCAGCCGCAGTCGCAGTCGGGAATATCCAGTTCGATGGTTTCATTGCAGTTCGGACAGATCAGTCCGTCCTCACTGTCCAGCATATCGGCGTCAAAATAGACGGTTTCGCCGCAATGCGGGCAATCCACCTCGACAAAATCGTCGTCGTCGAAATCATCGTCGTCGTCATCCTCGCCGAGATCGTCCAGCTCCTCATAAATCTCATCGATGCAGTCGGAAAGATCGTCGATGGTCTCATTCTGCTCTTCAAGCTCCTCGGCGATCGCGCCAAGCGCGTCGATAATGCCGCGCAGCAGCTTGCCGTGCTTTTCGCTGTCGATGTCCTGACCGTCCGCAAGGCCGTCCAGATAGGCGACTTTTTCAGAAATATAGCTCATTGTCCGCTCCTTTCATTCCCCTTAGGCTGTCTCAAACACGCTCCATGTATTCGCCCGTGCGCGTGTCCACACGAATGCGGTCTCCTTCGTTTACAAACAGCGGCACATTGATCTTATAGCCGGTTTCCAGCGTGGCAGGCTTGGTGGTGCCGGTGGCGGTATCTCCCTTAAAGCCAGGCTCCGTTTCCGTAATGGACAGCTCGACAAAGTTCGGCGCCTCTACGGAAAACGGGTTGTCCTTATAAAAACGCACCTTTACATTTTCATTCTCGACGATAAAGTTGATCGCATCCTCCACCTGACTCAAGTTCAGCGGAAGCTGCTCGTAGGTTTCCACATCCATGAAGTAGTACAGCTCGCCGTCGGAATAGAGATACTGCATCTCCTTGGTCTCGATATGCGCTTTCTCGTACTTGTCCGTAGGCGAAAACGTACGCTCCAGCACCGCGCCGGTCATCACGTTCTTAAGGCGCGTGCGCACAAAGGCTGCGCCTTTTCCGGGCTTGACGTGCTGAAAATCGGCGATCTGCCAGACCTGTCCGTCTATGTCGACCGTTACGCCTTTTCTAAAATCTCCTGCCATAATCATAGGCTGCGTTCCTCCAATATGTATTTTCGTGTATTTAAATAATCGTTAAATCCTTGCCCGATGAGACCAGATTCAGGCAGCCTTCCTCCGTAACGACGCAGCAATCCTCTATGCGCACGCCGCCCTTGCCTTCAAGATAGACGCCAGGCTCAATGGTGATGGTCATGCCCGCCTCAAGCGTATCCGTGCTGCGCAGAGAGGTGGAAGGGGCCTCATGGATTTGAAGGCCAAAGCCGTGGCCCAGGCCATGGCCGAAGGCTTCGCCGTAACCCGCCGCCGTAATATAGTCGCGCGCCACTGCGTCGAGCGCCTTACCGCCAATGCCGGCCCGCAAAGCGTCGAGAGCCAGCGCCTGCGCGCGTCGCACGATATCATATATCCGAATCAGCTCGTCATCCAGTCTGCCCACGCCGAAGGTGCGCGTCATGTCGGAGCAGTATCCTCCCGCCAGACAGCCAAAGTCCACGACCACCAGATCGCCGCTTTGGAGCCTGCGCGCGGAAGGTACGGCATGGCACATCGCGCCGTTCGGGCCCGAGCCGATGATAGGCTCAAAGGACGGGCCGTCGCTGCCAAGCCTGCCGCAGATATATAAAAGCTCCGCACGCACCTCGCGCTCGCTCATTCCGGGCTTGACGCGCGTCAGCAGCTCGGCATAGGCGGCGTCTGCAATGGACTGCGCCTTTTGAAGCAGGGCCACCTCGTCCGGCGTTTTGATCAGCCGCAGCCGGTTCAGCTCCTCGGAGAAGGGAACCATTTCTCTGCAAAGCGGCTTTACCTCGTCATATACCGCACAGGTCATGGACTGGATCTCGAAGCCAAGCGTTTCGACGCCGCCGCTTTTGAGAGCGTCGCCAAGCGCCGTATACAGCTTGTCCGCGGTGATCTCGGTCAGTTCAAAGCCCTCGTACAGTTCTTCTCCGGCCTGAATGATGTAGCGGAAGTCCGTAAACAGCCTGAGATCGTTCTGCGTGACCAACACAAGTCCGTCCACACTGGTAAAGCCGGAGATATAACGGATGTTGACGCCGCTGGTGATCAGTACGCCGTCCAGATTCTTTTCGCGCATCGCTGCGCGCAGTTTTTGGATTCTTTCTTTCATAATGCGATTAGTTTACCATACTTTCCGTATTCTCACAAGCTAGGAATGATACAGCTTGTTGGTTTGATATTCCGGCTCGCAGGTCAGATTGATGCCAAGCTTTCGGAAGGTATCCGACTCCATGCGCGAAAGTATCACGCTCGCGTGCGCCTCGCAGCCTCTCAGCAGCGGCAGCTGCCGCAGAGCCAGCGCGGCGGTCGGGTTCGTAGCGGCCGAAACGCAGAGCGCCAGAAGCGCCTCGTCTCCGTGCAGGCGCGGATTGCTGTTGCCAAAATGCTCAGTTTTCAGCCGTTGTATGGGTTCTATGACAATGGGTGAGATCAGATCGATATCCTTATGGATGCCGGCAAGCTGTTTGAGCGCGTTCAAAAGCACCGCCGCCGCGGCGCCAAGAAGATCGGTGGTCTTGCCGGTCACCATGCGGCCGTCGTCAAGCTCAATGGCCATCGCTGGAGCGCCGGTTTCGGCCGCGCGCTGCTGCGCCGCCGCGATTACGGGCCGGTCGGCGGCGGACACGCCGCAGCGGTTCATAATCATCTCAGATTTGAGCTCCTGCTCCTTGGGCAGAAGCCCCCGTTTACAATTGCAAAGCGCCTGATAATAGCGGCGGACGATCTCGGCCCTGGCGGCCGCGCGCACCACAGCGTCGCTGGTAATGCAGTAGCCGGCCATGTTCACGCCCATGTCGGTAGGCGATTGATAGGGCGATTCCCCGAGTATCTTCTGAAAAATGGCGTTGAGCACCGGAAAGGATTCCACATCACGGTTATAATTCACTGTCGTAACGCCATATGCCTCAAGATGAAAGGGATCGATCATGTTGACGTCGTCCAGATCGGTCGTAGCGGCCTCATAGGCCAGATTTACCGGATGCGTCAGGGGCAGATTCCAAATGGGGAAGGTTTCAAACTTGGCGTAACCCGCGTGTACGCCGCGCTTATACTCGTGATACAGCTGCGAGAGGCACACGGCCAGCTTGCCGCTGCCGGGGCCAGGTGCGGTCACGATCACAAGACGGCGGCTGGTTTTGATATAGTCGTTCCGGCCGAAGCCCTCGTCGCTGACGATCAGCTGGATATTGGCCGGATAGCCGGGAATCGGATAATGCCGGTAGACGGGCACGCCGAGCCGCTCAAGCCGCTGCGCGAAGGCGTCCGCCGCGAGCTGGCCCTTATAGCGCGTAATCGCCACGCCGCCTACGAACAGGCCCTTGGCCCGAAAGGCGTCGATCAGGCGCAAAACCTCCGCCTCGTACGAGATGTCCAGATCGCCGCGCATCTTGTTGCGCTCGATGTCGCCCGCGTGAATCGCCAGAATGATCTCCGCCTCGTCCTTGAGAGCGCAGAGCATGTTGACCTTGGAATCCGGCAAAAAGCCGGGCAGCACCCGCGAAGCATGATTGTCGTCAAACAGCTTGCCGCCGAATTCCAGATAGAGCTTGTCGCCAAACTGGGCGATGCGCTCAAGTATCTTTTCCGACTGCAACTGCACATATCTTGCGTTGTCAAACCCAATATCCCTCATGATATCGAGTATACCACCGCAGGTTTCCGCAATCAATCCTTTTCGAATTCGAGCGTCATTTTTGAAAGCGCCTTCTTTTCTATGCGCGAAATGTAGGAACGCGATATGCCCATCAGCCGCGCGATCTCCCGCTGCGTCATGGCGTAGCCGCCATACAGCCCAAAGCGCAGCGTCAGCACTCTGCGCTCGCGCTCTGTCAAAAGCCGGTTCATAGCCTCGCGCACGCGCGCCCCCTCCAGACTGGCCTGCACCGCATCCGGCACGCTGTCCGTGTCCGAGCCGAGGATATCGGTGAGCGCGATATCGTTGCCGTCGCTGTCCGTGCCTATGGCGTCGTAGAGCGATACCTCCTTCACCTGCCGTTTTTCGGCGCGGATACTCATGAGTATCTCATTTTCCACACAGCGGCTCGCATAGGAGGAAAGCGCCACGCCCTTCTCTGGATCATAGGAGGAGACCGCCTTAATCAACCCGATCGTGCCTATGGAGATGAGATCGTCGTTATCGCGGCCGGCTTTTGCATATTTACGCGCAATATAAGCCACGAGCCGCAGATTGTGTTCAATCAGCAGCTCGCGCGCATGTTCGTCGCCTGTCCGCAGTCCGGCGATCAGACGCTTTTCCTCCTCCGGCGGCAGCGGCTCGGGAAACGAGCGCGACGATCCGATGTAGGCTGCAAAGAAGAACAGATCGCCTATGAACTGCAATAGCTGCATAGCTTCCTCCATTCGACCGGGTTCGATGGAAAATACTATGCAGCCATGAAATTGTCCTATGCCAGTTTCAGCGGAATGACAATATCTCCGCCCGCCACCGGACAGGTTTCAAATACGGGCTCAAAGCCCCTCCGGGGTATGGGCTCGCCCTCGGACAGCGGGTATTCCACGCCGTCCACGATAAACGCCCGCCAGGTCAGAAGCAGAGGCTTGAGCACCAGCGACGCGCAGTCCTGCCGCTCGGAAGCGGTCATGGGAATATCCATCCACAGCTTTGCGCCGCTGCTCTCGATGAACGGCTGGCCTGCGGATACGCCGTCGACATACAGCTCGTAGACAAGGCCGCAGCCGCCGCACAGGTTGCAGCTCTCCGCGCCGCTTCTCCAATCCGGCGGCTCGGCGCACTCCAGCAGCACGCGGATCCCCGTGGGCCGCATCTGCAGACGCGGCGTGACCGTTAATCCATCCAGTTTGACCGTCACGGGCTTGTATGCTGTGGACTCCTCGCCCCAGTGCGTCACGTCATAATACGCATAGCTTCCCGAAAACGTCAGCGCAGCCAGCGTTTGCTCCCGGATAGCGTTCGACGATGCGGATGATCTCCCGCTCATCAGGATTGACAGAATTTTCCATAGCCGCCTCCTTTCGCCAATAACACGATTCCGATCCATAAAACCCTGCAAATATATCCTCAAAACAACCAAAAAGCGCCTCCGTCGGCCGGAAGCGCTCGCGTGATGCGTTATGGAATCATTCATTCCAGTATTGCTGGTACTTTTTGACGTTCTCCTGATGCTCCTCGCCGGTCTTGGCAAACACAAGCTCGCGGCTTTCGGCAGGATTGCCGTTGCAGAAGAACAGATAGCCTTCCGACAGGAAGTCTTCGTTGGGCCAGAGCGCTGCTTCGATGGCGGCTTTGCCGGGGTTGCAGATCGGTCCGAGAGGCAGGCCCTTGTACATGTAGGTATTGTAGGGCGAGTCCGTGGCCCGTTCCGATTCGGTGAAGGTGTATTTATTCACGCCGAGCACATAGGAAAGGCTCGCGCAGGATTGCAGCGCCATGTTCTGTTTCATGCGGTTGTGGAATACCGCCGAAACCTTGGGGAAATCCGTATCCACCTGTGCCTCGTGCTCGATGAGGGAGGCCAGCGTCACCACCTCGTCTATGCTCATGCCAAGCTCCTCGGCGCGCTGGATATAGTCGTCCGAGAAGATCTCGTTGAAGCGATTGAGCATCTTGATCAATATGGTATCGACGCTCGCGTCGGCATAGACCTCGTAGGTGTCCGGAAACAGGTAGCCCTCCAGCATATAGGCGCGGCTCTTTGCGTTGTCGCCGCCCTGAACCGCCGCAATGAACGCAAAGTTCGAAAAATCCGTTCCCAGCCTGGTCTCGCCGTACAGCACCTCGGCGTCGTCAAGCAAGCCGTTCGCTTTCAGGACGCCGGCGATATCGCCTATGTCATAGCCTTCGGGCACGGTGAAGGTGACGGTCGCCTTGGGCGCGTTCCCCTCGCAGATGACGTCCACTATCTGCTTGATGTTCATATTGCGCGAAAGCACATAGGTTCCCGCCTTCATGGTGCCGGCCTTGCCGACAAAATCCACATAGACCTTGAATACGGCCGTATTGGAGATCAGCCCCGGCTCATCCTCGCCGCAGGCGCCGTACAGTATGCGCGCGATGCTGCTGGCCGAGGAGGACGACGGTATCACAACCTCTATGGGCGCAGCGTCGTTTTCGTCAACCGGCTTGATATAGTTGGACACGACGTAGTTGACGGTACCCCTTACGACAAGATAGGCGATAACAACGCCCAGCGCCAGCACGACCGCAGGACGGATATAGCGCCAGGCACGCCGCCATTTCTTTTGCGCGGGACTCAGTTTTTTCTTGCGTGCGTTACTCATTGCTTCAGTATAGCACCCGCCGGCTCAGGCTTCAAGCGCGCCAAGGTCCAGATCGATGGCCTCGGCCAGCGTTTTGTACACGTCGGCCAGCATGCGGTTGAGACGGTATTCGGCCATCAGACAGGCCGATGCGTCCGCATCGAATTGCAGCAGCTCGCCGATCTTTTGCAGCTTTAAAAGCGTTTCCTCGTTTTTTTCGCCCGACACGGCGGCGGCCTGCGCGCGGATCTGAAGCTTGTGATACTCGTCAATGAGCGACTTTGTGGCAGCGTTCTCCAGCGCGCGCTCACGGGCCGTCTGATAGCTTTGATACTCGTCGCTCTGCCGAAGCTCGTCCGCAAGACGTTTTGCAGTATCGTATACCACCGGCTTATACCTCCATCACGATCGGGATGATCATGGGCGTGCGTTTAGTCTTGTTCTTCAAAAAGCTCTTGAGGCTCGTACGGATGCCGTTCTTGATGCCCGCATAGTCCGATTTGTCCGCGCCCTCGAATTTTTTAGCCTCCTGAGCCAGCAGCTTGACAGTCTCTGCGATCAACTCCTCTGAGTCGCGCATGTATACAAAGCCGCGAGAGATCAGCTCCGGCGACGCCATAAGAGCGCCCGTCTCATGATTGATCGCCAGCACGGCCACCACAAGCCCGTCCTGCGAAAGCAGGCGGCGATCCTTGAGCACAATGTCGTCGATATCGCCAATACCATCCACCATGACGCTGCCCGCCGCCACCTCGCCCGCGATGGAGCCGCGCTTGGTAGTCAGCGTAACGACGTCGCCGCAGTCCGCGACAAATATGTTCTCAGGCTTGACGCCCATCTCCTCGGCCAGCTTCGCGTGCATGATCAGATGCCTGTATTCCCCGTGCACGGGGATAAAGAAGCGGGGCTTTGTCAGCTGCAGCATAAGCCGGAGCTCCTCGCGGCAGGCATGGCCGGAAACGTGCACGTCCGCCATGCGGTCGTACACCACCATAGCGCCCTTTTCGAAGAGCTGGTTGATGACCCGCGAAACGCCCACCTCGTTGCCGGGAATAGCCGAAGCGGAGATGATGACGGTATCTCCCTTTCCGATGTTCAGGCGGTGCGTGGCCATCGCCATGCGGAAAAGCCCGCTCATCGGCTCGCCCTGACTGCCGGTGGTGACGACGCATATCTGATCGTCCCTGTACTTTTTGAGCTGTTCGACGCGCACGACGCAGTCGGTGGGCAGCTTGAGATAGCCAAGCTTCATGGCGATCTGCACCACCTGCTCCATGCTGCGGCCCTGAAAGCACACTATGCGGCCGTGCGCGATCGCAACGTCCGCCACCTGTTGGATCCGGTAGACGTTGGACGCAAACGAGGCCACGATCACGCGGCCCTCGGCTACGTCAAAGTAGTGTTCAAAGGTCTTGCCGATCTCATGCTCCGACTGCGTATAGCCGCTGCGCTCAATATTCGTGCTGTCGCTCATGAGCGCAAGCACGCCGCGCGAGCCATAGTAGGCAAAGCGGTTGATATCGATGGGCTCTCCGTCGATGGGTGTGAAATCGATCTTAAAATCACCCGTATGGATAACCGTTCCGATCGGCGTATTGATGGCAAGCGCCACCGCGCCGGCGATGGAATGACCGGTCTTGATGATCTCCACCTTGAAGCAGCCAAGCTCCAGCCTGTCGCCCGGTTTGACGCATACGAGCGAGCGGCCCTTAAGGTGCATTTCCTCGAGCTTATGCTCTACAAGCGCTATGGTAAAGCTTGTCCCGTAGACCGGCACGTTGTAATTCTTCAGCGCATAGGGCAGCGCTCCGATGTGATCCTCGTGCCCGTGCGTAATCAAAAAGCCCCTGAGCTTCTCGCGGTTTTCGCTGAGATAGGTCATATCGGGGATCACCGCGTCGATGCCCGGCATAAGATCCTGATCCGGAAAGCTCAGGCCGCAGTCCACGACGATCATATCGTTCCCGTATTCCAGCACGGTCATGTTCTTACCGATCTCGCTGACGCCGCCAAGCGGTATAATTTTTAGTTTGTTTGCCATATTCCTCCCATGTTGTGCGGCCTCAGCCGCCGTAGTAAAAATCGTTCCCCCCGATGGTTTTGTAAAAGCTCTTGGTCCCCCAGGTCTTATCCGTTCGCTCTGAGCGGAAGAAAAACACATCCTCCGGGATCGGGCGGTTGTTATTGTTCAGTATGTCGGCGGCGTAACCGACAACGTCGTCCGGCGGAATGGCAGTCTCAAAGTCGCTGCGATTGACCACGGAAAACTGGCTTTTCCGGTAGACCTCCGTCCGGATGCTCGTCACTTTACCGCCGAATTTGGTGGATTCCGCGCGGTTGAGTATCACGCAGATGACGGCGCGATAGGCGTCCTCGCCCTTACCGCGCGCTTCAAAATAGGCCGTCTTGGCCGCCAAAACTACCTCCTCTGCGGAATACTTGGCTCCCGACGGCACCGAAAAACCATCCGGAAGCAATACCGTACCGGAGGGTACGGCCGTCGGCGCGGACTCGGGCGTGGCCGTGCTCCCTGGCGCGGGCGCCTGCGGTGCGGACTCGTAGGCCGGCGTCGGCGTAGGGGCCGCAGTCGCCTTGGGCGTGGCCGTCGCCTTGGGCGTGGCCGTCGTCTTGGGCGTGGCCGTCGCCTTGGGCGTGGCCGTCGTCTTGGCGGTTGCTTTGGGCACAGCCGTGGTCTTGGCGGTCGTATCCGGTGCGGGCGTGCCCTCCGGCGTGGGCGTCGGCGTAAGAGCAGGCACAGGTGTGGGCTCTGCCGCAGGCATGATCCTGGCGCTGGGCACCGGCGTTTCATGCAGAAGGCCGATATTGAGCGTCTCCGGCGTGGGGATAGGCGTGGCGACATCCATCACAACAACGGCCACCTGCTCGGACGCCATCTGGCAGCCCGGGCACAGGAAGCATAGTATGGCCGCTATGCTGCACAGGAAACCGCGCCTGGTCATGCTGTTCCCTCCTTACAGGATATACTTATGTATATCCTCTTCGTGGAATTCGTCCTTAAGATGCTGATCGACATACTGTGCGTCAATGCACAAATCAATCTCCGGATGCTGTCCGTTGGCGTTAAAGGAAATATCGTCCAGCAGATTTTCCATGACCGTGTGCAGTCTGCGCGCGCCGATATTCTCCGTGCTCTCGTTGGCAATGAACGCATAGTGCGCGATGGCCGAAAGCGCGTCTTCCGTAAACGACAGCTTGACACGATCGGCTGAAAGCAGCGCCGCGTACTGTTTGGTCACCGCGTTTTCCGGCTGCGTCAGTATCCTCTGGAAATCCTCCTCGCCAAGATCGTCAAGCTTGACGCGGATCGGAAAGCGTCCCTGAAGCTCAGGGATCAGATCCGTCACCTTGGCTGTATGGAACGCGCCCGCCGCGATAAAGAGCATATAGTCCGTCTTGACCGGCCCGTATTTTGTGCTCACCACCGAGCCCTCGACGATGGGCAGGATGTCGCGCTGCACGCCCTCGCGGGACACGTCCGGCCCGCTCGACTGGTTTGCGCCCGCGATCTTGTCGATCTCGTCGATGAACAGTATGCCGTCCTGCTCGGCGCGCTCGATAGCCTCGCGGATCACGTCGTCCATATCGATGCGCTTCTCGGCCTCCTGTTGGCTGATGACCCTGCGCGCCTCGCGCACAGGCAGCTTGCGGCGCTTCGTTTTGCGGGGGATCAATTCGCCGAACATATCGCCAAGGTTGATGTCGATGCCCGCGGCGACCATGGCGTCTCCGCCGGCGTTTCGCTCCTCGACCTCCACCTCGACAAGCACCTCCTCAAGCTGGCCAGCGCGAAGCTGGCCGAGCATGCGCTCGCGCTCCGAGCTGTGCTTTTGCCGTTCCTCCTCGCTCATCTCCGGCTCCTGAGGCTGCGTACCGGCGTTCAGCAGCAGCTGAAGGGGATTGGCGCTGGGCTGGCGCTGCTTGCGTTTGATGGGCACGAGAAGGTCGACGAGCGTCTGCTCGGCGGCGGCGTCCGCCACCAGGCGAACATCCTCCATGCGCCGGTTCTTGCAGATGCGGATGGCGGCTTCCACAAGGTCGCGCACCATGGACTCGACGTCGCGGCCGACATAGCCGACCTCGGTAAATTTGGTGGCCTCGACCTTCACAAAGGGCGCGTCCACAAGCTTGGCCAATCGCCGCGCGATCTCGGTCTTTCCGACGCCGGTCGGCCCGATCATAATGATATTCTTGGGTGTGATCTCGTTGCGCAGCTCCTCGGATAGACAGCTGCGGCGATAGCGGTTTCGAAGCGCCACGGCCACCGCGCGCTTGGCGCGATCCTGACCGATGATGTATTTATCGAGCGCATCGACGATCTCATGCGGCGTCAGCATGCTCAAACCTCCTCGACAATAATGTTGCCGTTAGTATAAATGCAGATCTCTGAGGCGATACGCAGGCCTTTTTCGGCGATCTCCCGCGCGCTAAGCGCGGTTTCATTCTTCATCGCCTTGGCCGCCGCGAGCGCGTACATGCCGCCGGAGCCTATGGCCGCGATGCCGTCGTCGGGATCGATGACCTCGCCCGTACCGGAGATGATCAAAAGCTCGTCCTTGTTGGCGGCGATGAGCATGGCCTCGAGCTTTCGCATGATCTTGTCGCTTCGCCACTCCTGCGCCAGCGAAACAGCGGCCCGCATCAGGCTGCCGCCGTACTGATCCAGCTTCTGTTCAAAGCGCTCCGAAAGCGAAAACGCATCCGCCACCGAGCCTGCAAAGCCTATGACGACCTTGTCGTGATAGATGCGCCTGACCTTTCGTGCCGTAGCTTTCATAATGTTCGTATTGCTGAGCGTCACCTGCCCGTCGCCGGCGATCGCGCACTGGCCGTCCCGTTTGACCGCCAGAATGGTCGTTCCCATCAGCTCCATAGCCGATACCTCCAGTCTTTTACACAGTGTAACATATAAACGGGCCGTTACAGCCCGTTTTCGCAATAGATTTTCAATTCTTTCACGATTTTCAGCGCCCTTTCAGCCAGCATTTGGCAGCGCTGCTGTTTATTCCTTACCCTGTCCGGCAAAGTCTCCATAATGCCAAAGGTTACGTTCATGGGCTGAAAGTCGCCTCCCGCATACTCCGCCACATAATGGCCGAGAGAGCCGATGGCTGTCCGGCGCGTAAAATCCAGCGGTTCCTTCCCTAAAAGGTAACGCTCCATCTCAATGGCCGCCAAAAGCCCGCTCGACGCGGATTCCACATAGCCCTCCACGCCCGTGATCTGTCCGGCAAAGAATACGCCGGGGCGTTCCCTCATCTGGTAATCAAAACTCAGCAGGCCCGGCGAAGGCAGAAAGGTGTTGCGGTGCATGACGCCGTATCGCACAAACTCCGCGTTTTCAAGGCCCGGGATCATGCCGAATACCCGCCTCTGCTCGGGAAAGGTCAGATTGGTCTGAAAACCGACGATATTATACAGCGAACCCTCCGCGTCGTCCTGACGGAGCTGCACCACGGCAAACGGCCGCCTGCCGTCGGTTCCGCCCAGGCCAACGGGCTTAAGCGGCCCGTAACACAGAGTCATCTCTCCGCGCCTCGCCATGCTCTCCACCGGCATACAGCCCTCGAACACGCGCGGCGTCTCGAAATCGTGCAGAGGCGCGGTCTGCGCGCCGATCAAAGCGCGGTAAAAAGCAAAATATTCCTCGCGCGTCATGGGGCAGTTCAGATAGTCCTCGCCGCGTCCATAGCGCGAGGCCCGAAAAACCTTGGTGTGATCCAGCGAATCATAGCTCACGATGGGCGCAGCCGCGTCATAAAAGTGAAGCTGACGGCCAACCAGCCTGCCCACGCTTTCGCTCAGCGCCTCGCTGGTAAGCGGCCCCGTAGCGATGATACAGGGGGCGGGCGGTATATCGGCGATCTCCTCTTCGTGCACCGTGATCCGAGGCAGAGCCCGCACCGCCCGGGTCACGGCCCCCGAAAAGCCTTCGCGGTCAACGGCAAGCGCTCCGCCCGCGGGCACGCGCGTCTGGTCGGCCGTGCGTATCACCAGCGAGCCAAGCTGCCGCATCTCCTCCTTGAGCAGACCCACCGCGTTTTCAAGACGGTCTGAGCGCAGGGAGTTGGAGCATACAAGCTCGCAGAGATCGTCGCTCTTGTGCGCGGGCGATTTTTTATACGGCTTCATGTCGTAGAGATCGACGTCCACGCCGCTAAGCGCCAGCCGGTACGCCGCCTCACAGCCGGCCAGACCGGCGCCCACGACCGTGACGCGTTTATTCGGCATCGTCCTTGGCCTTCTTTGCGTTTCGATAGATGGTATTGCAGGCCTTATCCATGCAGGCGATATAGCTTCCGTTGGTGCCGATCCTCTGTACCATCATGCCGCCGCACTTCGGGCATTTCATGGTCGTAGGCCGATCCCAGGACACGAAATCGCAGTCCGGATATTTTTCACAGCCATAAAAGGTCTTGCCCTTCTTGCCCTTGCGCTTGATAATCGCCGCGCCGCACTTGGGGCACGGCACGTCGATCTTTTCGATGATCGGCTTTGTGTTGCGGCATGCGGGGAAATTCGGACAGGCCAGAAATTTTCCGAAGCGCCCGATCTTATAGACCATCATCGCTCCGCATTTATCGCAAACGACGTCCGAAACGGGGTCCGGCATGCGCTCGGGCGGCGCTTTCTTGTCGGCCTCCACGACCTCATGATGAAAGGGGCCGTAGAACGCCTGCAGTATGGCCACCCAATCGGTCTTTTCCTCCTCCACCTCGTCAAGCTTTGTCTCCATCGACGCGGTAAAGCTGATGTTGACGATATCCGGAAAGTTATCGACCATATACTTGTTGACCACAAAGCCAAGCTCCGTAGGCACAAGCTGTTTTTTGTCGCGTTCGATATAGCCGCGATCGACGATCGTCGAGATTGTGGGCGAATAGGTGCTTGGCCGGCCGATGCCCTTCTCCTCGAGCATTTTAACGAGCGTCGCCTCGGTAAAGCGCGGCGGCGGCTGCGTAAAGCGCTGCTCGCTGTCGATTTTCTCGGCCTGGAAGGAATCCTTCTCATGCAGCTCGGGCAGAACGATCTCCTTCTCCTGCGCATCGTCGCGGCCCTCGGTATAGACGGCGGTAAAGCCGTCAAAGAGCGTCCTGACGCCGCTTGCGCGAAAGATCACGCCGCCTGCGTCAAAGCTGACGGCGGTGGTCGCAAAATGGGCGTCGGCCATCTGGCTGGCCAGAAATCGCTCATAAACAAGCCTGTACAGCCGGAACTGATCGTTGTTCAGGAAGGGCTTGAGCGCCGCAGGGTCGTTGTCGACGCTGGTCGGACGGATCGCCTCATGCGCATCCTGCGCACCTGCGCGGCCCTTATAGACATTCAGCTTTTCGGGCAAATACTTCTTTCCGTAACGCGATTCAATAAAGGCGGACGCCGCGGTTTGCGCTTCTGAGGCCACACGCACGGAATCGGTGCGGATATAGGTGATCAGGCCCTGCGCGCCTTTTTTCCCAAGCTCCACGCCCTCATAGAGCTGCTGCGCGATCATCATGGTGCGCTTGGTCGTAAAGCCCAGCTTGCGGGACGCCTCCTGCTGAAGGCTGCTGGTGGTAAAGGGCGGAGCCGCATGGCGGGCCCGCTCTCCGTTTTTGATCTCAGAAACGACGAAAGGCTTCCCCTGGATACGCGCAAGCACCCGCTTGGCTTCCGCCTCTGAACGCAGCTCCAGTTTTTTACCGTCCTCGCCATAATAACGGACTTCAAAGGACTTCTTGACGCCGCCTCCGGACAGCAGCGCCGTGATATTCCAGTATTCCTCCGGCACAAAGTCCATTATCTCCTGCTCGCGGTCGCAGATAATGCGCGTAGCCACCGACTGTACGCGGCCGGCGGAGAGCCCCTTGCGCACCTTCCGCCATAAAAGCGGGCTGATTTCGTAGCCCACGAGCCTATCGAGTATTCTGCGCGCCTGCTGCGCATCCACACGGCTCATATCGATGGGGCGCACGCCCTTGATGGAATTTTTGACCGCCGTGGCGGTGATCTCATTGAATTCAATGCGGCATTTGCTGTTTTCATCCAGGCTCAGCACCTTGGAAAGATGCCAGCTGATGGCTTCGCCTTCACGGTCGGGGTCGGTGGCCAGATAGACCTTCTTTGCGGCCTTTGCCTCCTTGCGGATGCGCTCAAGCACGTCTCCGCGGCCGCGCAGCGTAATATACTTCGGCTGAAAGCCGTTTTCAACGTCCACGCCGATCTGGCTCTTTGGCAGATCGCGCACATGCCCGTTGCTGGCAATGACTTTATACTTATCTCCTAAAAATTTTCCTATGGTTTTCGCTTTCGCAGGCGATTCCACAATCACAAGCGTGTCCGACACGAATAGGGTTCCCCGCTTTCTTCAATCCTCGCACACAAGCGTGCGGGCGGTGTCAAGCATGTACAATCTGCCCGGCAGTTGTTTCATTATTCCCGAAAACTGCATAGCTGTCAAGACCGAGTTTATGAGGCCCGCGGAATACGGCAGCAGCTCGCAAAGCTCATCGATGCTCTTTTCTCCCGTTTTGAGCATCCGGTACACGGCGGCCTCCTCCTCCGAAAGCGTTGAAAACGGAATGCGCTGCACGCCGGAATAGAAGCTGTCATAATCGCTGAGATAATCGAATTCACCAAGCACATCCGCCGCCGAAAACACCGGCTTCGCCTCTCCCGCGCCGATCATCCGGTTCGTCCCTGCGCTCATGGGATCGGTGATGCGGCCGGGCACCGCAAATACCTCGCGCCCCTGATCATGCGCCAGGCCAGCCGTGATCGACGTGCCGCTGCGCTCGCCGGCCTCCACCACCACGACGCCCCGCGAAAGTCCGCTGATAATGCGGTTGCGCACGGGAAAATGCTCGCGCTTTGGCTCCGCGCCCGGCAAATACTCCGTGATCACCGCGCCGCGTTCGGCAATTTCCTCGTAGAGCCGCCGGTTTTCTGAAGGATAGACCACATCGATCCCGCTGCCGAGCACGGCGACGGTGGGGTAGGCCGCTTCCGCGCAGTCCAGCGCGCCGCGCGCAGCATAGGAATCCACGCCGCTGGCCATGCCGGATATCACCACGGCGCCTGCGCGCGCAAAATCGTTTCCCAAGCCGCGGGCTACGGTCTTTCCGTAATCCGTGGGCGAGCGCGTACCGACCAGCGCGATCGGCAGGCCCATGTCCGCCGTCAGACGCCCGCGCACGAAGAGCACGCTCGGCGGATCGTGTATCTCCTTCAATAAGCTTGGATAATCCTCGTGCATGGGCATGCACACATCGACGCGATGGCGTTCGAGCCATGCGATATAGCGGGCCATAAAGCCTTCATCCGCGGCTTGAAAGAGGCGCTTGCGCTGAAACTCCGGCATAAAGTCAAAGGCGGAATCGCGTTTGCCGGCAGCGAGCTTCCAGGCCTCGGAAAGCTCTGAAAAGCGCAGGCTGAACTGCCGCCAGAGCCGCGTATTGGATTCCGTGGCATAATGCAGCCATAGATTCAGTTTTTCCCGCTCGCCGACGTCGCGCAAGGCTAAAACCTCCGATCGCTGATATCCAGGCTCCGATACTGTATGGCCTCGGCATAATGCCGCGAAAGGATCTGCTCGCTTTCCTCTATGTCCGCGATGGTGCGCGCGACCTTCAATATGCGCTGATAGGCGCGCGCGGAGAGCTTCCATTCTGCAAAGGCCCGTTTTAAAAGCTTTTCTGAAGCCGCATCCGGCGCACAGTATTTTTTGATCATCCGGGTATTCATCTGGGCGTTCATGACGATGCCGTCGTCTGTAAAACGCTCCCTCTGCCTCTGCCGCGCACGATTGACGCGCGCGCGAACGATGGCGGACGCCTCGCCGCTCGAACGGTCGGACAGCTCCGCATAGCCGACCTCAGGCATCTCGATCTGCATGTCGATGCGGTCGAGCAGCGGGCCGGAAATGCGGCCGCGATAACGATTGATCTGCGCGGAGCTGCATTTGCAGGCATTGATGCGCGAGCCGTAATTCCCGCAGGGACAGGGGTTCATGGCCGCTACCAGCACAAATTCCGCGGGATAGGTGGCCGTGCCCGAAGCACGGCTGATCGTGATAAAGCCGTCCTCAAGCGGCTGACGGAGCGCCTCAAGCACGTCTCGGTTGAATTCCGGCAGCTCATCAAGGAACAGCACGCCGTAATGCGCCAGGCTGATTTCGCCCGGCTGCGCCTTGGCGCCGCCGCCGACCAGCGCCGCGGAGGACGCGCCGTGATGCGGCGCACGAAACGGCCTCGCGCGCAATATCCCGCCGCCCTTCGTAGCGCCGACCACGGAATGGATTTTTGTGATCTCCAGTGATTCCTCGAAGCTGAGCTCCGGCATAATGGAGGGGATGCTGCGCGCCAGCATGGTTTTTCCGGAGCCCGGCGTGCCTATCAGAAGCAGGTTGTGTCCGCCGGCCACCGCAATTTCGGCCGCGCGCTTGGCGCCCTGCTGACCCTTGATATCAGAAAAATCCGCGTCGAACACAGGCGTCTCGTTCGTCCATGGCAAAGGCTTGGTCGGCGTCAGCGGCTCCATTCCCCGCACATGCGCCGCCAGCGCGGAAAGCGAAGGCACGGCATAGACCATGGCCCCCGGCAGGCAGGACGCCTCGGCCGCATTGTCCGCCGGAACATAGAAATGCGTTTCGCCATGGGCGGCCGCGTCGATCAGCATGGGCAGCACGCCCGCTACGGCGCGCAGGCTGCCGTCGAGCGCCAGCTCTCCAAGAAAAACGCCGGACAGCTCCGGCGATGCGCCAAGCTGTCCGGAGGCCGCCAATATGGACAGCGCGATGGGGAGATCGTACAGGGCGCCCTCCTTGCGCATATCTGCGGGCGCCAGATTGACCGTTACGCGCGCCGTGGGGAAGCTGTATCCGCCGTTCTTGATCGCGGCGCGCACGCGCTCTCTGGATTCCTTGACCGCGGCATCCGGCAGTCCCACCGTTTCATAGGAAGGCAGGCCGTTTGAAATATCGGTTTCCACACATACGCGAAAGCCCGAAATCCCGGAAAGGCCGTAGCTTGTCACGCTGGCAAGCATGGTTCATCCCCCATTCCCACTGATTGCGTTATTTCAGGCGCCGTACATCAGCTCCCCGCCCGGAAGCTTACGAAGCAAAGCGCCCCATTCTGGCGATATCGGATAGCCGGACAGACCCGGATACAGGAGTACGAACAACGCTATGGCAAGCGCCAGCCAAACCCACTTGACCGGACGCAGCCGCGGCCAGCTGCGCTCCATTTCCTGAAGCAAATACACAGCCGCCAGTATCAAAAACGGCACCGTAGCAAAAAAGTGGTAGATAAACGTGCAGCGCGGCACAAGCACCCAGGGCAGATAGTTGGCCAATACGCCGACAAATATCACCCACAGTCCCCGATTGGGACGGATGCGCCGGCACAGCGCCGCCACAAGCAGCCCGATCGCGCCAAGACTGCCCAGCCACCAGACGGCGGGATTGCCCGAAGCGCTCATGGTCGAGATGTAGCCGTCGCCGCTTGAAAAATAGTACCACATCGGCTTTCCGGTAAATGGCCAGGAATACCAGTTGGACTGGTACGGATGCGTAGCGTTCAGACCGCTGTGGTAGCTGTACATGAAGTCCTGATATCTCCAGAAGGTCTTGAACATGTCGCCGAGGCCATAGCCTGCGCTCTGTCCGCTCTCATAAATATAATACGGCAGATAGGACAGGAAGTAAATCAAAAACGGTATCGCTACGAAAAACAGCAGGCACCACAGCAGCGTCGAGAGACACTTTGTCCAAAAATCCGCCACAGCCGCCTTTTCCCGCGCCGTGCCCTTCTGCATGGCACGCCGATACTCCATATAGCGCGCGATCAGGAAGCCGAAAAGCAACAGGGCAAGGCCGGCGCCGGCATAGATACAGATCCATTTTGAAGCCGAACCAAGCCCAAAGAACACGCCTGACAGCGCCAGTGGGCGGAGCGTACGGCGGGTATCGCCAAAAAAGTCCGATTCCATATAGCGATACATGAAATAATACATCAGCAGTATAAAGAACACCGCATACACGTCCACCGTAGCGATGCGCGTTTGCGTAAAGTGCATGAAATCAAACGCAAACAGGCCGGCCGCCAGCAGCGCATACTCGGAATTTCTGAACAGCCGCTTCCCAAAGCAATAGAATACGGGCAGCATGCCTATGCCGAACAGCGCGCCCATAACGCGCCAGCCGAAGGGGCACATGCCGAATATCGCCACGCCGATCATGATGAATACCTTACCAAGCGGCGGATGCGAGTTTTCATAGGGCGACAGATTGTGCAGATGCTCGTAGGCCGTACGTCCGTGATAGAGCTCGTCAAAGTACATGCCGTTAAAATAGCTCGGCTCATCCGGCACGGTATCCTGCTCGTCAAACAGATTCGCCTGCGTGCCCGATGCGTCCTTTATTTTCGCCTTGAGCAGCTCGCCGTTCTCGTCGAAAAAGGCCATCTCGTTGATTTTGAGCGTGCCCGAATACAGAGTCAGATCCAGATAGGAACAGCGGATATCCGTCGTCACATCGTCCCAGCGGAACATTTCGTCATAGGTTTGCGCGTAGGTCTCCTCCACGCCGCCGCCGGAAATGAGCAGCGTGCCGCCCGTATCGATATTGCCGTAAACCCAATATTCCGATATCTGCACCTCGCGCCCGAATTCCACGCGAACGCTTTCTCCCGGCGCGGCCGCCAGCCAATAGGTCTCGGGCGCGTGAAGCGTGCCAAGATTCAGAAGCGCCACCACGGCATAAACCGCCGTCAGCGTCAGCATGTAGAGCGTATCACGTCTGGAAAACCAGCGCTTCTCCTCCAGCGGCCTACATACCGGCGCAGCGTACGCCCCCGCTGGCTTTGGCTCGCGCTTGTTGGGCGGAATAAGCGCCGCAGGAGCCTTGCCAAACAGCGCCTGCCAGGTGGCAAAGCAGAGATAGCCGCAGGCCGCGATGGTCATCAGCGAGCCAAGCGCCGTCATGAAATCATAGAACGATCCCCGCGCGCTCTGCCGCGTAATGATGTAGAACGCGCAAAGCACGTTGAACAGGGACGCGCCGCCCGCAAGGCCGAAAGCGATCAATATGCGCCGGTCGCGCAGATAGACATACGCCATGATCAGCAGCATCAGCACAGGCAGCATGTAGCGCTCGTGCATATAATGGCCAAGCGTGAAAATCAGCATCAGCATCAGCGCGCCGCACAGATACAGAGCGCCCCTGCCGCGCTTTTTGGAAAGCACATACATCGCGCAGCAGACGGCCACCGACAGCGCGATCCACACAGTGCCCCATACGCGGTAGCTCAGCCCCAGTATCCGCGTATCCACGGCCTTCCAGTTGCCGCCAAGCAGCGCGGGCAGGTTGAAGGCCTCAATGGACGCGTAGGGATAGCTCGACGCCGTGCCGGCAAATTTATCGATCAGCCAAAATCCGTCCTGCGTACCCTTAAAGGGCAGCGATACGGCCAGCAGCACGGCCAGCGCGGCCAATACGCCCAGCACGGTATTCCGGAACCGTTTCTTCCAGCCCTCGCCCGGGATCGTCGCGATGTAGGCTGTGGCAAGCAGCGGCCCAAGCATCAGCGCCTGCGGCTTGAGTATCAGCGTCAGACCGTAGACCGCGCCGGCCAGAATGCGCTTCTCATCCTGAAGGAGCCAGCAGCAAAGCACCAGTCCAAGCGTCAGGAGCGAATCGATCTGCCCCCATGCGCCGGAAATATACATCAGCACCGGACAGAACAGCAGCAGGGCCGCCAGCACCAGTGAAAAGCTTTCCGCTATGCCGTTCCTTTTGGCGATCTTATATACAAACACAGCGGAAGCCATGTCCGCGATGCAGGCGGGCAGCTTGAATATAAGCGCCATGAGCGTCGTGCCATAGTCAATATGCAGCAACTTGCACAACCCGCTCAGGCCCGCGCAAAAATACATATAGCCCGGCGGATAATCGGCGAACATACCGCTTGTATAGAAGTTTGACAGACCGCCGTTGAGAGCGGCGCTGCCCCAGGCCATAAAGCAGTTGATGTCTGTCGGATGTCCGTAAAACAGCAGCGAAAGGATCACGCGTATCAGCAGCGCTGCAATAAGCATCAGCGGCATCGCCGCACGCGGCGGTCTCTCTCCGCCAAGCGTCGCGCCGTTATACCGGAGCGTACCGCGATATACGAAGGTGTACGCAAGCGCCAGCACGCACACGCACAAAAGGATCAGCAGGAATACGTCGCGGCTCTCAAACCCGCTCTTTTCGGCGTCGCTCCCGCCGTCGACCGTCAGCGATCCGTTTTCGGTCATCAGATCGATCACCGCGGACATATCGTCCTCAGGCTCGGCCTGCGTGAGCGCAAGCTGTGCAAACGACGCTTCGCCCCTCGAGGTCAGCCCGTAGCCGCCCAATCGCAACGCGACCTTGATCTGCGTTTGCTCCGCTCCGGTAAGCACATACATCACAACCTCGCTCCACTCGTTGGTCCCGCTGAGGTTGTCGCTGTAACAATAGGTGCCGTCCAGCGCATAGTTGTCGATAGAGAGCGTGGCGCCTGCTCCGCCGGAGACGTCCTCCGTGCGGATCATGGCGGAGAGCCGGTAGCAGGTTTCGGGCGCGACGTCAACACTCTGACATACGCGCGCATCATTTTCATCATAGTTGATTACGACCACGGCCGCGCCATAGGTCTCATCGGTTTCGATATACGCCTCCGCCGTCGAGACGTCGTAAGCGTCGAACGACCAGCCGGCAGGCAGCGCGGCCGTTTCAGCCTGGATCGAAAAATCGCCGTTATACAGCAGGCTTCCTTCGTCCTCCGCCAGCGCCGGCAGAGAAACGAGCAGGCAAGCCGCCGTCAAAAGGAGCGCAACGGTTTTCTTCACAGATGGCATTCCTTCCAGTTCATTTCCTTGGTCTTTGGGCCATTATAGCATTGTAAAAGCGGATGCGCAATCAAGCGTCAAAGGCGTTCTCGATATGAATAATGTCTTTCTTCGGCAGATATACCTCTATCACGTCGAATCTGGCCGCCTGCTGATTCATACGGTTTTCCATCAGGTAGCTCTTAGCTGCCAAAAGCAAAAACCGTCTTTTGGCGGCGGTCACAAATTCGGCCGGCCGGCCAAAGGCCGTCGAGCTGCGTGCCTTGACCTCCACGAACACCACGCAGTCCCCGTCCGTCATAACAAGATCGATTTCATGCCGGCCCTGCGTGTAGTTTCTTTCCAGCAGCCGGTAGCCTCTGCGCTGAAGATACCGGCAGGCCAGTCTTTCACAGCGGCGCCCTGTATCCCGCGCCGTCATACAAAGCTACCGATAAAGGAGCGCCTGTGCAATGGGCACGGCCCATAAGCGCGCAGGGCGGCGATATGCTCCGCCGTGCCGTAGCCCTTGTTCCGTTCAAAGCCATACTGCGGATACAGCGCGCCCTGCTCGGTCATATAGCGATCCCTTGCCACCTTGGCCAGGATCGACGCCGCGGCGATGGAATAGGAAAGCGCGTCGCCGTGTACAAGCGCATGCTGCCGCGCCGGAAAGTCCAGCCCCGTCAGCGCGTCGATCAGCACGTCGGTCACCGGCATGCTCAGCTTGGAAAAGGCCTCGCAGAAGCCGCGTTTTGTGGCCTCCAGAATATTGATGCGGTCGACGATCGCCGGCTCCGTCCAGCTAAGCGCATAGGCCAGCGCGGTTCCCTCGATCTCTGCGCAGAGTCTTTCACGACGCGATGGAGAGAGCTTTTTAGAATCGTTGATATAGGGAATCAGCGGCTCGGGCGGCATCACGACGCAGCCTACGACCACAGGCCCTGCCAACGGGCCCCGTCCCGCCTCGTCCATGCCCGCAAGCACACAGCCGCTCTGAGCCCAGTATGAGCGGTCGATCTCGGTTATGATCTGCAGCCTTTCGGATTCAGGCATCCTTTGCATGCTCTTCCTCCGGCCTCTCCAGGCTCACGCGTCCGATCTTTCCGGCGCGGAATTCATCCAATACGATGCGCGCCGCGCGGTCCGTATCCGGTATGCCGCCCTTTCGGATGAAGCCGCGGCTTTGCGCCACGGCGTCTAGAAGCGCATCCTGCGGAACTTCCGGCCGAATCGCGGCATAGCGCGCGCCCAGCGCCTCCGGGCACAACGTCCGCAGCGCAAGCAGCAGTTTTTCCGCCAGACGCTCCGTATCCATGATATCGTCCTTTACGGAGCCGATAAACGCCAGATGCAGCGCATACTGCTGATTATCCAGCTTGGGCCACAGCAGACCCGGCGTGTCCATCAATTCGAGATAGGGTGAAATGCGCACCCACTGACGGCTTTTGGTAACGCCCGGCCGGTCGCCCGTTTCCGCGCGCGCGCTGCCGCAGATGCGGTTGATCAGGGTCGATTTCCCAGTGTTCGGAATGCCCGTCACCATGCAGCGCACGACTTTGGAAACCCCCTTCTCCTTCATCGCCGCGACCCGCTCGCACGTCGCGCGCTCAATGAGCGTCACCGCGGCCTTTTTGGCGCCTCCGGCATTGGCGACCACGGCGTCCGACAGTATGCCCTGCGCGTGATAGCAGCGGATCCAATCCGCGCTGACCTTTGGATCGGCCAGATCCGCCTTGTTCAAAAGCACTATGCGGGCCTTGCCCTGAAACAGATCGTCAAAATCCGGATTGCGCGACGCGGCGGGCGCGCGCGCGTCGGCAATCTCGATCACGGCGTCGATAAGCCTTAAGTCCTCTTTGAGTTGCCGGCGCGTCTTGGCCATGTGGCCGGGATACCACTGTATCTCCATTTTGCTCCTCGCCTGAAGAAAAGCCCCTGCGTAATGGCGCAGGGGCTTTCATGTCCATTATTTATTCTCGTCGATGCGCTCGCGGATCTTGGCGGCCTTGCCTACGCGGTCACGCAGATAATAGAGCTTGGCGCGGCGGACGACGCCGTGACGCACCACCTCGATGCGGCCGATACGCGGGCTGTTGTAGGGGAAGGTCCTCTCTACGCCCACGCCGTAGGACATACGGCGCACCGTGAAGGATTTGCGCACGCTGCCGCCCTGAATCTTGATAATCACGCCCTCAAAGTTCTGCAATCTTTCACGATTGCCCTCGATAACCTTGACGAACACGCGTACCATGTCGCCAACCTCAAGCACGGGCAGATCCGTCCTGAGCTGCTCTTTTTCCAATTCTTTAATGATATCCGACATTTTGAAGTTCTCCTTTCATGTTCAGACGTTCTTATCCTCAGCCGGACAGCGGACCGTCCCGAATGTCACAAACGCGATTATAGCATAGGGCCATTGTCTTTGCAAGCGCTTTTTTCCAGCAAATCCGGCCTGTTTTCACGGGTTTTGGCCATAGCCTGCTCCCTGCGCCAGGCCTGGATATTGGCATGATGACCGCCCAGAAGGATCTCGGGCACATCCATGCCCCGAAAGCTTGCGGGCCGCGTATACTGCGGATATTCGAGCAGCCCCTCTGAAAAGGACTCCTCCTCCACGCTCTCGCTCGAGCCAAGCACGCCCGGGATAAAGCGGCTCAGGCAATCGATAAGCACCATCGCCGGCAGCTCGCCGCCGGTGAGAACATAATCCCCGATGCTGATCTCCTCGTCGATATACTGCATGGCCCGCTCGTCCACTCCCTCGTAGTGTCCGCACAAAAGCAGCAGACGCGGCTCGGCTGCCAGCTCGCGCGCCAGCTCCGGCGTCAGGAGCCTGCCGCGCGGCGAAAGCAGTATGCGCCTCGCAAAAGCGCCGCCAAGCACAGCGCCGATGCAGTCCGCGATGGGCTGCACCATCATCACCATGCCCGCACCGCCGCCGAAGGGATAATCGTCCGTCTTTTTATGCTTGTTATCGGTGTAATCGCGGATATTATGCGTATACAGCTCCAGCAGTCCGCTTTCCTGCGCGCGCCCCAGCATACTTGCGGAAAGCACGCCCGCAAACATCTCAGGAAACAGCGTCAGTATGTCAATCCGCAAACAGCCCGACCTCCCGCAGCACCGCAGCGTCGAATATGATGCGCTTTCCCTCCGTATCCACGCTGACAAGCAGCTTTTTAAGAGCGGGAACCAGAAGCTTTCCGCCCTCGATCTCATAGACGTCGCTGGCGCCTGTGACCAGCACGTCGGTCACGGGGCCGTAAGCTTTTCCCTCCGTATCGCTCGTTTCACAGCCGATGAGATCGGCCACAAACCAGGTATCCGGCGGCAGCTTCGCCGCATGCGCGCGATCCGCGCAAAGATAGAGGCCGCGGAGCTTCTCCGCCGCCTCCGGCGTATCCGTGCCCTCCATGTGCAGGAGCACCGCTGCGGCGCCTACGCGTATGTTGGAAAGACGCTGCGGCAGATACTCGCCGCCACGCTCGAGATAAGCGCTGTCAAGGCCCTGAAAACGCCGGATATCGTCCGTCGTGGGAATCAGCTTGACGTCGCCCTGCACGCCATGCGCACGCACGATCTGGCCGATGCGCAGATACTTACTGCTCAACGATGGAGACCATGTACTTTTTGTCCTCCCGAACGCTCGCAGCCTTCACCACCGTACGAATAGCCTTGGCGATACGGCCCTGACGGCCGATCACTTTGCCCATATCGTCGGGCGCGACGGACAGCTCGATCACCGTCTCGCCGCCGTCCTCATGGCTTTCAACCTTTACGGCCTCGGGATTATCGACCAGACTTCTGGCGATAAAACGAACCAGCTCCTCCATGACGGCGCCCTTACTCGATCGCGCCGCTCTTCTTCAAAAGCGCGCGAACGGTATCGGTCGGCTGTGCGCCCTTCTTGATCCATTCTGCGGCGCGCTCGTTATCCAGGTTAAGCTCCACGGGATCGGTCAAAGGATTATAGTAGCCCAGTTCTTCAACGAAAGCGCCGTCACGGGGCGCGCGGGAATCCGCCACGACGATACGGTAAAAGGGAGCCTTTTTCGCGCCCATGCGGCGCAGTCTGATCTTAAGCATTGGTACTTTCCTCCAGATGTATTTTTATATCGAAAACGTTTTGTTACGTTATTCGCGCTTACAGGCCAAAGGGGAGACCGCCCTTGCGGCCCCGCTTGAGTTTTCCGCCGCTCATCTGCTTCATGAGCTGGCGGCTGGCATTGAACTGGTTGACGAGCCGGTTAACGTCCTGTATGCTCGTGCCGCTGCCGCGCGCGATACGCTTGCGCCGCGAAGCGTTGAGCATATCCGGCTCCTCACGCTCGGCGCGCGTCATGGAGCGTATGATCGCCTCCGTGCGTGCAAGCGCTTTTTCATCAAGCTGCGCGCCCGCAAGCTGAGAAGCGTTGACGCCCGGAAGCATGCTCATGATATCCTGCATGGAACCCATGGACTTGACCTGCTCCATTTGCTCCAGAAAATCGTCGAGCGTAAAGCGGTTCCGGCTCAGCTTTTCGGTCAGCTCCGCCGCCTTCTTTTCGTCAAACGCGGCCTGAGCCTTTTCAATGAGCGAAAGCATATCGCCCATACCCAGAATACGGGAGGCCATGCGATCCGGGTGGAAGGCCTCAAGATCCGTCAGTTTCTCACCCACGCCGGCCAGCTTGATGGGCTTTCCGGTCACCGCGCGCGCCGAAAGCGCCGCGCCGCCGCGCGTATCGCCGTCCAGCTTGGTCAGTATGATGCCCGTTATCTCCGCCTGTTCGTTGAAGGCTTTGGCCACGTTGACCGCATCCTGACCCGTCATGGCGTCCACAATGAGCAGTATCTCCGCGGGCCTCACCGCGTCGCGAATGCGGATAAGCTCGTCCATCATCTCGCCGTCAATATGCAGACGGCCGGCGGTATCCACGATCACTACGTCGCAAAAGCGCCTTCTGGCCTCCTCCACGGCGTTGCGCGCGATCGAAACCGGATCGCCCTGCCCCTCGTCATAGACGGGCGTCTCGGCTCTGGCGCCTACGATCTTCAGCTGTTCGACCGCGGCGGGGCGGTACACGTCGCAGGCTGCCAGAAGCGGAGATTTATTATACTGCTTCTTTAGATACAGCGCCAGCTTTCCGCACATGGTGGTTTTGCCGGCGCCCTGAAGTCCCGCCATAAGAATAACGGCCGGTTTCTCGGTGCCGAGCTCCAGCTTCACGTTCGTGCCGCCCATGAGCTTTGTCAGCTCGTCGTTGACGATCGCGATCACCTGCTGACCGGGCGTAAGCGATTCGAGCACCTCGGCTCCAACTGCCCGCGCGCTCACAGCCTTGATGAAATCCCTGACAACAAGAAAGTTGACGTCGGCCTCCAAAAGAGCGAGCTTGATCTCCCGCATCGCGTCCGTAACGTCCTTTTCGGACAGCTTGCCGCGGCCGGTCAGCTTTTTGAATATCGCCTGTAATTTTCCGCCGATACCCTCAAAGGCCATTGTTATCCTCCCAGAGCGTCTCCAGCTCGTCAAGCTTGCGCTCAAGCGCCGCGCCGGAAAGTCCCCGCGCCTCGCCGATAAGCCGGTGCGCGCGCCGCGTCTTTTGTATCAGGCCAAGCCGCTGTTCCATGCCGTCAAGCTCTCTTTCGGCGCGCTGGATCGCGTCGCGTACAGCCTGACGCGAAACGCCCTCACGCTCGGCGATCTCGGCAAGCGAGCAATCCTCGTAGGCCGCCTGCCGCGCCAGCGAAAGCTGCCGTTCCGTTAAAAACGCGCCGTAATAGTCCAGCAATTGTCCCAGCTCGATAATTCTATCCATACACTCGCTGTAAAGGTAATTTCCTTTACACCTTGTCTATTATACGGATGGCAGACGTAATGTCAAGAAGAATTATTGGAACAGCGCCCGTGAAAAAAGCTCCGCGTCAAAGGGCTGCAGATCGTCCATGCCCTCGCCCACGCCGATAAAGCGCAGAGGCAGGCCAAGCTCCGCACTGATCGCCACGACCACGCCGCCCTTGGCCGTGCCGTCGAGCTTGGTCAGAATTACGCCCGTAAGCGCGCAGCTTTCAAGAAAGCTCCTGGCCTGCGCCACGGCGTTCTGTCCCGTGACCGCGTCCAGCACCAGCAGGGTTTCCACGGGCGTATCCGGCAGCTCGCGCGTCAGCACGCGGCGCATCTTCGCCAGCTCGTTCATCAGATTGGTTTTATTATGGAGCCGTCCGGCGGTATCGCAGATCAGAAGGTCGCAGCCTCTGGCCCGAAAGGCGGCCGCCGCGTCGAACACCACCGCCGCGGGGTCCGCGCCCTCACCGTGGCGCACCATGGGCACGCCCGCACGATCGGCCCAGGCTCCAAGCTGTTCGGCCGCGGCCGCGCGAAAGGTATCCGCCGCGGCCAGCAGGGGCTTTCTGCCGTCGGACGCATACAGATGCGCCAGTTTGCCGATGGATGTGGTCTTGCCTACGCCGTTGACGCCGACGATCAAAAGCGCCGCCGCGCCCCGCTCGGGCGCAAAGGGCGTCTGGGGCATAAGCGTTTCCGCCGTTATGGAGATCAGTTTTTCCCTGGCCTGCTCCGACTCGCTGATCCCGTCCCGGCGGCATGCCTCGCGCAGCCGTTGGAGCAGCGCTTCGGTCGTGCTTACGCCCATGTCCGCAAGGATCATGGCTTCCTCGAGCGACTCAAATAACTCCTCGTCCACGCGCCCGCCAAGGCCGAATACCTGACCCAGCAGCCCGCCGCGCGTGCGCGATAAGCCCTGACGAAGCTTGGCAACCAGGCTCTGCTTTTCGCTCATGACGCCGCCTCGCCAAAGCGCGCGGACACGATCTTACTCACGCCTCTTTCCTCCATGGACACGCCGTAAAGCGTATCGCAGATCTCCATGCTGCCCTTGCGGTGCGTGATCAAAATAAACTGAGTCTGGTCGGAATAGGCCCTGACATATTCCGCAAAGCGCGTTACGTTCGATTCGTCGAGCGAGGATTCGATCTCATCCAGCACGCAAAAGGCCGGCGGCTTAAGCTTAAGCATGGCAAAGAGCAGCGCAATGGCGGTCAAGGCGCGCTCGCCGCCCGAGAGCAGCGACAGAAGCTGCAGCTTCTTGCCCGGCGGCTGCGCAATAATATCAATATCGCAGCCCAGTACGTCGTCCCTGTCCGCAAGCCTCAGCTCGGCATGGCCGCCGCCGAACAGCTCCACGAACACATCCTGAAAATTGGCCTGGATCTTGGAGAACTGGCGCAGGAATTCCGCCTGCATGGTATCGGTCAGCTCAATAATCAGCATGTTCAGGTCGGCCTGCGCCTTATGCAGATCCTCGCACTGCATGCTCAGCGAGGCATGGCGCTCGAATACCGTCTGATAGTCCTCTATCGCGCTCAGATTGACGTCGCCAAGCTCTCGCATGGCGGTCTTGATTTCCGCAATGCGGGCGTTTGTCGCTCCAATGGCGATTTCATGCCTGAGCGGCAGCGCATTTTCATATGTCAGTTCGTATTCATCCCAAATATGATCCTGAAGAGCGGCCAGCTCCAGCTCAAGGCGGTTCTTTTGCAGCTCCTGCTTATGGATGCGTTCGCCGAGCTCGCCGCCGTCTTTGAGCAACTCCTCGCGGCGCGCGCGCAGCTCGGAAAGCTGTTCCGAAAGCTTGGTGCGCTCCTCCTCGGTCTTTTGCTGCACCGACTTCTTCTCGCCGGCGGCCTGTCGCTCCGATTCGACGCCGCTGAGCATGTTTTCAAGCAGCGCGTCGTTCTCCCTGCCTGCGCTTTCCTGATCGGCATATTCCTTTGAAATGGAGACCAGACGTCTCTCAAGACTCTGCTTTTCATTTTGAAGACGCTTTTGCTCGGCAAACACCGCGTCGCGCTCCTTGCTCAAGGCCATGCGCCGTATCTTCTGATCGGTCAGCTCCAAAGAAACGCTTTCGCGCGCCGTTCTAAGCTCCGCCAGCGCGGCCTGCGCCTGTGCCACATCCTCGCGCGTAGCGGCGTTCCCCTGCTCGATGGAGGCGTGCTCCGTGTCCGCTTCCGCACGCTCCTGCCGGATATCCTGCCTATTCTCCTGTATCTGTTCCCGTTCATGGATCAGCGCAGTCGCCTTCTGTGCGCTGCGTTCCGCATCGCGGCGAATGATATCCGCCTGCTCCGCAGTGCGCGTAACATCCAGCTCATGCTCGCGCAGCGCCTGCCGGAAAGCGTCGATCTGCAAATCGCATTGCAAAAGCTCGCGCTCCTTTTGCATGCAGCCGTCTTTCATGTCCGAAAGCCGCTTTTCGCTGCCCTGAAGCGATTCGGTGAGCTCCTGGATCTCCCGTTCGCGGCCAAGCAGTGAAAAGCCGCCTTTTTTCAGGCTGCCGCCGCTCATGGATCCGCCGGTGCTGATGATGTCGCCGAGCAGCGTCGCGATATGGAACGCGCCGCCGGAGCGTTTCTTCAGCTGCACGCCGCAGTCGAGGTCGCGCACGATCACCGTTCGGCCCAATAAATACTCGAGAACGTCGCCAAGGCCTTCGCCGCAGTCCACCAGCTCGCTTGCAACGCCGATGCAGCCGTCCATGTCCAGGAGCCTGCGCTCCTCCGTCCGCAGCCGGTTGGGTCTTAACAGCGCCATAGGCAGCAGCGTCGCGCGGCCATAGTCGTGCGCGCGCAGATAATCAATGACATATTTGGCGTCCTCGGCCGTCGGCGTGACGATATTCTGCATGGATGAGCCAAGCGCCATGGAGATTGCGGTTTCATATTCCTTTGGCACGCGGATAAGCTCCGCTACCACGCCTACGACCGACCGCGCAAGCCGGCTGTCGCTTCCGGCGTCCTTCATAAGGCTCCGGACGCTGGCGTAATAGCCCTCGCGGGATCTCTGCATCTCGCTGAGCACCCTGAGGCGCGACTGCGACGCCCCGAGCTTTTGCTCTGCGGCGTGCATGTCGTCCTGAAGGCTGAGATAAGCGCTCTGCAGGCTTTTTCGCGTTTCCAAAGAGGCGTCCAGATCGACCTGCGCAGCGGAAAATGCGTCGCGTTGCTCTGTAAGCTTCCGCTCGGCGTCCGCCAGCTCCTCGGACAGCTTTTCCGATTCCCTTTCCTGCGCTGCGATCTCGCCGCCCAAGCCGTCAAATCGCGCGTCAAGCGCGTTCAGCATTGCGTCGTATCGTGAAATACTGCTTTTATAATCCGATAGGCGGTTCATGGCGGCAATAATGCTGTTTTTGAGCGTCTCAAGCGACGTCTCCGACTCCAGAACCTCCGCATCCGCCGCAGCCAGACGTGCTTCGGCGGCCGCGATATCATTCTCCAGCTGCAAAAGCGCGGCGCTGTGGCCCTGCTCGGCGTCCATGCCGGCCAGCGTTCCGTCCAGCTCGTTTCTGCGCGCGACAAGCCGTTCGCGCTCCAAATCAATGCGCGCGCATTCCTGCCGCGCATGATCGCGTCTTTCGGTGAGCAGCCGGCTTTCGCCCACATGCTTTTCCACGCCCGCAAACAGCGTCAGAAGCTCGTTTTGCTGTTCGGACAGCACGGCGTCAAGCGCGCGTACGCGCCCCTCCAGATCCGCGCATTCACCTAAAAGAGAGGATTCCGCGCTCTCGCCTACGCCCTTCTCCTCTGCCATCTGGGCGATGGCGCCGGCAATGGCCTCTAGGCGTTCATGATGACGCTCGTACTGGTAAAGAAAAATATTGACTTCATAATCCTTGAGCTCGTCGCGAAGCCTGAGGTAGCTGCGCGCCGATGCGCTCTGCACCTCCAGCGGACCAAGTCGGTCGGAAAGCTCCTTGAGAATGTCCTCTATACGCTCAAGGTTCTTCTCGGTATTCTCAAGCTTGCGCCTGGCCTCCTCCTTGCGGACGCGATAGCGCATAACGCCGGCGGCCTCCTCCAGCGCAGCGCGGCGCTCGTTGGAGCGATTGGACAGTATCTCGTCGACCTTGCCTTGACTGATGATGGAGTAGCCGTCCTTGCCGATGCCCGTATCACGGAACATCTCCTGAATGTCCCTGAGCCGGCAGGGATTTTTATTGATACAGTATTCGCTTTCACCCGAGCGGAACACGCGTCTCAGCACTGAGACCTCGGTAAACGGCACCGAAAGCTTGCCGTCGCTGTTATCGAAGCTAAGCGTGACCTCGCAGTAGGACTGAGCCTTTTTAGCCTGCGTACCGCTGAATATCACGTCCTCCATTTTCGTGCCCCGCAGGGCCTTGGCGCTCTGTTCGCCAAGCACCCAGCGCACGGCGTCGGCAATGTTGCTTTTGCCGCTGCCGTTCGGGCCAATGATGGCGGTAACGCCGCCTCCGAACTGGATCTCGGTTTTTCTGGCAAAGGATTTGAAGCCGTTCAGCTCCAGTTTTGTCAGCCGCAAAATGTTTCCCCCATCCGTCAGTCCATTGGCGCAGACAGAACGCCAAGCGCGTTCTTCGCCGCTTCCTGTCCGGCGCTCTGCTTGGTGGACCCTGCGCCTGTGCCGATCTCCTTCTCAGAGAGCAGCACGCGCATCGTAAACAGCTTGTTATGCTCCGGCCCCGTCGCGTCAACAAGCTCATAGCGCAGACTGCCGATGTGATCCTTCTGTACAAGCTCCTGCAGGCGGGTCTTAAAATCCTTGTCGGCGGCGTCCACATGCGCGTTTTCCAAAAATGTCAGTATACGCCCAAGGATCACGCCGCGCGCAGCCTCAAGGCCGCCGTCAAGATAAATCGCGCCGATAAGCGCTTCGAGCGCGTCTGAAACGATGGAGGGCTTTTCGCGCCCGCCGGTAAGCTCCTCGCCGTTGCCAAGCCGAAGAAAAGCCGGAAGCTCCAGAGCGACCGCCGCCGAAAAGAGCGCGTCCTCGCATACGAGCCGCGCACGCGCGCGCGTCATCTGTCCCTCCTGCATCTCGGGATGACGCGTGTACAAGTACTCGCTGACGCACAGCTCCAGCACGGCATCGCCCAAAAACTCCAGCCGCTCGTTATGCGGCGCATGACGGCCGTCTCCCTTGACAAACGAGGTGTGCGTCAACGCGTTTTGCAGCAATGCAGCGTTGGAAAAGGTATAGCCCAGCGTCTCCGACAGGGCCGCCGGTTCCTTTATCATCCCGCTCCTTTCCGGCCGTTAAGAAAAAACCCGCACCCTTGGATGCGGGGCAGCAGACCGACGTCCCGAATTATTTCTTCTCAATATAGCCGACGACGTCGCCGATGGTCTGCACCTTGGGAAGCTCCTCATCAGGAATTTCGATATTAAACTCCTGCTCAAGATCCATGATCAGCTCCACGATATCCAAGGAATCCGCCTTCAGGTCATCCACCAGCCGGCTCTCCATGGTCACGGTGGAAGGATCGATATCCAACTGCTTTGAGATAATATCGCGCACTTTTTCAAAAACCATACTGCTCTCCTTCGCGCAATTTATGCGTGCTTTCAACTTTTTACGCCTGTAATTCTATATGAGTAAACGCAATCTGTCAATCCTCGAGCGTCATTGCGGCGACCGCCTCGCCCATAATCTGGGTAACGCCGGAGGCGACAAGCCGCTCGCATTGCAGCATGGCCGAGCAAAAAGCTTTGCCGTTTGAACTGCCGTGGGCCTTGATAACGCCGGACTGAACGCCCAGCAGCGGCGCGCCGCCATACTCGGTGTAATCCATCTTCCTTTTGAGGGATCTCAAGGCAGGTTTTGCCAGAACAGCGCCCAGTTTTCCGCGCGTCGAGGAAAGCAGCTCTGTTTTGAGAATGCTCATAATCAGGCCCGCGGCGCCCTCAAGCCCCTTTAAAAACACATTTCCGTCAAAGCCGTCCGCAACCACCGCGTCAAAATCGCCGGAAAGCACGTCTCGCGCCTCGCAGTTGCCGGCAAAGGAGATCGGCGCGTTTTTCAAAAGCGTGTGCGCAGCCTTGGTCAGCTCGTTGCCCTTCTCCTCCTCGGTGCCGTTGCTCAAGAGTCCTATGCGCGGATTGTCCACGCCCGCCGCATGCTTCATATAGGCGGAGGCCATCAGCGCAAACTGTGCAAGATATGCCGGCTTACAGTCCGTATTCGCGCCGGAATCCAGCAGCAGCACGCGGCCGTCCTGCTTTCGCGTCGGCAAAAGCGTCGCCAGCGCGGGCCGCTTGACGCCCTTCTGACGGCGGATAATCAGCGTCGCGCCGGTCAAGAGAGCGCCCGTGCTTCCGGCAGACAACACGCAATCGGCTTTTCCCTCCGCCGTGTCCGTGATCGCACGGACGAGCGAGGAATCCTTTTTTTTGCGGATCGCCAGCGTCGGCTGCTCGTCGCAGCTCACGATCTCGCTCGTGGCGACAATGCTTACGCGCGCGTCGTCGATCCCGCGATCGGCCAGACCGGCGTGCAAAGCCGTTTCATCACCGTACAGAAACAGATTCGTATCCGTTCCAAGCAGCGGCAGCGCCAGCTTTACGCCATCCAGCACAGCCTGCGGCGCAAGATCGCCGCCCATTGCGTCAATAGCAAGCCTCATACAAGCATCCTCCCAACAACAGTATAGCGGGCAGCGCGTGCCCATGCAACGAGAAAAAGACTTTCATCCGCAAATGAAAGTCTTCTGGATTCATAAAGCGGTGTAAAACGAAGCTTAGTCCTGTTTCTTGTCCTTCTTGTCCATGTCAATGACCTGACGGCCATCGTAATACCCACACTTTTTGCAAGCCGCGTGCGAAGCCTTGAGCTCGTGGCACTGCGGGCATTCGACCAGATTGGGCGCGGACAGATTGGCGTTGCCGGCCCTGCGCGAATCCCGACGGGCTTTGGATGTTTTTCTCTTGGGTACTGCCATGATTACACCTCCTTCAATTCATCTTTCAACGGCAAAAGCGCGGAAAAAGGATTCCCCGCCGCCGTGGTATCGCAGGCGCATTGCTGCGTGTTGCGGTCGATTCCGCAGACTGGGCAAAGCCCCTTGCAATCGGGTCTGCACAGGCTCGTGAGAGGCAGATGCAGAAACAGATTGTCCCATACCGCCTGCGTCAGATCCAATCTGTCGCCGCTGTATGGATAGGTCTCGTCATTTTCCGCTCCCTCGCGCACAAAGCGCTCGGTCATGGTAAAGACAAACGGCTCTTGGAACGGACGGCTGCAGCGCGCGCATTCCGTTTCCAGAACGGTATCGGTCTCGGCCGTCACAGAATATGCCTTTCCATCAAAGCAAAAGCTTCCCCGGACATGCAGCGGCGCAGAAAAGCGAACGACGCGGCCGCCGAAGTCCTGCGGCTCCAACACCGCGTTTTCCTCAAAAGGAAAGGTTTCGCCCACCCGTTTGGCGGCTTGCGCAACGTATATCTCCATACCGCCCTCCCGGAAATCAACCTTAGTTATTGTAGCGGCTGCGTCGCTTTTTGTCAACCGGAATCTTTCCCTGTTTTGGGCGCTGTCTGGGGCGCGCGGCGGGGACGAGACAGTCGCGGCCCGCGCCGATCAGATCGTCGCGTCCCGCCTTTTGCAGCGCTTTGCGCGCCAGGGGCTGATTCTGCGGCAGCCAGAATTGCATGAGCGCGCGCTGCATGGCCTTCTCCTCGCTCGTGCGGGCCACAAACAGGCTTTCGCCGCTGACAGGATCTACGCCGGTATAATACATACAGGTGGAGAGCGTGCCCGGCGTCGGATAAAAATCCTGCACCTGCTCGGGGCGGTGACCGGAACGCTTGATATAGAGCGCAAGCTCTATGGCGTCGTCCAGAGTGGAGCCCGGATGCGAGCTGATGAGGTACGGCACGATATACTGATCCCTGCCAAGCTTTTTATTGAAGGCCTCGTATTTTTGCACAAAGCGCTCGAACACGGCATGCGGCGGCTTGTTCATAAGGCGCAAAACGCGATCCGACACATGCTCCGGCGCCACCTTGAGCTGCCCGCTGATATGATATTCGGCCAGCTCGCGAAAAAAGCTTTCGGCGCGATCCATCAAAAGATAATCGAAGCGCACGCCGCTGCGGACAAACACCTTCTTGACGCCCTTAAGCTGGCGCAGCTTTCTTAAAAGCGCAGCATAGTCCGATTCGTCTACGTTCAGATTTTTGCAGGCCGTCCAGCCGATGCACTGTTTTTCGGCGCATACGCCCTTTTCTATCTGCTTCTGGCAGGCGGGCTGCCGGAAATTGGCCGTAGGGCCGCCGACGTCATGAATATAGCCCTTAAAATCCGGCTGTTGAACAAGCGCCCGTGCTTCTGCCAGCAGGGATTCGTGACTGCGCGACCGAACGGCGCGCCCCTGATGAAAGGTCAGCGCGCAGAAGCTGCATCCGCCAAAACAGCCGCGTGTGGACGTCAGCGAAAAGCGCGTTTCCTCCAGTGCGGGTATGCGGGCGCCTCCCTCGGCTTTTCCGGTAAAGGGCAGCGCATATACGGCGTCCAGCTCGTCGCGTTCCAGCGGCATGGCGGGCGGATTGCAAAGCAAAAAGCCCTTCTCGTGCGCCTGCAGCAGTCGCTTTCCGCGCACGGCGTCCTGTTCGCGCATCTCCGTTAAAAATGCCCGCGCATAGGCCCGCTTATCGCTTGCCACCTCCATAAAGGACGGCAGGCGCACCGCGTCCGGAAAGCTTGCTCCATCCGGCACGCGTACGCAGGTCCCGCGGATATCCAAAAGCTTTTTTACCGGAACGCCGCGTTCCAAAAGCGTCGCGATCTCAATGATGGCGCGTTCGCCCATGCCATACACCAGAATATCCGCGCCTGCGTCGTACAGCAGCGAATGCCGCACACGGTCGTCCCAGTAATCATAGTGCGCAAATCGTCTGAGGCTCGCTTCGATGCCGCCAAGCACAATGGGCGTATCGGGCCAGGCCTCCCTGCAGCGGTTGGCATACACGATGCCGGCACGGTCAGGCCGTCTGCCCGCCTCGCCGTTCGGGCTGTACGCGTCCTCAGAGCGGCGGCGCTTTGCGGCCGTATAATGGTTGACCATGGAATCCAGATTCCCCGCGGTAATCAAAAAAGCAAGCCTCGGCTTGCCCAAAGTACGAAAGCTGTCGGCGCTGTGCCAATCCGGCTGAGAAAGCAGGCCCACGGTATAGCCCTTGCTCTCAAGCAGCCGGCGGATGATCGCTGCGCCAAAGCTGGAATGATCGACATAAGCGTCGCCGGAAACCAGAACAAAATCAACGCTCATGAAACGCTTTTCTCATCCTGATTCTCCTCTTCAGGGCCGAGCGGAATATTCATATCGGCAAGGGCCTCCAGCAGTTCAGGAAACAACTCGTCCACGCCGGGCGCCTCGGACTCCAGCTCCAGCTCCACGGCTACCGCGGCCTCTGCGGCCAGATCGGATGCTTCATCCGGTTTTTCACGCTGCGCTTTCTTGGCTGTACGGATCATGCGCGGGCTCTGACTGCGCCGCCGCGGCATCGGCTCCGCCTCCGGCAGCGCTTTTCCGCCTTCCGGCAGCACGCCGCCCTTATCCAGCTTATCCAGCTTATCCAGAAGATACTCCATAGCCGTGAGCATCTCTCGCCGCTCCGACTCGTAGCGTTCCAGCTTATCGATGATATCGTCCAAAAAGGAATCCACCTCGCGCATGTCATAGCCCATGAACGAGCGGGTAAATATTTTGTTGACAATATCGTCTATCTGCATATCAGACCATGTCGTCGTAGTCGTCCTCGCCATTGCCGACTACGTCGTAATTGTTGGGCGCTACGACAAATATGCCGCGGGAAATCTTGCACATAGTGCCGTTAAGCGCGTAAACGGCGCCGGAGAGGAAGTCCAGTATGCGCTGCGCGCAATCGACCTCAAGCTCCTCCATGTTCACAATAACCGGCTTCCGATTCTTTAGATTGTCGATAATGGACTGCGTGTCCTCGTAGCTGACCGGATGATACACGATCATCTTCATGCCGCCGGAAATCGGGAGGTTGGAGCCGCTCGACGCAGCGGGCGCGCGGTCATGCCGCCGATCCCGCTCGCGTGCAGGCGAGCTGCCGGACGAACGGTTATTGAAGCTGACTACGCTGCTGTCGCGATCGCGCCGGTCGTCATAATACTCCTCGCGCTCGTCGTCGACATCGTCGCTTTCCTCAATACCGATAAAATCCAGAAACTTGTTGTATAGGCTTGCCATCCAATTTCCTCCGAAACTTACCTGCCGGCCGCATCAGCGCCGATGCGGCGGGCTCCGAATACGCCGGTGCCGATGCGCACGATCGTCGCGCCCTCTTCGATGGCCGTTTCAAAATCGTGGCTCATTCCCATGGACAGCTCGCATATCGGCTGCTCGGGAAAGCGGCATTTTATCGCGTCCATAAGCTTGCGCATACGGATAAAATAGGGGCGAACCGCCTCGGTCTCCAGGGCCGGAGGCACGCACATCAATCCCGTAACGCGCAAAGCGCCGCAGTCGATAACCTGCTGCACAAAATAAGCCAAGTCGCCATCCGAGACACCGCCCTTCTGCGGCTCCTCGCCGATGTTGACCTGGATCATGATATCCTGCACACAGCCCAAGCTGCGCGCACGCGTGGAAAGCGCCTCCGCAAGCGTCATGCGATCCACGGACTCCACTGTGTCCGCAGGCCCGCAAAGATATTTTATCTTATTCGTTTGCAGTTGTCCAATGAAATGCACAACGCACATGTTGTTTTCAAAAAAAGTTTTCTTTTGGTTCAATTCCTGCGCGCGGTTTTCGCCGAACAGCCGTATGCCGCAGGAAAGCGCCTCCGCCATGCGGTCGGTGTCTACAAACTTGGACACCGCCATGAGCTTCACCTCATCCGCGCTCCGGCCGGCTCTCTGGCAGGCAAGCGTCATGCGCTCGCGAATATTTTCTATGTTCTCTGCAATACTCATGGCTTGTAAAACTTCTGGCCTGCGGCCAGCGTGTCCGATTCGTTCCGCGCGCGGATGACGGCACGTTTTTCATCCTTTGAGAGTATCTCGATCTCTACGCGCAGCGGCGTATCCCCATAGCTGATGTTGATGCCCGGGATGCCGTCCACGATCTCTATGGCGGAAATCGGCACAACAAGTCCCTGAGCGGATTTGCTGACGGTGGCGCTGACAGTTCGCGTGCCGATCATCTTGCCGATATCCGTGCTGAACTCGAGGATGTTGACCACGCTGCTTTCGGATACGGTCGTATCCCGCGCCACAGCCGTGTAGACGGTGTCCGAATAATCGCCGAAGGTCACATAGTAGGTTTCTCCGGCTACAAGGCGCATGGGCTCTGTGGCCTTGGTAACGAAGGCAATATACCAGTGCGTATTGTTGATGATGCGGTACAGCGGCGTCTGCGAGGTCGTGCTGGTCGTTGCGCTCGTGTTGTTGCCCTTGACGACGCTCGATACGAGCGCCGCGTTGATAGTGGAGAGCTTGCTGGTGCTCAGCACCTGCTCGTAGCCGTCAAAATAGAAGCTCACCACGCCAGTGCCGGCGGTATTGCGCACATCAAGCCTCCAGCTGCTCTGCGTCTCAAGCTGCGTTGCCTGCTCGGCATACATGGCGTTCAATGTGGCGTCGGGCGTAACGGAATTGGCCAGGAGCGCGATGCGCTCGGTCTGCAGTCCCTTAAGGGACTGCTCCAGCGTCAGCATGTCCAGCTCGTTCTCTTCCCGCGCCGTAGCGCGGATCTGGGATTCGATCGTGGCTATATTCGCGTTGATATCGGACAGCCCTGGCAGCTCGGTATCGCCCAAAAGTTGTATCTGATATGCGTAGATCTCCTTCTGCAGATTCAGCAGCGTGATCATGGTCTCATCCTGATATCCGCGCTTGTACATCTGAGCGATGAGCTGATCGTTGCTCACGACCTCGCCCTCGACGACCTCAAACAGGATCTTTTCATACTGCTCGGTCATGACTACCGCCTCGTCGCGGATCACGGCGGCGCTGACCTCAAGCTCGGCGTCAATGCTTCCGAACTGTATCTCTCCGTTTCTTTTGCGCGCCTGCGCAATCAAAACGACGCCGATAATCAGTCCGATCGCAGCGATCAGAATGAGAAAGAACCGCCCCTTAATGCGCAGCTTGTATCGCGACTTTGCCACTTACTGCTTCACCTCGTAGCCTGATTTTTGGCTTCTGCCGTACTGCCGGTCAAAGTTTTCCTGATTTTTCTCAACATACATACGGTAGAGCTCCTCCGCCGTCATGCCGCTGTGGATGCACATGCTCACGAAAAAATGCAGCACATCCACAAGCTCGCCCCTGAGCGCGTGCTCGTCCACCGGTTCGGCGTTCTTCCACCATTTGAAACGCGCCTCGTCCAACACTTCGGACAGCTCGGACACCATCGCCAGAACGCCCTTCTGGACCCACTCCTCACGGGTAAACTCCAAATGGCGGCGCGCGGCGATATCTTCATCCAGCGCCTTCTGCATGCCGAAGATCGTGTCGAGCTTGTCCATGGCGTTTTCTCATCCTTTACAAAGCTTTTCAAGCGCAGGCGCGGAGCTCTCCACGCGGCCTACAAAGGCTGCCGAAAGATTGTCCGTGTCGAGGCAAAGGGGCAGTATCCTCTGGATATCCTCCTCCGATACCTGTTCGATACGCCTGAGTGTATCTTGTTCATTATATACGCGTTTTTGCAGCAACGCAAGTTTCCCGATCGTATTCATGTGCGCGCCGGAGGATTCCATGCCCAATATCCAGCTTCCCTTGAGCTGCTCGCGGCAGCGTACCAGCTCCTCCTCCCCGAGTCCCTCCTCGCGTACGCGGGCAATCTCCTCGAGTATGCGCCGGGTCACCTCCTCGGCCTGTTTCTCGCCCGTGCCTGCATACAGGGCAAAGCAGCCCGTCTGCGTATAGCTCATCGGATAGGAATACACGGAATAGGCAAGCCCCAGCCGCTCGCGTATCGTCTGAAACAATCGCGAGCTCATACTGCCGCCGATGGCGTTGGAGAGTACGGACAGCGGAAACTGTTCCGCACTGTCGCGCGCCACACCGGGCAGCATCAGATTCAGATGTACCTGCTCGATATCCTTCTTGACAAAACGAACGCGCCGCCCGCCGGGATAAGCCTGACTAAGCGGTCTGGCGCCGCTGCCCCTCGGCTCGGCGTCAAAATGCTGCTCCAGAAGCCGCATGAGCGTCTCCTCATTGAAATGCCCCGCGCAGGCGACGACCATATTGGCCGCCGTATAGTGCTCGTCCATGTAGGAAAGAAGGTCTTCGCGCGTAAAGCCGCGCACGGTCTCCTGCGTGCCGAGTATCGGATGCGCCAACGGATCGCCGTCAAAAAACAGCTCGTTGGACGTCTCTGCCACAAGATCCTCCGGGCTGTCCTCGGTCATGAGGATCTCCTCGATCACCACGCCCTGCTCCTTGCGGATCTCCTCCGGCTCAAAGCGGCTGTGCAGTACGATATCGGAGAGAAGATCGACCGCGATGGGCAGATGCTCATCGAGCACCTTGGCGTAGAAGCAGGTGCATTCCTTGGAGGTAAAGGCGTTCAGATTTCCTCCGACGGCGTCCATCTCGGAGGCGATCTGCTCGGCGCTGCGGCGGCTTGTCCCCTTAAAGAGCATATGCTCGATAAAATGCGAGGCGCCCGCTTCGTCGCCGCGCTCACGCACAGAGCCGGTATCCACCCAGACGCCGATCGAAACGGAACGGACGCCCTCCATTCTCTCCATCACGACGCGCACGCCGCTGTCCATCGTTTTTTCCAGTATCATGCCTTCGGCTCCTTTGTTCTGCTAAATGATGCCGCCCACCGGGCCGATTCGAAAGCCCATATCGTAGATCATTTCAATGATCTGAGGCAGCGCTTCTGCCGCCTGCGCGGTTGGGCTGAGCAGTAATATGCTTCCATCAAAGGCCTCTTCCGATGCGCGCAGCACGATATCGGCCGCATCGCCGCGCGCGCACAGCAGGTCAGCGCTGCCCGCCACGCGCCGGAGCCCCGCAGCCTCCGAGGCCTGCTGCGACACGCCGGCGGCTCTGAGACCCGCATAATAGAGGCTGGTCTTTTCCTGCGTGATCGCATCGATAACCGCCGCCGCCGCCGCAACATCCGCCGTGACCGTTTCCACACCGCCGTCAAGCAGCGGCGCATATCCGCTTGTCCCGATCTCGTGCCCGTCCGCAGCCATACGCTCCAGCGTAGACGCATGCGCTCCGGCCCATTCTCCGCTGACAAAGAATGTGATGCAGACATTGCTTTCGCGAAGGGTATCCAGCATATCCGTCAGATTCTCCGCATCCCAGGTCACGCTGCACGCCAGCGCCACCGTGCCGTTTCTGCCGCCGCGGTATATGCCGGTCTGCATGGCCGCGATGGCGTTTTCACCAAGCCGTGTGCCCGTAGCCGCATAGAGTATCGCGATCATCAGCAGTATCAGTACGTTCACGCAGTTCATCAGTCCGTCCGCCGCCTTTTCCCGATTCATGGCGTTATCCTCCTTTGTGCGTTTGCTTTCAAAGGAGCCTATGTAAAAACGGCGGCGAATATGCAGCGGGCGCAGCGCTTTGCGCTGCGCCCGCTTGGCAAACGCTCTTATTCCTTGTCGTTCGGCAGCAGGTCCTTGCGGGTCAGACTGATCTTGCCGGTCTTGGCGTCTACATCTATGACGCGCACAAGCACCTGTTCGCCCATGGAAAGCACATCCTCGACCTTCTCGACGCGCTTGTTGGCGATTCGTGAAATATGCAGCAGGCCGTCGGTGCCGGGCTTCAGGTTGACAAAGGCGCCAAAGTCCTTGATGCCGACCACCGTACCAAGGTACACATCGCCAATCTCGATGTCCTTGACGATGCCGTCGATAATGCGCTTGGCCTCGGTGGCCGCCGCCTGATCGGGCGAAGCGATAAATACGGTTCCGTCGTCTTCGATATCGATCTTTACGCCGGTATCGGCA
>CAZCAV010000013.1:0-46561 GCA_964496795.1 uncultured Oscillospiraceae bacterium
AGGGTGTTGGTGCCGAACACCGGAATGCCGGCTTCGTTGATCTTGCGGAACTGCTGCGTAGCGGACTCGGCATTCAGCGGAATGAGGCCGATGGCGTCAGGCTGTGCGTTGATGGCCTGATCGATGAGCTGGTTCTGGACGTTGACGTCCCAGTTGGGGCTCCAGCACTCCACTTCAATGCCAAAGAAATCCGCAGCCATCTGTACGCCATTCATGTAGGCCGTGGTCCAGGCGTGGTCGCCATGGACAATGATGATGACCTTCTTGCCCGCAGGGCCGTCGGCGGGAGACTCCGGAATGTTCACCTTGGTCTCAGCATCCCAGCCGGCATATTCCATATCATAGTAATGGCCGGCGTCATCCTCGGGCAGAGCCTCGGGATCCGCGGGACGCTCCGGAAACTCCTTGACCGTGAGAGCGGGCATCAGGATCTGGCCATCCGTAGAGAGCACGGTGGTCGGATCGCCGTAAAACGACGCGGCTGCTTCTTCGGGGGCAGTCTCTTCGGCAGCGGCATCCTCGGTGGCGGTGGCTTCCTCAGCAGCTGCTTCTTCAACGGCTGGCGCAGTCGTCTGCGCACAGGCAATTACGGAGAGCACCATGAGTACGACGAGTACCAGAGTCAGGATCTTCTTCATGTTCGTTCCTCCTTTTTATATTATCCCCACGCGGGGAAATTCAAGATTTCAGCGCTGTTTCCAGCATAGCCTCCCGCTCCAGGATCAGCTGCGAGCGAATGCCCAGCCGTTTCTTGTTGAAATAGGTCGTTATCGTTTCATATAAGACGATGGCCGCAAGCACAATGCCGTTGGACAGTATCTGCACCTCATATTTGCCTACCAACGCCGTCAGTACGTTAAACATGGCCATGAGTCCCAGAACGGCAATATAGGTGTTCCAGACGCTGCCACGCCCGCCGTCAGTCGACGTGCCTCCGATGATGGTGGCCGCCAAGGCCACCAGCAGCGGCGCAACGCCCTTTTCACCAAGGTTTGCGGCAGCGGAGGACTGCGCGATCGCGAAAATAACGCCGCCGACCGCCGAGATAAAGCCGGATATGCCGAAGGTCAGTATCGTTACGAAGTCCGCGCGGATACCGCCGAGCCATGCGGTTTCCCGATTGCCCCCCATGACATAGAGATTGCGGCCAAAGCGCGTCTTTTTTAGAACAATCGCAAGTATGATGACTATCGCGATGGCAATGATGAATTTTGGCGTAAACGGCAGGGGCTTCAGGAATTTATTCAGCCAGTCGGCAAGCGCATAATCGCCTTTATCGCCGATCTCCGCGCCGTTTGAGTAGGTGTACAGAAAGCCCTTGATAACATACTGCATGCCAAGCGTCACGATGAAGGAATGGATCTTGAACTTGCTGACGAATATGCCGTTGAGCAAGCCAAAGCAGGTGCCCAGAAGCAACGCCAACGGAATGGCGGCCGCCCAAGGCAGCTTCTGCAGCGTGTGAAAGCCCATGACCATGACCGCGCCGACATTGGCAAGGGAACCGACAGACAGATCCATATGACCGGCGATCATACAGATCGTAAAGCTGATGCCCAGCATTGCATAGAACACTGTCGAATCCAAAATGGATTTCATGTTATAGGTCGTAAAGAAATTTTTGGCAAAGAGGCCGAGGATACACATGAGTATCACAAGGATATAGGCACGGCTCTCTCCGATGACCCGGCCGAAGGAGTATTTCCTGTTCTTGCTCATCAGCTTTTCCCCAGCTTTCTGTCGGAATTGGTGTTGATCCAGACGATCAGCAGGAAGGTCAGACCGAGCACCAGATACTGTGTAAATGTCGATATGCCAATCAGGTTCATGACGTTTTGCAAAAGGCCCATCGTCAGCACGCCGCCAAAGGTACCGATCATATCCCCTTTGCCGCCGGCAAGCGTCATTCCGCCAAGCAGTACGGCCGTGCATCCGCGAAAGTCGTAGCCGTCTCCGTTATAATAGGCGCCCATCTTGGACATTGAAGCCAGGAACACGCCCGCGATTGAGCAGCAGAAAGCGCAGATGACATACACAAGAATGATCGTTTTGACGACATTGATACCGGAGAGGCGTGCCACCTCATAATTGCTGCCAACGATCTTCGCCTGGTTCCCGAACTTGGTACGTTTGAGCACAAAGCCGGCCAGAATGAACAGTATGGCCATCACCAGCACCATGATAGGCAGGCCGAAATCTCCGATCTGGATATTGGTACGGCTGATGGCAAAAAACGTCTTCACCGCAGGGGAATCGTCGCCCGCAATGATATCCGGATATACCTGATTTCCACCGTAGAGCCAGCGCACTATGCCCGAGAGCACAAAATTGAAGGCCATGCTCCAGACGATCGGATGGGCGCGGAATTTTCCAACCATGATGCCGTTGATAAGGCCCATTGCCGTTCCTGCGCCAACGCCGATGAGCACTGCGGGAATGAAGCCCAGCCGTATCGTTGTGACCGACAGCATGCCGGCCAGAGATATGATCATCGGCGCGCTCATATCGTTGAAATTCGAGGTGTAGACCACAAAGCTTATGCCTACTGCGACCATTCCGAGTATGGAAACGGCCTGCAATACAGAGCGCAGGTTGTCAACAGTGAAAAAACCCTTGGCGTTGACAATGGCGCCGGCTGCAACGAGCAGCAGAACGACGACGTAAACGCCGAGTCGATTGACGACCAGCATAAACTTGTTCATTTCCTGCGCGCGCAGATCCTCCATGGGTGCGGCGGGATTTTCATTAACGGCTGTCGTCTTAGGCATGCACATACTCCCCCTCTCCGTTCGCGGCCAGCAGCAGCGAGCTTTCGTTGATGCCCTCGCGCGGAATCTCTCCCACAAAATGCCCGTTGCGCATGATCATCGCGCGATCGGACAAGCCGACCATCTCCGGAAGATCGCTCGTCAGCAGTATCACTGCGCTTCCCTGCTGGGCGAGCGCGGCAATTGCGCGGTGAATAATCTCCTTGGCGCCAATATCCACGCCGCGGGTCGGCTCGTCAAGCAGCATTACACGCGGTGCAGTCGCCAGCCATTTGGCCATAAGCACCTTTTGCTGATTGCCGCCCGACAGGTTGTTCACCGGACGTTCCGGCTCCGGCGGATAGATGCTGAGCTCTTCGATCAGCGCTTTGACCTTGGCCGCGCCGAACTTGGGCACATAGTAGCCTCCGTGCGACAGATGGGATATGTCCGCCGAGAGCGTATTGTCCTCCGTCGTAAGGCGAACCGCCAGGCCATCGGTCTTGCGGCTTTCGGTCAGGTAGGCCACACCGTTCTGTATGGCGGAAAACATATCCCGGAATACCACCTTTTTCCCGTCCAGGAATATGTCCCCCTCATCCAACTGGTCGATGCCGACGATCGCGCGCGCCAGCTCCGTACGTCCCGCGCCGGCAAGGCCGCAGATAGCAAGCGTTTCGCCCGCGCGCACCGAGAAGTTGATATCATGGAAAAAGCCCCAGCGGCTCAAATGTTCAACGCGGAACAGCTCCTTTCCGATGGTGGGCTGGCGTTCTGCGTAGAACTCCGCCACGCTGCGGCCGACCATCAAGTCGATGATCTTGGCGGGCGTCGTTTCGCTTGTGACAAAGGTGCCGGTTTTTTTGCCGTCGCGCATGACCGTAATGCGGTCGGAGATGGCAAATACTTCCTGCAAATGATGCGAAATAAATACGATCGCGATTCCCTTTTGCTTTAATTCTTCAATAATCTTGAACAGGCGCTTCACTTCCTCGTTCGAAAGCGCCGAGGTCGGCTCGTCCATAACAAGGATACGCGGATTATCGCCAAGCGTCTTGGCAATTTCTGCAAGCTGCGCCTCGCACTGGCTGATATCCGAAACCGGCATATCCGGATCGAGATACTGAAGCCCAACCTCCTTGAGGAGCGCCATCGCCTGCTCGCGCACGGCGCGCTGATTGATAAAGGGGCCCTTTACAGGCAGCTTGCCAACCAGAAGATTCTCCGCTATGGAGATCGGCCGCGCCAGGCTCAGCTCCTGATAGATCATGCCCACGCCATGCGCCTTGGACTGTGCGGGCGAATGCAGGCGCGCCTCCTGTCCATCAATGAACACCTTGCCGGTATAATCATTGAACGATCCGGCGATCAGCTTCATCAGCGTCGATTTACCGGCTCCGTTTTCGCCGACAAGCGCGTGCACCTCTCCCGCCTTAACGGTAAAATCCACGTTGTTGACAGCCAGCGTACCCGGAAAGCGTTTGCTGACGCCCTCGATGCGCAGAATTTCGGTACCAAGTGCCGTACTGGTCATGCCATTTGCTCCTAATCTGAAATTTCGATACATACGATACTGATCTGTGTTTATATATCGATTTTAACGCGCCCCCGATTTGTCGGGAATGGAAAATCTTTATCCGATGCCTTGAATTTTTTAATATGAGCTGTATTTTTGCTTACGATTGTTTTTCGATGTTGTATAATGTCAATGAAGGCGCATGGGAGGGATCACGTTGTACAAGCTGCTGATTGTCGAGGACGAGGATTTGATTCGCAACGCCATCTTGTCCGGTATCGATTGGAAGGCTCTCGGACTTATGGTCGAGGGCGCCGAGGACGGTGAGATCGCGTTGGAGACCGTGCGGCGTTTCCGGCCGGATATTGTTCTGACGGATATCCGCATGCCGTTTATTGACGGGCTCGAGCTGACGCATATATTAAAGGAGAAGTATCCGGACATCGTTGTTCTGATACTGAGCGGCCACGATGAATTCTCCTATGCGCAGGAAGCCCTGCATCTTGGCGTCAAAAAATATATTCAAAAGCCCATCATTCCCTCCGATCTGATTCACATTATACAGGGTCTCACTCAGACGCTGGATGAGCAGCGCAGCCGCCGGAACCGTGAAGCCAAGCTGCGCATGCAGCTTGAGGAGAGCATGCCGATACTGCGTGAGCGACTGCTCAACAGTATTATTCATAACACCATCAAGCCCGACGATATTCCCTCCATGATGGATTTTACGGGTCTGAAGCTGCGTGGACAAGCCTACACGATCTGCCTTGTGGAGCCGGAGCTTTCCGATTCGCTCACCGGCGAGGCCGCCGCGGTGCAGAGCCTCTCCATATCTGAGATCACAGCGCATGAGCTTGAAACGGACGGCGTCTCCTTTATCAGCCCGACCGGCCGGCGCGTCATCATCTACGCGGCGCGCACACAGGAGACCGAGCGGCCATATATCCTTTCCCTGCTTGCCGATATTGCCGACGCGGTATACGCCGAGCACGGCGCCGTGACCACCTGCTCTATTGGAACGCGCGTGCGCACGATACCCGAGCTGCATGTATCCTATGAAAGCGCCAAGGCCGCATTGGAACAGCGTATTTTCGGCGGCCGCGGCAAGATATACGACGCCTACGACATGGAAGCGCCGCAGGACTACTATCCGTTCGCGCAGCTTCAAAGCCTGCTTGATCAGTTCCGAGCGCTGCCTTGGCCGGAATTTGAGCGCGCTCTGTCTGATTTCTTTGCCGATCTTCGGCAAATGCGTGCGGTCTCAAGCGTCAATTTGCTGGCCCTGATGCTGGACATCGTCAACGCCGGTTATCGGCAGTTGCTGGCGGCCGGCGGCTCGAACGACGCCTGCCTGCACAGCATCTACGAAAGGCTCTTCAGTCTGGACACGCTGGATCAGTACGAGGACGCCGTCGCCAGCTTTTTTTCTGCGCTGCGCGAGAGTCTGAACGCGCAGCACCGCAGCCGGGGCAGCCAGCTTATCAGCAAAATCTGCCGTCATATCGACGAGAACTTCTGCGATCCGGCGCTGTCGCTGAACTCTGTATCCTCCGCCGTTTACATCAGTCCTACCTATCTCAGTATACTGTTCAAAAAGGAAATGGGAACCACGTTCGTGGACTATGTGTCCCGTCTGCGTATGGAAAAGGCCAAGGAGCTGCTTCGCGACGGCAATCTGAAAACCTATGAAGCCGCCGAACGCACCGGATATAACGACCCGCAGTATTTTTCGAGCTGCTTTAAAAAATACACCGGCCTGACGCCCTCGGAATACAAGGCGCAGATGAAGGGAGGCCGTCTATGAAGCGCATCATGAGGCTCATTGGACATCTGCGCGTTCAGATGACCGTTTTGATCATGCTGCTCGTATTCCTGGCCTGCTTCGCGCTTGCGCTTATTGCGGGCAGTATGACGCGCAACGAGCTGAAAAAGCAGGCTGAGCAGGATACTGAAGCGCTGCTTGGGCAGGTTATTCGAAACGTAGGCTATTACCTCGACGATATGGAAGCTTTAAGCAAGGTCGTCAACGAGCATTACTCCGTCATGCGCATGCTGCTCAACACCGATTCCACTGCCGATGCGCTCTCTACCTACTATGAGGACGCAAAGTCCGTCCGGTCGTTCCTTACGGATCTGTCGCGTCTGCGCTCCGAGATCATGTCCATCACCATCGCAGGTGAAAACGGCTCGTTTGTAAGCACCAAGGACCCAAACTACACCATTGATCAGCTCAGCGAAAACGATATCGTCTGGTATCGATTGGCTCTGAGCAACGAGGGACGCTCTCTGTATCTGCCGCCGCATGAGATCAGTAATTTTGCCGGAAAAACCCAATACGTCATTTCTCTCGTCAAGCCGCTTTCGCTTGGCAACGCGCCGCCAAGCGGCGCCATGTCCATTGATCTGACGCTTGAGACCTTGAAGCGTATCTGTTCCGAGGTCTCGCTCGGCGACGACGGTTATATTTATATCATTGACGGAAACGGCAACATTATTTATCATCCGAATTCCGCATACCTCAGCACCGGAGTTCTCTCGCCCGGTCAGGCGGATATGGATATCAGCAGCAAGGTGCTTGGCGGTGAGCAAAGCTTTATTTTAGGCAGCAATTTCGTCGTCAACGAGCATATTGAACAGTCGGACTACTATGTGATAGGCGTCGTACCCTATGGCAGCATTATTGCCGCTGCGGACTCACAAAGGACAGCGCAGACGCTCATCGGGCTTGTATTCTCCTTCGTCATCGCTATTATCGTCGCGGTTTTGCTTAGCCGCAGCGTATTTCGTCCGCTCAACGATCTCAAGGAGGCTATGAACAAGGCGCGCGGCGGCGATATGAGCGCGGCGGCTGTCGAGGTTCCGCACAATGAGATCGGCGAACTTGGCGCGGGCTTTAACGCCATGATCGAGCGCATCCGCGCATTGATCCAAAGCAACGCGCAAAAGGAAAAGGAAAAGCGCAAGGCCGAGCTCGACGCCCTGCAGGCGCAAATCAACCCGCATTTTCTGTACAACACCCTCGATTCCATCGTCTGGATGGCGCACTATCAGCCTGATATCGCAGCCTCCATGGCAGACTCTCTGGCCAAGCTGTTTCGGCTCATGCTCGGAGGCGGCGAGGATTTTGTGCCGCTGAGGCAGGAGATCGAGCATGTCAGCCAGTATCTGAGTATCCAAAAGCTGCGCTATGCCAGCAAATTCAGTTACAAGGTCGTCGTAGAGGAGGGTCTGGGCGATATACGCGTACCAAAGCTTATTTTACAGCCTCTGGTCGAAAACGCCATCTATCACGGGATTAAGCCGACGCGAAAAACCTGCCGTCTTGCAGTCTGCGCCGTACGCGACAAGGATCTCCTGACTCTGTTCGTAGGCGACGACGGCGTAGGCATGAGCGAGACGTACGCCTCCGCCGTGCTGCACGGCGATGTGCATGGAGAAAAGCCTATGGGCGGCATCGGCGTTAAAAATATCAACGAACGCATAGCGCTGCATTACGGCGAAGGCTACGGCGTCAGCTATTGCTGCGCGCCCGACGTTGGAACCGTGGCCATCGTCGTGCTGCCCGCGCAGTAGTCTGACCCTGCCGTTTGAAGCGGCGCTATTGCATTCGAGAGCCGGTGCCCATGGATGCGAAACGATCAAAAGACGATAATATTTTCGACATGCAGAAAAAATGATTCCCTTTATTTATCCGCCGCAATTCTTTTATACTGAAATGAAGCAGATTGACAGAAGGAGGCAATTCTATGAACAGTATCGAGAGGTTTTACGCTACCGTTGCCCGCGAACCCGTAGACCGTCCGGCTGCCTGGCTCGGCATGCCGCATCCGGCGGCGCAGCCCGGCCTGTTCGCCTACTATGGCGTAAAGAATCTGCATGAGCTCAAATTAGCTGTTGGCGACGATTTTTATGCCGTTGAAGTCCCATATCGTTCAGAAAATGCCTCCGCCATCTATGCGGCATTCGACTGGTATATGAACGGCTCCAACGTCGATCCGGAGCATCGTACACTGACCGCGGACGGCTGCTTCAAGGATGCGGAGGACGCCGAGGACATCGCGTTTTTCAAATGGCCGGATCCTGCCATGTATATTGATCCCGATGAATGCCGCCGGATGGTGTCTCTGGCGCCTCCCGACAAAGCCGCGCTCGGGATGCTCTGGTGCTGTCATTTTCAGGACATGTGCGCCAGCTTCGGTATGCAGACGGCGCTGATGAATATGGCCGCAAATCCGGAGATCATTGAAGCTGTCGACGGACATATCATGGATTTTTATCTCAAAGCCTGCGAAATATTCTTTGAGGCCGGCAAGGGACGTCTGAACGCCGTGCTCATCGGCGACGATCTGGGCAGCCAGCTCGGTCTGATGATCTCCCCCGCCATGATACGGCGCTTTGTGCTGCCGGGCGCGAGAAAGCTGGTCGAACTGGCGCACTCCTACGGACTTAAGGTCATCTATCATAGCTGCGGCTCTATCGCGGACGCCATCGACGATCTGATCGGCATCGGCGTAGACATTGTGCATCCTATTCAGGCCAAGGCCGCTCACATGAGCGCGCCGGAGCTCAAGGAACGCTTCGGCGGCCGCGTCAGCTTTTGCGGCGGCGTGGATACGCAGCAACTGCTGCCCTGTGGCACGCCGCGGCAGGTGGCCGACAAGGTGCGCGAGCTGAGGGAAATATTCCCGACCGGCCTCATCATCTCGCCCAGTCATGAAGCGATTCAGGCGGATGTGCCGCCGGAAAACATCCGCGCGCTCTTTGCTGAGGCCACCCGCGTTTATTAGCGGCAGCCTGCTTTCTGCTAAGCGTCAGCCCAACGCCACGCAGATCAGCTCCGCAACGCTGGAAAACGCGCCGTACAGAAAGGCGCTGTGCTTGGCAGCTCCGCGCCCTGCGAGCCGGAATGACGTCTGAAAAAATCGATACAACAGTAAGGGGCTGTTCACTGAACAGCCCCTTCACTTAGCTTTGTTTTCGTCAAACGCTGCGGCTAACCTTGCCGGACCGGAGGCAGCGGGTGCAGACGTTCATCTTCTGCGGCTTACCATCGACGATCACATGGACGCTCTGTACATTTGGCGACCAACTCCGCTTTGTCTTGCGATTGGAATGGCTCACCAGGTTACCGGACATAACGCCCTTCTTGCAGACTTCGCAGTACTTACCCATCAAAAGTCCACCTCCTTGTCTAAAACTCGAACGGAACTATATTACCATGCAGGTCGGCGTATTGCAAGCGTTTTTTCCGCAAAACCGGCGATTATTTCACGTTGTACGCACCTTGCGGCTGTCTGGTGGCAGCGGCGTATACCAGCGCGCCCGCCGCACACAGTCCCGCGCCGAAATACCAATAGATTCCCGCCAGGGAGCTGCTTGTCCCATAGATATCCAGTACGCCCTTAAGTATGCTGCCCGCCGTCAAGGTCGCTACGCCGGCGTTATAAAGCTGTCTGGCGGCGCTGGACGGCGTCCTGGAGCGCCTGCTCAGCGCCAGACCCATATAGACCAGCGTGCCGCCTGTCAGCGGAAATGCAAAGGCATACAGCATTGCATACGAATACACCTCATGGCTGAACCGCTCATATACTGCGCCAAACAGCGCGCAAAGCATGGAAACCATCAGAAACCGCAAAGCAATCTTCAGCATACAGCGTCTCCCTTCAGGCTTGTCCGATATATACAATGTCGCTCACGCTCCTTTCCCTGATGCTCTCTCCGCTGCTGGTCGGCTGATTAACGACCTCGCCGTTAAACACCATGGTAGACGAACCGCCGCCATCCAAATTGTACGCAAGCCTGGCGCCCAGGCTCTCCATAAACACGGCTAACTCATACAGGCTCAGGCCCGCGCTCTCCTGCGTGCGTCCATCCGACACGACAAACAGGTAATGGCCTGCGTCCACGATGCCGATGGCTGTACGGGGATTACTGGCCTTGGCCTTACCGACCTCTTCGCTCTCCGTGACCGCGACCTCCCCGTCCGTCAGCAGCAACGGGCCAAAGGACAGCACCTGTACGGCGCCCTGCGCCAGCAGCTCGGACGCGGAATACTCTCCCTCCGTCACAACGGAAAAGGAACCGTCCGCCCATATGACCAGATCCTCCTGCCCCGAGGAAACGCTTTCACGGTATAAAACGCCGTTGCGGATCACATAGCCCTTTGACTGCGAGCCGTAATAGTCGCCATTGATAGCCAGTATGGCGCCGCAGCCGGCGGCGATGCAGGAGGTCTTTTCCGTAATATTACGGCCATAGACGTTTTTTGCAAACGCGGTCTTCAAATACTCCGCCGACGAAATATACACCTCAGCGACGTATATGCTCGTATCGTATTCGCGATGCTCCGTAATGCTGATGCTGAGGTTTTCATCGCTGTAAGAGCGGTCGGTCCAGATCGCTTCCGCCGTAAATGCAGAATCCGCCGTACTCTCAATCTCCTCGGCAACGTCCGTTTTCCGTATATCCGCCGTCGTCTCCTCATTCTCCGTCGTATCCAAGGCCTCTTCCGTGGTTTCAGACGTTTCTGCAGCCATGACCGCCGCGCCTGCGGTGCTTTCCTGCGCGTCCACCGCAGCGTATACACGCTTGATTACGAAAGCATCCAATATGACATACAGCGTAAACAGCGTCAAAAGCGCCGCAAAGGCTCCAGAAAATATGCCCCGTTTAAACATGAAGACAGTCTCTCCTTCTCAATCCGTTTCATCGCCGTGCATCGCCCGCTTGGGCGGGCGATGCACGGCGCCGTTGTACGGCCGCGCTCAGAGCCGGTCATGCCTGTACGCTCTGGACGCGGGATACACAGACGCTTTTACTGCGTTACGGTCTTCCGCCGCCCATGCCGCCGCCCTTGCCTCCGCCGTTCATACCGCCCCCCATGCCGCCGCCTCCGGTGCTTTCAGAGCCGTCGTTGGTGGTGACAGAGCCGCTGCTATGGGTATAGGCGCCGCTGCAATCCACCGCCGTATTGCCGTTTCCGTTGCAGGTCAGCTTGAGCGTTCCTCCGCTGATGGTCAGCGTGCCGTTGGAATCCAGGCAGTCGCCGTCAGATACCACTGTGATCGTTCCTCCGCTTATCAGCATGGCGCAGTCATCCTGAACGGCAAAGGGATCGTCCCAGCCGCCCCCAAGGCCTGACCCGTCGACGCCGCCGGCGGCGTTGAAGCCGTCATCTGAGGAAACAATGTCGAATACCCCGTCCGTGACAGTGATGCCAAGCCCTTCGACGCCTTCATAGCAATATGGGATTGTAAAACTGCCGCCGCCAATGAGCACATTCTCATCGGAGTGGATCGCATCGTCTCCGCTCCTGAGCAGAAACTCGCCTCCGGTGATCTCAATGCCGCCCGCCGCGTGGATGGCGTCGTCCGCAGTATCGACCGCGAAGCTGCCGTCGGTGATGGAAATGCTCCCGCCGGATTTCAATCCCTTATAGCTTTCGGAGGAATCCTCGGCAATGGTCGCCCCGTTATACTGGCTGCGGCTGAAGCCCGATGCGTCGCCGGCAAGGGTCACGGTCGCGCTGCCGCCGCCGCAGCAGATGCTCAGCGTGCCGCCGGTTATGTTGATGGCATTTGCCGCCTGTATGCCATCGTTGCCGGCAGTTATGGCAACGGAGCCGCCGTCGATGGCGATATAGCCCTTGCCTTCGTCCGTTTCTGAGGAATATACACCGTCGCTTCCGGCATTGATAACGATAATTCCACCGCCAATGGCCACGCAGTCCTTACCGCGCAGGCCGTCTTTAACTGCGTTTATCGTGATATTTCCGCCGGTAATGGTCAAATCATCCTTGGACACGATCCCATGCGCTGTATTGCCGTTTACCGTCAGGCTGCCGGAGCCGTTGATCGAAACATCCGATTTCGAGTACAGCGCTCCGTCGGCGCCCTCCTCATCCCGTGCGTAATCCACACCGTCGCTTAGGCTGTTTTCCGTGCCGTCCTGGAGCGTCAGCACAAGCTTATCCGTGCTCAGCACATATATCGCGGGGCCGTCACTGCAATGGATATTTGCCTCGGAAAGCACAAGCTGCACCTCATCCGTATCGTCCGCCTCCACAACGATCTGTCCCTCATAGTCGCCGCTCAGGACATAGGTGCCACCCTCCATGATCCTATACACGCCGTCGTTCAGCAGGGAAAGCGTCACAACAGTCGTATCGGAGCTGTCGTAGTCAGCATCCGTATCGGATGCGGAATAGCTGTGATTGATCTCCGATACCGAAGAAACACCGGCCACGGCGACGCCGGAAGTCGAGCCCGAATCATCCTCCGTCAGCGACGAGGCCGTTTTTGCGCAGGCGGTCAAGCTTATCAGCAGCGCCGCCGCGCTGAGCAATGCCGGCAAACTTCTGTTCATTATAGTTCCTCCTTGGACGTCAGGCCTCTGCCCAACGTAATATTTAAATTGCCGTTTCTGGTGCGGATATCATCGATCATCTGCTTGGAGTTCGTGTCCGGACGCAGCACCACCTGATAGGTCAGTTCAAACAGGCTTCCCATATTGGTCGTCCTGACCCTCAAGAGGGTGTGCTCCTTGGCGTAATGATTCATCAGATCGTCGAACAGTCCCGTATAATCCAGCGACTCCGGTATGGTGATCTTCAGCTCCTGACGAAGCTGCTTCGGCTCGCCAAACTTGATTCCGGTCAAAAACAGATATACCGCGCTGAAAGCGACCGTAAACAGAATGGCGATATAGATGCAGCCGGTTCCGGCGGCAAGGCCGATCGCCATAGCCATAAACAGCATCGTGATCTCTCTGGCAGTGCCCGGCACAGAACGGAAGCGGACCAAAGAAAATGCCCCGGCAACGGCCACGCCGATGCCCAGATTGCCGTTTACCAGCAGTATCACCGTCTGCACGATCACCGGCAGCAGCGCAAGGCTGACCATAAAGCTCCGACTGCTCTGGTTTTTATACTGATACAGCAGGGCGGAAACCAGCCCCAGCGCCAGCGCGGTCCCTGCGCAGATCAAATATCCGCCTAAAGTAACGCCGTCCGACAAAATACTCTCAAGCAACATGCTGTAATCCTCTTTCTCCGGATTGGTCTTTCATAATGTACTCCTGATAACAGCGTCCGTACTTGGAAAACGACACGGGGAAAATCGAAAGCTCTGAAAGCGCCTTGCTCAGCCATACCGGCATTGCGCCGGAGATTTTGACCTCCATAAGCACATCCCCGCCGGGCAGTATCGGCGTTCCGGCAGAATCCTCCGTTAAGCTCAGATGATCGGTGCGGAAGCGGATGTCGCGATCGAAGGTAACGCGCAGCGCGCTTCCCAGAGGGTCGAACATAGCGATGCGGTCATAGGCCAGATAGACCTTGGGACTGACGGGATGCGCCTGCAGGAAATACGCGATCTCCCTGTGGATCTGCTCCTTTGGCGCGCGCATCATGCCGCCGGAGAGAAATACCTCAGCCTCGCCAAGCTTCATGCTCACCCGACGCTTGTACACAACGCCTTGAAACTTCTTTTTGATCTCTACGAAAACCGGCGAGCTGACGGTCACGCCGCCATAGCACCTCATACGCAGCTTTTCCTTATAGACCGGTTTTTCCAGGCTCTCCCGAATCAAAGCGTAATCCTCCGTATCATAATAAAGGTTCGAGATCGTATGTAATCCATAGACGTCTGTCTTCATATGATCGGCCAGCGTCCGCTGCAAAGCGGCGTACTGCTCCGGCGAGAGGAGATACTTTTTCTCAATGCGTTCAAACACATCCTGATATGTCTGCATAGCTGTTTCTCCTTTCCTGTTATGCGTTCAGTATAATGGCGTAAGCTTAAGTCCTTCTGAAAAAGCGGATTTGTTTTTTCAGTTTCTTTTCAGGCGCCAACGATAAGATATGATAAAATAGGTTATTCAGTGCAGACGGGCAGCCTCGGGCAGTCAAACAATATGATCAAGGCGGGTGCGGATCCATGCAGGTGTTAGTCGTTGAGGACGAGATCAATCTGGCTACGGCCATTGTCAATGTTTGCAAGGCGCAAAAATATCAGGCGGAAGCCGTATATAACGGCGCAGACGGGCTTGAATACGGTAAAACGGGCCAGTATGACGTCATTATTCTGGATGTGATGCTCCCCCAGAAAAACGGGTTTCAGGTCGCTGCCGAGCTAAGAAAAGCCGGCGTCTCAACACCCATACTGATGCTGACCGCCCTTGACGACGTGTCCGACAAGGTGCGCGGCCTGGACTGCGGCGCGGACGATTACCTGACCAAGCCCTTTGAAACGGACGAGCTGCTCGCGCGCGTACGCGCCCTTACGCGGCGTCAGGGACCTGTGCAGCTAAACGAGCTGTGCTACGGCGATCTGGTTCTGTCCCTGAATTCCTATGCTTTGAGCCGCGGCGAGCGTCAGATCCGCTTAAGCCACAAAGAATTTGAGGTGCTGAAAATGCTTATGAGCGATCCGGAACGCATCACCGGCACGGAGGATCTGATCGTGAAAATTTGGGGGATGGACAGCGATGCGGTCAATAATAACGTCGAGGCTTATATTTCATTCTTACGCAAAAAGCTGTTTTACCTCGGCAGCAGCGTACAGATCGTATCGCAAAGACGACTGGGCTACCGATTGGAGAATCCGGAATGCTGAAACTGCTGAAAAAGAAATTTATACTGGTGAATATGCTGCTTGCGCTCTGCGTTATGATCACCATATCCGTCGTCAATATCCTGTCACTGACACGCGAGTTCGTCAGCAGCTATGAGAGCGCGCTCAACGCCGAGGCGACCCGAGGCGATTCAGACAACGTCAAACAGGATTTCAATCTCCGCGAACAGAAGAAGCGCCGTATGCTTGGCAATACGGCGCATATATTGAGCTTTTCCATTACTAAAAACAGCGCGGGTGAATGGATCGTCGCGTCTCCTTTTGTCAATGTCGACGATGCGTCGGCAGCGCTTCTTGTGGAGCAGGCCCTCGGCGCCGACGACGCCGAAGGCTTTCTGCTGCGCTACGGCGTGGCGTATGCGCGAGGCGACGACACGATTGCTTTTGTCAATATGCAGACAGAATTTGCGCAACTGACATACAATATTGGCGTCACCGGCCTGATTTTTGTTGCCGCGTTGGCCGCTTTCTTCCTGATCAGCCTGTTTCTTTCAACCTGGGCGCTAAAGCCTGTGGCAAAGGCGTGGGAGCAGCAACAGCGTTTCGTTGCGGACGCTTCTCACGAGCTGAAAACACCTCTGACGGTCATTCTTGCAAACACCGATATCATGAAGAGCGAATTGGGCGATAATCAATGGCTCACCAATACAAAAAACGAGGCTCTGCGTATGAAAAGTCTTGTTGAGGATATGCTTTTCCTGGCGCGCACCGATTCCCTGCGCCAGCCCGCACCCAAAACGCCCGTTTCACTCTCTGACATCGTATGGGAATCTATCCTCTCGTTTGAGGTGGTCGCCTATGAACGCAGCGTCAGCATGGAATCGGATATTGCCTCCGGCTGCACAACCTCCGGCAGTGACAAGCAGCTCAAGCAGCTTGTGCTGATCCTGTTGGACAACGCCGTCAAGTATACGTCGCCGCAGGGCAAGGTGTCCGTCCGCCTGTATCCGGGCCGTGAAAGACTGCACCTCGCGGTGCAAAACAGCGGCGATCCCATCCCTGCTTCACAGATCGGGCATCTCTTCGAACGCTTTTACCGCGCGGACAGCGCCAGAACGCACGGCGGCGGCTATGGGCTGGGTCTGGCGATCGCCAAAGAGATCGTCGAGCTTCATCACGGAAAAATCGTTGTGCAAAGCAGCGAGGAAACCGGCACTGTGTTTTCCGTCGCGCTGTCCAAGATCGCCGCTAACGAAAAAAAACCGGCAGAGCGCGCGTCTCTGCCGGATAAAGCGCCGCGTTAGGCAAGAAGCTTGAGCTGGCTCTTGCCCGCAAACGTCTTGCATATCCTGCGAATGGTTTCCGCATCGTTCGTGTCTGCAAGCTGATCCTTGGGTATCACAAAGGCTGTCGCAGGATTCAGATACAGATAGAAATCTTTTTTGGATTCGGTTATACCGTGCAGCTGCTTCCAAGGCAGGTCGGTACGTCCCGTCTGTGATGCGGCGTGCACACCCTCGCTGTCGAGCGTAAGCTCCTGCGTAAATTCCGAAACCGTGCGCTTACTGTATACGCGCCGAATATTGAGATACATCGCCAACAGATTGACGCCAAAGAGCAGCACCGCGCCGCCCACCGCATAGGGCAGCGTCTTCATCAGCGTCAGCGCGAGATCGGTGGTCTGCGCGTAGCGGAGAATGCCCGTAAGCACCAAAATGATCACACAGACAACCACGGAACCAATCCACAGTTTTTTTTGAGCGGAATGATAATTGTATCGGAAATTTTCCTTCTTGCCTATGTGAAATATTCCATGAAAACTCATAACCGGTTTACTCCTTACTGACATGAAAAATGCCGCGCCTGCACGGGATCTGGCATGAACCCAAATCTATAATCCATTTAGCAATATTGTACACAACATCCTGAAGGCTGTCAAACGCAAAAGCGAGGGACTGCCCGCTTTGGCAGTCCCTTTTGCTCAGAGAAATGGAGAGTCTGTAAATACAGCGCTCTTATTACAGATCGGCTTCAATCTTGAACTCGTAGTCCTTGCCGGGCAGCAGCGCGTTGACGATAACGCCAACGATAGCCGCCATGGCCAGACCGCCCAAGGAAACCTTGCCGATAACGACAGGGTAGCTGTTGAAGCCAAGGCCGGCAACCAGAATCAGCGCCGCTATGAGGATGTTGCGCATATTCTTGAAGTCAACCTTGTTTTCAACGATCGTACGAACGCCGGTAGCGGAGATCATGCCGTAGAGGACGATGGAAACGCCGCCGATGATCGACCAGGGGATCGTGTTGATGAATGCGTCAAAGACATTGATGAGGGAGAGAATAATGGTCATGCAGGCCGCGATGAGCATGACCTTCGGATCGTAGACCTTGGTGAGCGCGACAACGCCGGTATTCTCAGAGTAGGTCGTATTGGCCGGACCGCCGATGCAGCCCGCGATGGAGGTCGCGATGCCGTCGCCGAGAAGCGTGCGGGTGAGGCCGGGATCCGCAATGAAGTTCTTTCCGCAGGTTGCGCCGATAGCGCAGATATCGCCGATATGCTCGATCATCGCCGCGAGCGCCACAACCACGAAGGTCACGATGGCGCTGATCTCAAACTTCGGGAGGAAAAACGGCGGCACGCTGAATATCTTGGCGCCCTGCAGGCTGGAGAAATCCACCCAGGGGAGACCAAAGAGCGCGTTGCCGGAGCACAGCGATACGATGACGCCGATGATATATGCGCCAAAGATACCGATCAGGATCGGAAGGATCTTGATCATACCCTTGCCAAACAGATTGACAATGATGATGATGGCTATGGCGATCACCGCAAGGATCCAGTTGCCGGATGCGCTGCTGATGGCGGTCGGAGCCAGGATCAGACCGATCAGTATGATGATCGGGCCAGTAACGACCGGCGGGAACAGCTTCATGATGCGTTTCGGCCCGAAGATCAGGAACAGGATGGCCAGGATCACATATACGCCGCCGGCGCAGACCACGCCGCCGGTCGCATATGGCAACAGAGCCGGATCACCGCCGGATACGGCGGCAAACGCGCCCAGGAACGCGAACGAGGAGCCCAGGAAAATTGGAACCTTACGTTTGGTTATAAAATAAAACCAGATCGTACCAATGCCGGCGCAGAACAGCGTCACAGACACCGACAGGCCAGTCAGCAGCGGAACAAGAACCGTTGCGCCAAACATGGCAAAAACGTGTTGGAGACCCAGAATGAGCATTTTGCCCGTACCGAGCTCTTTAAAGCCGTCATAAATGCCATCGACTTTATTTTCCATAATTTACCTCCTATTTTTGTTCGGGGATAGCTCCATTTCTCTCGCTATTCAACCAAGGCCCAGCCTTAGTGGGAAAACTGAAACAAAAATGAATTGTCGCTATTGGTCGCAAAAACTGGCGCCATAGAGGCGGAGGACTATGTTTGACATCACCTCCTGTAAGAAAAGGACTGCGCATACATATCCTTCGCGTTTATGTATATGCCCGTATGGCAGTCCTTTTACATATTATACATATTCCCTTCACTTTTGTCAGCAAAAATTTGCCGAATTTTTGCTGAATCTTAAGTCGGCGCAGGTCAATCGTTATTCTGCTCCCGCTTTTTGCGCAGCGCGTCCAGCACATCGTTGGGCGTGATGGGCATGCGTGTAAAGCGAACGCCGATCGCGTTATACACTGCGTTGGCAATAGCCGGAGCGCCGGGCACCATCAGGGGTTCGCCGACGCCGCGCGCGCCGTAAGGACCGGTCGGTTCGGCATGCTCCACATAGCGAACGGTCATTTCGGGAATGTCGTCGGCCGTCGGTATTTTATAGTCCACGAAGCTCTTGTTGAGCACCTTGCCGTTCTTGAGCTTAAGCTCTTCAAACAGGGCCGTGCCCAGCGCCTGAACCATGGCGCCCTCGGACTGCGCCGCAAAGAGCGCAGGATTGATGACCTTTCCGGCGTCGAAGCAGGAAATCATCTTCAGCACGCGGATGTGACCGGTTTCCGTATCCACCTCGACCTCCGCGCCGTTGACGCCCATCGTCCAGAAAGCTGCGGGATGATGCTGGGCAACGCCGGTCTTTTTGTCGGTGTTGATGTTGTTCTCAAGCGTGAAAGAGCCCACTCCGATGGCCGGGCCGCCATAGCCTGATCCGTCCTCAAAGGCCACGCCGAGCGCAAAATCGCTGATTGGAACGCGGCGCTCCGGATACAGCCTGTGCACCACATAGCCGTCTTCAAATTTCAGATCGCGCTTTACAGCGCCCATTTTGATCTGTGCCAGATCGAGCACCTTGTCCACAAGATCCTCCGCCGCAAGCTTGACGGCGTTGCCGGCGCAATAGGTCGTGCGGCTTGCCACCGTCTGCCATTCGTAGGGCGTATGATCCGTATCGCCCGAGCAGAAGGTGATCTTGTCCGGAGGAACGGACAGCACCTCCGCGGCAATCTGCGGCAATACGGTCGCTGCGCCCTGACCGATCTCCTGTCCGCTGCTCATGAGGAAGAACGTTCCGTCCTCATTCATGCGGATGATGGCCGCACTGCCGGCGTTGGTCGGCATGGAAGGCGATTTCCAACCGCCCGCTATGCCTTTGGCGCGGATCTTGGTCGGCGAACCGGAAGGCTCGCAGGGCTTGTCGTATTCTATATCCTTGACGACCTGATCCAGGCATTCCACATAGCCCGCCACGTCCATCTTCTCGCCCATGCCGGTATGTCCGCCGGGTCTTAGGCCGTTGATGCGGCGCACCTCCACCTCGGAAAGTCCCATTTCCTTGGATACCATGTCGATATTCTGCTCAATGGCAAAATGTATCTCGCACATGCCGAAACCACGGTAAGGGCCCCCGACCGGATGATTCGTATAGACGCAATAGCTGTCGGTCCAGACATTGTCTATATCATAGGGGCCAGCCGACGCCCATCCGCCAGCCTTGGTGATATTTACGCCGTACTCAGTATATGCGCCGCCATCCCAATACTGCTCGTTCTTCACGCCCAGTATCCGGCCGTCCTTGCGCATCGCCGTTTTGATCTTGATATGCACGCCCTGACGCACATAGGCGTTGACAAACTCGTCCTCGCGCGTATACACAAGCTTGACGGGACGGCCCTGACAATGCTTGGCCAGCGGGATCACGATGCCCTCGAGCGTGGTGCCGGCCTTGCTGCCAAAGCCGCCGCCCACAGCGGGAGAAATGACGCGTATTTTGTTCAGCGGCAGCGCAAAAGCCACGGACAGCGCCTGACGCACCGCATAGGGCGACTGGCAGCTTGCCCAGACGGTCAGCCTGCCGTCCGCGTCCATTTTAGCCATACAGGCGTGCGGCTCCAGCGGCACATGCTGTACATGCGGAATGTAAAAGGAATGCTCGAACACCGCGTCCGCATCCGCACAGGCCTTTTCAAAGTCGCCCTTGCGCAGGACATAATGGTGCGATATGTTGGTGCCGGGCACCGGATAGAAGATCGGCGCGACCTTGTAGCTGCCAAGCTCCGGATGTATGATCGGCGCGTCGGGCTTGACGCCCTCGAGCGCGTCCGTTACGGCGGGAAGCTCCTCGTATTCCACATGGATGAGCTCTGCCGCCTGGATGGCGGTTTCAAGCGAATCCGCGGCCACAGCGGCCACCGCCTCGCCCATATACTTAGCGGTATCGCCGGGCTTGGCCATGAAAAACCTGTCCTCCAGATACAGTCCGGCGCGATGTGGATACTCATCGCCGCAAATGGCACATTTCACGCCCGGCAGCTTTCTGGCCTCGCTCAGATCGACGGACAGTATCTTGGCGTGAGCGTAGGGACTCCGTTTGCAAACCGCATAGAGCATACGCGGCAAACGTATATCGTCCACATACTCGGCGGCGCCCGTCACCTTTTTGATTCCGTCGCTGCGGTCATAGGCCTTGCCTACATGCTTAAGTTCTTCCATTACTCGGCGCCTCCTTCTCTTGCATGGTAGATCCCAACAACGTCCTCTATCGCCTCGATGATACGGATATATCCGGTGCAGCGGCAAAGGTTGCCGGAAATAGCGCGTACGATTTCCTCGCGCGTAGGTTTGGGGTTTTCCTCGAGCAGCGCCGTCGCGCTCATGATAAAGCCCGGCGTACAGAAGCCGCACTGCAGGGCAGCGTGATCGACGAATGCCTTCTGCAGCGGCGAAAGCTCGCCGTCCTTGGACAATCCCTCAATGGTCGTAATGTGCATTCCGTCCATCTCGGGCGCCAAAACCAGGCAGGCGTTGATGGGTTTTCCGTCCACAATAACGGTGCATGCGCCGCATTCTCCGGCGCCGCAGCCTTCCTTGGTTCCCGTAAAGCACAGCTCGTCGCGCAGAATGTTCAGCATGGTTTTGTTGGCTTCGACGGCCAGCTCCACAGGTTCATCGTTTAAAAAGAAATTGACAGTATATTTCATGCTCCACTCTCTCCTTTCACGCAAGCTGCTCCAACGAGTGGCGAAGGATCACCTGAACGATGTCCAAACGGTACTGCTTGGACGCCCGAATATCGTCGATAGGCGATACCTCGGTAATCACAAGCTTGGCCGCCTCCTCAATGAGCTCCGGCGTAATCTTCCGGCCTTTCAGCAGAGCCTCCGTCTTTGGCGTGCGGACCGGCGTTGGCGCAACGGCGCCAAAGGCAATTTTCCATTCGTCCCCGCTGCGGGCGACAGTTCCGCAGATGGTGGACAGATCGACCTCTCTGCGCCGTGCGACCTTGGTAAAGACGCCCTTCAGCGCGGGGTCATAGGGCACCCGAATGCCGGTCACGATCTCATCCGGCTTGAGCACGGTGCGGCGTACAAATGTGATAAACTCACGGATCGGCACCTCACGCCGGCCATCCTCGCCCTCCAGGCACATCAGCGCATCGGCTGCGTACAGAGGCGTTCCCGTATCGCAGAGCGGCGACGCGTTGATGATGTTGCCCGAGCAGGTCGCGCGGTTGCGCACCTGCTTGCTGCCAACCGAAAGCGCCGCCTTCGCCAGATAGGGATAATACCTTTTCACCGACTCATTGTCACCAAGCGCGTTCATAGTCACACAGGCGCCAATATGCAGTCCGTCCTTCTCCGAGAACGTGATCTGATCCAGATCCGGAATCCTCTTGATATCCATGACATATTCCGGCGCGATCAATCGTTCGCGCAGCAGGATGACAATGTCCGTGCCGCCGTTGTACACAACCAGCTTGCCGCCGTGCTCCTTACGCATGGCGATCGCTTCAGCAACCGTTTTTGGCTGCAAAAAAGCAAATTCTTTCATTGACAACACTCCTGTCTCAAGCTTCTTATCAGTTGGGTAAGGATACGCCGGTACGCCGGAAAATCAGCGGGCGATCCTGGCGCGGCACTCGTCGGATACGATGGCCGCCAAAGTGGTATTGCGTATATATTCCTGCCGGTTTAAGAAAAAGTCAAAGTCCTGTAAATCGCTCTCTTTGAGCGGAAGCTCCGGATTATTTATGATTGAAAAGGAGAGGTTGGCCATGTCATAGACGCGGTTCATCACGCCGTTGACACGTTTTCCGATGAGATTGACGGAGGTCAGGTGCTTCTGGGCCTCATCGCGCAATTGGAACATGCTGCGGATGCGTTCAAGCACATAGTCGTCCACGCCCCGCTCAAAAAGCGCGCGTATGGCCTCCGGCTGCTCATCAGCCGCAAGCACCCGAAAACGCTGATTGCCGGCGGCTTCCGTTTTCAGCGTGCCAAAGAAGTTGGCGCTCCCAAGCAAATGATCCGACGCCTCGCAGAACGCCGTCGCAAAGTCGTCCAGATACGGCTGTATGCGCTTTCTGCGCAAACGGGATGAAAACAGTATCAACGCAGCGGCCGCAGCGACAATTATTATAGCAACAAGCTTTTCCATCCGCCCTCCTTATTTTTTTCAGAGAATAACGAAGCGCATACGGTTCAGATGAACCGTATGCGCTTCGTGCGGTACACTTACGCGTCCTCGAAGCCGTCGAAGGCTACGATGCGGGCAATACAGCTTTCGCCGCCGACCAGCTTCCACGGGAAGCAGCCGATGACCAGACGCCTGTTGGAGAGCTTGTCGATATCTCCGCCAAGGCATTCGGCGTGGATCGCTTCGTAGGGCTTGCAGAACAGCTCGATGTGCATGGCCTGATAACGCTCCGGCCACGGATACATCTCCTCAAGAGATTTTCCGTACTTCTTCTGGAAGATGGCGTCGCACTTCTTCGCCTCCATGGGCTCCCAATCGCGGATCTTTGTGTTCATGGGATGATCCGCACTGCCGCAGTCCACGCCGATCCAACGAAGCTTCTTGTCGCGCACCCACTGGATGAAGTCCAACGAGGGGCCCGGATGCCTCAGCATGTAGCGTTTTTCATCGGCATAGGGTGAATCCCAGCCATACTTATGATATCCGGTGTTGATGATGAGTATGTCGCCCTCCTTGACCTCGACGCGCTTTTCAATATCCTGAGGGGTGTAGATGCCGAAATCGTCCTCGCCGAACTCATCAGACAGATCCACCACGCAGCCGGGATGGCAGAGCTTTGTGAGCTCAAGCGCAGCCATGTCGCGTCCGGCGGTGTCGAAATGCAGGGGGCCGTCCAGATGCGTTCCAACATGGTTGGAATGCGTCAGGAGCTGACCGTTCGCACCATTGGGCGCCAGACGCTTGAAGAACTTCATCTGAATGGGTTCATAGGTCGGCCACGGAGGCGTATTGACGCCGATCGGGATAGAGAGCTCGTACATTTTGATGTCTGACCACTTACTCATAAGAAACTCCTCCTTTTATGATGCTGTGTCGGCAGCATATGGTTTGGTTTGCTTGGATTCTCATACGGCGCGGCGCTTTCTAAGTCGGAAGCGGAGCGCCGGCATGCGCTGTTTCTCTCAGGCCCAGGCCTTGGCACAGGCGGCCAGCGCCTTCTTAAAGCAGTCCTGCGGCGGATTGACCAGCCCCGCTCCAACCTGCCCGACGCCGGGATCCTTGTGCGCAATGCCCGTGTTGATGATTGGTCGGATACCCGTTTCCATCACCTTGACAAGATCGATACCGGTGGGACTGCCACGGAAATTGAGCGCGGGGATCTTATAGGCCTGACCCTCGCCCACGGTGATCTCGTACATTTTGGTGGAGTAGTTGATGGCGTCGGCCACCTGTCCGCCGACAAACTGCACGATGGCGGGAGCCGCCGCCATGCAGAAGCCGCCGATGCCACCCGTCTCGGTGATGCAGGAATCGCCCAGATCGGGCGCCGCGTCGCACTCGTCAAAACCCGGGAAATACAGGCCCTTGACCATCTCCGCCGGAGCGGTAAACCATTGATCCGGGCCAAGACCGGCAATGCGGATTCCAAAGTCGGTGCCGTTGCGGCACATCGTCGCCAGCACGGTGCAATAGGGAATGTTGAATATCGGATCCAGCGTACATTTCATGGCCGGCATGGAGATATTCAGGAAGGTATGATTGTTGCCGTTTATAAAGTTGTAGGCGGCAATCTTCTGCTTCTCCGGAAAATCGCTGTCCATAATGGCGGGCACCAACTCACGAATGAGCAGGGAGGTTCCGGCCTCATTGCGGTTATGCGCCTCGTCGCCCATCTGCAGGAGCTTGGCTATGATCACTTTTACGTCGATCTGGCCCTTCTTTTCCACGGCTGCCTTTAAAACGGGATAAAGCTCCTTCTCCATCCAGCGAAGCCGCGTGAGCACCTCGTCGTCGCAGGCGCCGAAGCGGAGCACCTTGCCGAGTCCCTCGTTGATCGTGCAGTAGGCGCGATTGCCAAAGGCCTTGTTCTCAAGTATCCAGACAGGCATGGACGCCGTCACAACGCCGGCCATGGGGCCGACTGCGCTGTGCATGTGGCAGGGATCAAAATGGATTTCGCCGGAAGCTGCCAGCGCCTCCGCTTCCTTGAGATCCTTGGCCAGACCTTCATATATGAGGCCGCCCATCACCGCGCCCCGCGTCGGGCCGCACATGCGCTCCCAGGTGATCGGCGGGCCGGCATGCAGTATGGTCTTTTTGGTCATGCCGGGAATCACTTCACCGGCAATGCCCATGCCGACGATCGTGGGCTGCGCCGCCAGAATGCGCTTCAGCGCCTCCTGATTGGCCGCCTCGATCTTCTCAAGAAGCACGGGCTTTGTCAGCTTGCGCAGATTGGCCGCAGCCTCCTTGTCGCCGCCCGCGACAGGCTTCCAGTCCACATGCACGGCGGAGACCTTCTGGCTCTCAAGATCCTTATAGAAGGATTCAATGCCAAAATTCACCACATGCAGCTCTTTTTGAAAAAGCTCATTCAGCTTACTCATCGTCCGTACCTCCTCATTTCAGGTTGGCGAGAACGCGCTCCGCAAAGCGCGTCGCCTGCGCGTTGGACGGCAAAACGACCGCTCCCGCGTCGGCAAGCTTTTTCTGCGTGACCGACAGACACTGCGGGTCTCCCTCAGTGCCGCAGACCGCGCAGATGCAGCAAAGGTGACGGCCCTGGCTCTCGGCCTCCGCTTTGGCGGAACGGATCGCGTCGGAAAGATCGGCGGCCGGATCCTCATGAGAACCGTAGCCGATCACACAGTCGCACATAATGATCGCGGTTTCAGGATCGGCGCCGTCTGTGACCACACGCTCGGCGCGCAGGGACGGATCGATCATGGGATGCGGACGGCCAACGGTAAACTCATCGTCTCCAAAGTCCAGGAAGGTATGCTCGCGGCTCTTGCCGGAACGGGCATTCTCCAGCTTGTCCTCCGCGTGCAGCGGGATATTCGAATAGATATGCCCGAGCCCATCGATCATGAGCTTCATGGCCTCGTCGCAAAGCGTGCCGCCCGTATAGAAGCCGCGCACATATTTCTGGCTTTTCGCCATGCCGGAGGCAATCTCTTTGGCAAGCGCTTCGGCCCTGTCCTCGCCCATGGAAAACTCTTTGAAATCCTTCACCGGCTCTCCCTTTGAGAGCGCCGCCGCCTTGTGCGCCGCGTCCTCGAGGGAAACGGTGGACGTAAGTCCTCTGTCCTCGATATCCTTGCGATCCCCGCCAATAAAGCATACGACGACGGGCTTGCCCGCGCCCTTGGCAATATCCAGTATCTCTGCGGCGATCTCCTTGGCCGGCGGCTTGGACACAAGCACGATCACCTTGGTTTTCGGATCGTGAATCAACGCGTCAAGGCCAAGCTTCATCATCAGGCCGCCGATGTCCTTCTTCAGATCGCGCCCGCCCGTGCCGATGACCTGTGAAACACCGCAGCCGAGCTGTGCGATAATTGAGCTGACCTCCTGCGTACCGGTGCCGGAAGCGCAGACCATGCCGATATCGCCCTTGGGCACCACGTTGGCAAATGCAAGAGGTACATTATTGATGATGGCGGTGCCGCAGTCCGGCCCCATAACAAGAAGCTCCTTGGAATACGCATATTCCTTGAGCGCTTTCTCCTCTTCGATGGTCACGTTGTCGGAAAACAGCATGACGTTGATATCCCGATCCAGGCAGCTCTGCGCCACATCGGCGGCAAATTTTCCGGGGACGGAAATGACCGCCATGTTCAGCGCGCTGTCCATGCGCAGCGCCCCGTCCAGCGTGGGCGGATAATAAGCGGCCGCTTGATTGTCGGCCTTCTTGCTCAGCAGCTCTTCAACCTTCTTTTGCGCTTTCTCAAAGGTCTCGTCGCTGTCGCAGTCCACCGCCACAAAGAAGTCGTTGCCGGTAATAGCGGCGTCGAACTCCGGCGTGGCCAATCCAATGTTATGAGCAATCTCTACATTGAGCTCGGTGCCCATGCCGACCAGCGCTTCCTTAACGCCATCCAGCTTTTTCAAATCCTTGGAGATGAGCATAAGGGTAACGGAATCATAATAGGCATTCTTTCTGATTTCCAGCTTTACCACCGTTTTATCCCTCCGTTTTCATTTAGAATGGCTAACGCAACGCCGCAGAGCATATCCGAACCCGATGTCGAACCCAGCATGCCGACGCGCGCCGCCGCAAGTTCCGCTTTGTCCTCCGCTCCCGTCAGCACTTCCCGCAGGAGTAGGATCATCTCTTCTGAAGCATAGCCGTTTCCGCTTTGCAGCAGAAATGCGGCGCTGATGGAATTGGTCTTTTCCGCCGCGCTCGACGCCATGCGGCGCGTTAACTGTACTATGGAATCCTTTCTGAGACCGGCGGCCTTAAACGCATGCAGGGCCGCCATATAGCCGGAAAGAAGATCGTCCGAAGAAGGCGTGAGCCCCGGCCCGCAGCCCGCTATACGCGCCGCGGCGGCTGAAGCGCCGTTCTCATCATGATGGGCAACAGCCAAAAATAAAGCTTGCAAGCGCGGACGGATCAGATCCGCAAAGGGATTCGTCCCAAGCTCCGTTACGATCACCGAAAGCCCGTTAACGTCCGCACGCCGCCGCAAGCAGCGCAGAATCGGTTCGGCGGAGAGCACGGACGCCGACGCGCTCTCAAAGGGCTTTAGCCGACTGTATATGTTCAGATCCGTAACGGCTGCGGTCTTAAGATTTACGAGCCGCCTTCCGGAAATCTCCGAGACGCCGCTTTCATCCATTCGAACCAGAGAATCCCTTTCCCAGCCCATGGCTGGGAAAGGGATATTGTCGCATAGTCGGATCGAGTGTGGAATCAGCGTTCTGTCGCGCGTTAACACCGTCACAAGCCCGGTTTTTGTCATGACGTTCGCCGCATGATCGAATACGGCGATGATCTCTCCGTGCATACCGTCATGCAGCCCGCACAGCAGGCTTTGGCAAATGGCCTCAGCGCATGCGGCCGGACGGCGCTCCATATGCAGAGCCTCAGGCTTTCTGGAAGATAAAGCCGTACTGCGGCTCGATCACGGTCTCCTTGTACTTGATGACCTTTTCCTTGATAACGCCGACCGTCGCTACAAGATCCATGCCGGTCTCAATACCGTCGTCAAAGCCGATCTGGCCGGTGGCGCGCACGCCGTTGGGAAATTCGACGATGCCGAAGTTCAGCCAGGGGACCATGTAGCCCTCGGGCAGGTTATACACACGGGTCCAGGTCAGCAGCTTGCAGGGGCCCTCAAGAGGAATCTGTTCAAATTCGCGGCCGTCGCAATCCGGGTTCTGACACACGATGTAACGGGGATGATGGAGCTTGCCGCACTTTTTGCACTTGTAGGCATACATTTGTTCCATTTTCTTTCCCTCCTTATTCAACGGTCAGCACGGTGGCCACAACGTTGTTGCCGAATCCGCCGAAATTGACAGCCAGTGCGGTTTTCGGGTCTTTAACCTGTCTTTCGCCGGCCTCTCCGCGAAGCTGCTTGACCAGCTCTACGATCTGGGATACGCCGGTTGCGCCCAACGGATGGCCCTTGGCCTTCAGACCGCCGGAAGGATTGATCGGCATTTCACCGTGAATCTCCGTCTTGCCTTCGCGCGCCGCCAGATGGCCGGTGCCGCGCGGGAACAGGCCGGTCTCCTCAGACTCCGCGATCTCCAGGATCTGGAAAGCGTCATGCAGCTCGGCGACGTCGATATCCTTCGGGGTAACGCCCGCCATCTTGTACGCCCTCTCTGCAGAGAGGCGAACCGCCAGCAGATCGGACGGAACCGCGCGGTTGGCGACGACGTGCGTATCGGTCGCGGAAGCGATGCCCGCGACCTTGACGAACTTCTTGGCGCCAAAGCCCAGTGCGTCCTGCTTGTCCCTGGCTACGAGCAGCACCGCCGCCGCTCCGTCGGACACGGGGCACATATCATACTGGCGCAGCGGATCGGCAACGAGAGGATTGGTCGCGTTGATGATGCGCTCGTCAGTAATGCGCTCCAACTTGACGGCGGACTTGATATGAGCGTTGGGATTCAGGCAGGCATTGGCATGATTCTTGACCGAAACGATCGAGAGATCCTTGCTGGTAACGCCATACTGGTTCATGCACAGGCGGGTAAACAGGCCTGCAAAGGAGGGCAGCGTTGCGCCATATTTGTACTCGGCCTCGGGATGCAGCATCGTAGCGACAAAGTCCGTGCCTTCCCAGCCGGTGACCACGCGCATGGCCTCGGCGCCGATCACGAGCACACAGTCGCAGGCGCCGGAGGCGATCGCATAGAAGCCCAGTTTGACGGCTGAGGCGCCGGAGGCCGGGCCGTTTTCCACGGTCTCAGCCATTGCGGGCCGCAGATTCAGCGTGTCCACTACGGCGGAAGCCGTGCCGCTGATACGGTTGACCATGCTCGCGCCCATCGTGCCAACAAACACCTGATCTATAACATTCTTGTTTCCGGTCTTGGCGCCCGCGTCGTCCATTGCCTGCAGGGCGGCGTCACAGACCATATCCAGAAAAGGAACGGGCGATTTGCCGAACTTGGTGTGGCCTACGCCAACTATACCTACTTCGCGCATTTTTCTATCCTTTCTAATCTCAGTTGGATTAAACGTTCAGCTTGGCGGGCATATGCAGGATCTTGTTCGCCTCGACTACCTCGGGGAACAGCTCCTCCGCGGGCCGCAGACCTACGTTCTTGTTAGCCTTATGCTTCTCCCACAGGGCGCGGGTCAGCACAAAGGTCGGCACGCCGCCCAACTCGTGCGGCGCCGTGAAGCGATCCTCGAGCTCATACTCGATCATCCAGCGTTTAAAACCGTTGGGCGATTCGGCCACGATCCATACCTCGTCCTGATTCATGAAATCAAAATGGTATTCCATCTTGGCTGCAAAAAGCTGCGCGCCAACGCGGGCGCCGCGCATCAAGGTCATGGTATGATAGGACATGCCGATTTCCTTGTTGACTATGCGGCCGTTCACTATGCCGGCGATCTCGCCGTTCACGGCGCCGACAAAGCAGTATTCATCCTGCACGCGATAACGGAGCATGCCCAAAAGTTCCGCAACGATGCGCGCGGAAACGATATCGTAGAAATCCTTCTGGTGATCCAGCAACGGCTTGATCCCGTCGATGATCATGGCGATTTCATCGCGGGTGGCTTCGCGAACGAGCATATCGTCGCCTGTGGTCAGAGGTATTACTTTGGGCGCGTAAGGAACCATGCCGATTGTTGGGGGCCTGAGTTTCGCTTCCATTTCGTCAACAATGATGTCGTACTTATCCATATGTCCCTCCTAAAATGTATATGATGTGCGCCAGCTGCTTATAAAACAGCTACCAGTATTATACCCCCGCTTTTGGCGGATGTCCAGTGCTTTTGGCTTCTAAAAACGCGTAAATCAAAATATATTTCAAAACAAAAAAATTTTTTTGGGCGCGTGATGACAACCATGGGAATATTCCTGCCGGATATCGGAACATAGCTTTGACAGCCTCCCTGCACCGCTCTATAATGAATATGGAATTATTCGTGAAAGGAACGTGACCTATGCGTATTCTGGTTGCGGGCGGCGCGGGCTATATAGGTTCGCACGCCGTGCTCTCTCTGCTTGACGCCGGCTATGATGTGCTGATCGCTGACAATTTTATCAACAGCAAGCCCGCCGTATTCGACCGTCTGCGGGCGCTGACCGACAAGCCCTTCGACTTCATCGAATGTGATCTTGTTGACCCCGAGGCCACAAGCAAGTTGTTCGCCTCCGGCCGTATTGACGCCGTCATTCATTTTGCCGGCCTCAAAGCCGTAGGAGAATCCGTGGAGAAGCCTATTGCCTACTACCACAACAACCTGTTCTCAACGATCAATCTGTTGGAGACAATGAAACGCTGCGGCGTCACCCGCTTTGTATTCAGTTCCAGCGCCACGGTGTACGGCGATCCGGCAAGCGTACCCATTTCCGAGGATTTTCCCCTCTCGGCCACCAACCCCTACGGCCGTACCAAGCTTATGATCGAGGAGATCCTTCGCGACGCCGCCGCGGCCGACCCATCGCTGCGCATCTGCCTGCTGCGTTATTTTAACCCCGTTGGCGCACATCCCTCCGGTCTTATCGGCGAGGACCCCGCCGGCATCCCCAACAATCTCATGCCCTATATCGCGCAGGTAGCCGCCGGCAAGCGCGAGGCGCTTCATGTGTTCGGCGACGATTATCCTACGCCGGACGGTACGGGCGTGAGAGATTATATCCACGTCTGCGACCTGGCGGCAGGTCATGTCTCCGCGCTCAAACGGCTTGAAGAATCCGCCGGCGTCTGCGTCTATAATCTGGGAACCGGCGTGGGATATTCGGTGCTGGACGTGCTCCACGCCTACGAGCGGGCCGTGGGCAAGCCCCTTCCCTACGTCACAGAGGGACGGCGCGCGGGTGATATCGCCGCTTGCTGGGCCGATCCCGGCAAGGCGGAAAAACAGCTCCACTGGCGCGCCGGGCATGACCTTGACGATATGTGCCGCGACAGCTGGCGCTGGCAAAAAAATAATCCCGACGGATACGGTGAATAAAGGAGAAGCGTTATGAATCAACCAACCCTTGTTGTCATGGCGGCAGGTATGGGCAGCCGTTACGGCGGTCTCAAGCAGATCGATCCCATCGGCCCTCACGGCGAGATCATTATGGATTATTCTCTGTTTGACGCTATGGAAGCCGGCTTCGAGCGCGTGGTATTCATCATTAACCGCCGCATCGAAAAGGATTTCAGGGAGATCGTCGGCCGCCGCATGGAAAAGCACCTGGAAACGCACTATGTCTTTCAACAGCTCGACTCCATGCTGCCGTCAGGCTTTCAGATCCCCGCGGGAAGAGAAAAACCATGGGGCACCGCGCATGCCCTGCTGTGCTGTAAGGACGTGGTAACCGGCCCCTTCGCCGCCATCAACGCGGACGATTATTATGGCAAGCGGGCCTTCAGCGTTCTCTATGACTATCTGAAAAGCGCCCGCGACGGCGCCCGTTTCGACTGGTCTATGGTCGGCTACCTCGTCGGCAATACGCTGACCGAAAACGGCTCCGTGGCGCGCGGCGTCTGTGAGCTGGATAGCGAGGGCCGTCTGTCGGACATCGTGGAACGGCTCAAGCTCTACAAAACGCCCGACGGACCCGTCTATACCGAGGACGACGGAAAAAGCTTTATCGCCGTACCTGCGGAAAACCTCGTCTCCATGAACTTCTTTGGCTTCACGCCCAGTCTGTTCGCCATTCTCGAAGAGCGTTTTCCTGCCTTTCTGGAAGAAGCTGCGCAGAAGAATCCGCTCAAGGGCGAATTCCTGATCCCGCTGGAGGTCGGCCGGCAGCTCCGATCCGGCAAGGCGGAGGTCGTCGTGCTTTCCTCTCCGGATCGCTGGTACGGGGTGACCTATCGCGAGGATAAGCCTACCGTTATGGCCGCCATTTCCGACATGACGAAACGCGGATTGTATCCCGATGAAATGCTGCTTGGCTGATGCGGCGGCGCGCATGCGGGTGCTGCGCGTGTTTGCTAAAAATTGTATGTAAAATATCTTCTCGGCGGGGTGACAGGATCACCATATATGGTGTATTATAAGGACAGAATTCACCAGACGTTCCATTAATTTGGTCGGGGGGTACGGCAATATGAGCAGATCGCGTGTGAGAGTCACTCCGCTTGGCTATATTGTGCTGAGCATCATCATACTGGTCATGCTGGTCGGCATCTATTTCATCATTTGGTCCATGCGTAATTCCAGCGGCTCTGATGCTGAGCTGAGCGCAGCGGACGCCGTAACGCCTACGCCCTCTCTCGCCCCCGTGGATGGCGTCGTAACGCCGACGCCGTCTCTGGCGCCGATCATTTCGGATACGCCCACGCCCACGCAGGCCGTCGAAAGCGCCGTTATCGCCCAGACTACGCCTGCCGCCGCCACGCCCACCGTGGATTCCAATGACACCACCGTGCGCACGCCCAGCCCTTCCGAGGAAAAAGCCGCTCAGGAGGGAAAGCTCAGCACCGGCGGCGTCGTTTTGCGCTCCGGCCCCTCCCAGAGCTACGCCATCATTGGGAAATACTCTGCGGGAACACGCCTCAAGATTTACAGCTCGGAGGGCGATTATAGCTTTGTCCAGGTTGTCAAGGAAGGCGTGTACGGCTATATGGCGACAAAATTCGTCGTGCTTGCCACGCCTGCGCCGAGCGCCCCGTCGGGTACGGTGCTCGGAACCGTCACTGCCAGCAAGGTCGCCCTGCGCGACAAGCCCAGCACCGGCGACGACAGCAAGCGCATCGGCGAGATCGTAAAGGGCGATCAGGTCATCATCTATTTCCAGACCGGAGAATTCTTCTACATAGAATTCGACGGGCAAAAATGCTATGCCTTCGCCGAATATATCCAGCCGGAGGACTCCGTTCCCATTGGCACTCCTGTGCCCTGAGCCTGTCAATAAACCTTGTTTTATTGACGGCAGGCCGCCACAACCTGACTCTGTTGATGACCTGAGGAGGCCGCGCATGCGGCCTCCTCAGTCTGTCAAAAAAGCCCTTTAGGGTTGTTAAGGGGCCGCAGCCCCTTAAAGCTGTTCCGGCTCCGGCGGTTCATCCGCCGGAACGGATCGCCCATGTATGGGCGGTTTCCCTGTGCTTTTTGCCGGCCGCGCCATTCATGGCGCAGGCAAAAAGCGGTTTACCCGTCAAAAAACAGAGTTTTTTGACGGTCTGAGGAGACCGCGCATGCGGCCTCCTCAACGTTATCGGCTTGCAGATCGAGGCAAAAACGTAGGCTTAGTGGTGCTAAGGCAAGGCTTTTTAACGAAAACGTGCAAGTCGAGTGCGTGAAATTGCGCTTGCGTGGTTTTGAAACACGCTCTAATCCTGATTCGTAACGGCGGCAATAAACGCGCTCTCGTCAAGAGGCTTGGAAAAGTAGTATCCCTGTATATTATCCACATGGAGCCAATCCATCATCTTGCGCTGCTCCTCGGTTTCGACGCCCTCAGCCAGCACGAGCATGCCCATGGCGCGAATAGCGGAAATGATCGTTTCCAGCAGGCCGAAAGCATATTGATTTTCCGTGATGTTGTCTATATAGCTTTTGTCGATCTTCACTACCTCAAACGGCAGCGTCATAACGTTTGCAAAATTGGAATAGCCCGTTCCAAAGTCGTCAAGTAAGGTGCCTACGCCTATTTGCTTGAGCGCCCTCATGATCTCGCGCGCACGGTCGATATCCTCGACCAATACGCGCTCGGTGATCTCTAGCTTCAACACGGAGGGCGGAACCTGATAACGCTGCAGGAGCTCCTCTATACGTTCCACAAATCGCGGGGACTGGTACTGCTGCGCGGAGATATTGACCGATATCCACTTGAGCGGAAGTCCTGTATGCCCGCCGATGAAGCGCATAACCAGCTCCATGACCTGCCATCCGATTTCGCTGACGACTCCCGTCTCCTCTGCCAGCGGAATAAATTCGCCCGGCGATACGGAGCGTCCATTGTTCTCGCACAGCCTCACAAGCGCCTCGGCGCCATTCAGGCTGTCTGCGTTACAGTCGAAAACCGGCTGAAAGTTTAGGTAAAACCTTTGACGCCGTATCGCTTCGTTGACCAGCTCGATTACATATTTGCGGCGGCCATAGGCGCTTTTCAGCTGCTTGTCAAAGCGCAGCAAGGCCCCGTCGCCCTGCTGCTTGGCCAAACGCGTGGCATATTCGAGCGCACCGATCATATCGTTGACATCCGAAACCAGCTCGGGATAGCCGATATCCACAAACGTGGCCGAAAGCGTAGTTTCCATGCTCCCCGCCTGCCATGGCTCGCGAAACCGGCGGCACAGCTCGTCGAGCGTGATCTCATAAGCGCTGTCCCCGATAGTTTCGCGCGCAATGATGGCAAATTTGACGCCGGTAAAACGGCAGGCATCCGCGTTCTTCAGATGCCGCAGGTAATCGCCCACCTGCTGCAGAAATGCGTCTCCGCCGCGCTGGCCAAAGCGGTTGTTCACATCCTTATAGTTGCGAATGCTGATGATAATGGCATGAAACGGCCGTCCGTGCGCCATATCGCGCTCGATCATGCGGTAAAACAGTTCGCGCGAGCCAAGATCGGTGAGCTGATCGGTGTTCAGACGCTGAAGCTGTCCGTTGATAAACAGCACAAGCAGCGCAATGGCGGCTGCGGAGCCCGTCAGCAGCGTGTTGGGCGAAACCTTCTGTACCAGGCCAAACAGCAACGCAATGGCCGGCAGCGTAAACAGTATCCTGCGAAACGCGCGATTGACATATTTGCGTATGCTTAGATAACAGACCAGGTTGGTTGCGATACAAATAACGGTATAATAGAATGCGAGTCCGTTCAGCGGACCGCGCGTATAAATGCAGTCGTCCGTGAAATAGAACAGGGCGTGCGTCGATTCGTTGAAAAACACGACCAGCAGAGAAATCGCATATGCTACGGCATGCACGCATACCGCGTTGTAAAAGCCCGGCCTGTCGTAGCGGCCCTCATAGATCAGCGTGGTCGAGGCCAGCGATATGCTGCCGATCATCAGCAGCGTCATCGCAAAGTACCATGAATTCACCGCATAGTTGAGCCACATGGGAAAACGCTCCGGCGATTGTATGCAGTGAACGGAGCCGATATTGATGATAACCGCCGATATGGAGATCAGAATGCTGCATCGAAAGGCCGTCTGTTTAGGCGTAGATGCAAAGCGCTGAAAGCAGGTGTAAGCAAACAGTATCGCCAGCACGATACAGGAAATATATTCCGGTTCGACTACCCACTGCTTCATAAACACCGTCCCTTATGTGTTACATTGTAACACAAGATTTCAGAATCGTAAATACATGTATACGCATTACGAAATCAGCAGACGAAATTCTGTGCAGGATCGGTAACGGCGGCCGGCTTCAAGCACCGGGGAAGGAAAGTGCGTATGGCGCATGGAGTCCGGAAAAAGCTGGGTTTCCAGGCAGAACGCATGGCGGGGTCCGTAGACGGCCCCCTGCTTGCCCTCTCTGCGGGGCAGCATATTGCTTGTATAAAGTTGCAATCCGGGCAGCGTCGTCCAGACCTCCAGCGTTCGCCCGCCGGCAGGTTCGCAGGCGCGGGCGGCAAGGCTCAGCGCGCCGCGCTCGGGTTTTCGCAAAACAAAGTTATGGTCATAGCCGCCGCCGTTTTTAAGCTGTGCGCAATCGTCGTCAATATCGCGTCCGATGGGTTTGGAAGCGCGGAAATCAAAGGGCGTATTCAGAACCGGACATATTTCCCCCGTCGGCAGCAGCGCCGCATCCGCCGGCGTGAAATAATCCGCGAATACCTGAAGCGTCTGCGCGTGCATCACGCCGGAAGCGTGTCCGGCCAGATTGAAATAATTATGATTTGTAAGGTTGAGTACGGTGTCCGCGTCGCTTATCGCGTCATATTCTATGGAAAGCACATCGTTATCGGTGAGCCGATAGCTTACGCTCAATTCCAGATTGCCCGGAAAGCCCTCCTCACCGTCTGCAGACGCACAGGAAAAACACACGCCGCCGTCAATCGGTTCACCGTGCCAGAGCTTTTGATGAAAACCGTGCAGCCCGCCGTGCAGCGCGTTCTCTCCGTCGTTCAGGGAGATATGGTATTCCTTGCCGCCAAGCCTAAAGACGCCGCCGGCCAGACGGTTCGCGTAGCGGCCGCAGACCGCGCCAAAGCAATCGTCGGCGCTCTCATAAGGCTCGACGGATGCGTAGCCGAGCGCCACGTCCGCAAGCACGCCCGCGCGATCCGGCGCCAACAGGCGCACAATGCGCGCGCCGTAATTACAGAGGGACACAGACAGGCCGTTCCGGTTCCACAGGGTATACAGCGTCGCCGGTTCGCCGTCAATAAGACGTCCAAAAGTTTCCATGTCAGCGATCATTCCGGTCACCCCCCCATTTCCTGCTCTCCGCCATCTGCTCCAGCGTTTCCGTTTCAAAGCCCTCCGTGCTTTCGCGCGTAAACAGCACGCGAATGGTCAGAAACAGCAGCTGAAAATCGCGTAGAAGCGAACAGTTTTCTATATAGAGCATGTCCATCTTGAGTTTATCCTCAAAGGTGGTGTTATACTTTCCGTATATCTGTGCATAACCCGTCAGGCCGGCCTTGACCTTCATGCGGTAGCGGAATTCCGGCATCAGCTCCAGATAATAATCCACGTTTTCGATCCGCTCGGCACGCGGCCCGACCAACGACATTTCGCCCCGCAGAATATTGAAAAACTGCGGCAGCTCGTCGATGCGCGTAGCGCGCATAAACCGGCCGTAGCGCGTCACGCGGCTGTCGCCCGGCACGGTAAACTGCGGACCGTCCTTTTCCGCATCCACCACCATGCTGCGAAACTTATACAGCGTAAAGGTTTGCAGATTGCGCGTGTACCGCTCCTGTCGAAACAGCGCGGGCCCGCCGTCCTGCGCCTTGATAACAATGGCGGAAAGCAGCATAACAGGGCTTGAAAGAACGATGCCGATTATCGAAATAACGATATCCATAAGGCGTTTGATGATGAGTTGCTCCAGCGAAAACGCCCCGTCACGGCATTGATACATGAGTGAATCGCCAATAAAGGTTTCATGCGCATTATGAAATATGATATCACCGATCGTAGGCGTGATGATCAGGCGCTTGTTATGCTCAAAGCAATAATCGGTCAGCTCGATGCGGAGCTGGCGGTTCACCTCGCCCATAAATACCGTGGAATAGGCGTTGATCATTCCACAGATCTTATCCAAGCCGTCGCTCTCTCCGCAGACCGCGCAGATATTGTAACGCTCCTTGCTGGCGGTAATCTTGCCGACCGTAGACAGCTCGTGCATATCGTCGCTGCAAACAACGATGGCGGAACGGGAAGGATGCAGCCTGAAATATAAGCGGTCCGCGCCCGTGTACAGCAGCGCGCCGGCCGCCCATTGGAGCAGCATCATGATCGCGATCGGCCAGACCGTCAGAAGCATCTTGGCCGCCAAGCAAAGCACGAAGTACATAATAAAATTGGTCAGCAGCAGGGCGATAAAATAGGCGAATAATATCTCGCGCAGGCGCAGCGTACCGATATGAAAGCAGTTATAGCTGGACGCAAAGGCCAGATACAGTATCGCGTATAAAAAGACGAATACAAAATACCCCTTGAACCAGAAATCGGTTTCCGGATAATAATGCAAAGTCAAGTATAAAAACGCGTATACAGTCGCCGCCGTAATTATCAGCTTGCAAAAAGCCATAATCGCGCCGCTGAACCGCTTCGGCGAAAGCTTTTCCACCGTTTCCGTCTCTTTTCCGGCTTTGCTGGCGCTGCGGCCGTATAAAGCCAAGTATCATTGATATCTTAGCATGCGACAAATATATTGTCAAACCGCGCAAGGGACGCTCGGAGAAGGAAAAGGGACGTGCTATTCTGGAATTTCCGGAGCTTCCGGGCCGCCGTCCGCCGGTTGCGCGGCCGCCGCAGCCCTGGCGTCCGCACGGCGCTTTGAGCGAAGCTGCAGCAGGCTGACAACAACGCCGATAAACAGCAGCGGCACGCAGTACCAGGCAAAGCCCGTGATGATTGCAGGCGCTATCAGCGCAATGGAGCCTGCCACAAAGCCGATAATGGCATAGTAGGAAACGGCATGATGTTTTTTGAGCGCTCGATTGACGAGCAGGAGCAAAAGAAAGGCTATGGCGGCAAAGCCGATCGTCATAAATATCAGCGGCACGATCTGCTCGGAAAGCTCGCTGAGCGCCGCCGCAACGCCCTCAGAAAACAGCGTGCGCAGGTCGAAAATGCCGGCCAGCGCGTTCAGCACCGATCCGTACAGGCCGATATAGATGAGCAGAAAAGAGCTGCTGACTCCCGGCAGCACCGTGCCGATGGACAGCACGCCTCCGGCGATCAGGGCGCTTGCTATGTTCAGCTCGCCGCCCTTATTGTGCGCGGGAACGCCGGCTTCCCCAAGGGCAAACAACAGCACGAAAGCCAGCCCGCAGAATATTGCGGCGCAGTCCCGCAGACGAAACCTCCGTTTCTCCGTTCCGCGCGCCTCGTAAACCAGCGCGGGGATACTGCCTATGACCAGGCCGACAAACAGGGAAAGGAGCGCGCTTTCATAACGTTCGATCACAAGCTTAAGCACGTTACTTGTCAAAAGAATGCCGATGACGCCGCCAATGGCCAGCGGCACCAGAAACACAATGTTCTTTTTGACCGCGCGGAAAAAGCCGCTGACCGCGCCGACCATCTTTTCATACAGGCCCATGCTGATGGCCATAATGCCTCCGGAAACGCCCGGCAGCACGCAGCCGATGCCGATAATAACGCCGCAGGCCAGTCGATAAAAAAAATCCTTCATGCTACCTTCCCTGATCTGAATCCCCGCTTACAAACGCTCTGCCCGGCGCCGCGGGGAAAATCTGTTCCGCCTACGGCAAAAGCCGCCGGCGGTATGTCATATGGCATATTATACCATCTGCCATCCCGCAAAAACAGAAAGAAATCATGAACAAAGCCAAGCCGGCGGCCGAAATGCTGCGTTCTGTCGCATTACTCGTTGCGAATCGCTGCAAGAGGCGACAGCTTCATCGCGCGCACTGCCGGGTACAAGCCGGCAAGCAGCGCCACGACCACGGAGAACGCCACCGCTCCGAAGGCCAGATAAGCGGGTATGACGCTGGTCATTCCGACGCTCACCAGAACCTTGTTGAGAATGAGCGATATGACAAAGCTTATGCCAAGGCCAAGCGCTCCGCCAAACAAGCCGATATAGGCCGCCTCCGCCAAAAACAGCTCGGCAATATTGGCCATGCGGCAGCCGAGCACCTTAAGAATGCCGATCTCCTTAGTGCGCTCGAATATGCTCATCATCATCGTGTTCATAATGCCAATAGCCGCCACCAGAAGCGCAACGCCGCCAATAGCGCCGAGCAGATACTGCACGCGCTTTGTGCTCTGCTGCGCCATCTCCACAGCATCCTGCAGGCTGTATGTGCCGTAGCCCAGAGCCTCTATGGACGACTTTACGGTCTTAACGTCGTCTATGGAATCGCACTTGACAAGGATGCTTTCATATTTACCCTCCGCCGACATGCTGCCGACGAAGTCCTTGTTCTCCTTGATCAGCTTTTGCAGGTCGGAAATCTCCATCAGGCAATAATAGGCGTAGTCGTTCCCTTCGCTGCTCATTACTCCAACAGGCTTGACCTTATAGAAGCTACCCTTCTGCTGCGTCTCCTCCACCACGCCAGAATCGCTGTACACAACATAGTTGGCGTATATATTGGAATAATCAAATGTCATCTCCATGCGGGAATCCAATGTGATCTTTGGATTTCCATTGGCGTCCAGCGCCGGCTGATAGTTGTCGGGATTGTAAAAGTTCTCGAGCGTCCAGTTGCCGAGAACGATCTCATAGCTGCTGCCGTGTGAGCTCTTGGGAAAACGCCCCTCGGAAAGCGTAAAGTCGAAGGCCTTTGCGGAATCCTCATCGATACCGATAATGGGCGCGTCCGTAGCATAGCGTCCGCTCTTGAGCAAGCCGTACGCCGTCACAACCGGCATAACATAGCTGACTCCGGCAATCTGCTTGAATTCCGAAACGGTCTTTTGCGTCAGGTCGATCTGCCGTGAGGTCCCGCGTCCGCCGCTGTCGGATTCCACATAGCTGTATGAATCCACGCGGATCGTCGTAAGGCTTCCCGTGCTTTCAAAGCTGGATATCGTCGCCTCGCGTATGCCAATGCCAAGCGACACCATGACGACGATAGACGCAACGCCGATCACCATGCCCAGCACGGTCAAAAACGCCCTGAATTTGCGCCGCCACAGATTCAGAAAAGCCGTGGCGAGCACATCGCCCGCTCTCATAGCTCCTCCAAATACTTTTTGCGGCGCTTCTGCAGCGTTATGATCAGCAGAACCGCGCCCGCGATAACCGCCGCGGCAATCAGCAGCCACCAATACCAGCCCAGGCCCTTTGCCTGAGGCTGCTCGGTCTCCATCATTACTCCAACATCCACATCATCGCCGGCGGCGGCCATCTCATTGACAAACATGCTGAAGTCCACCGTCTCGGTCGTCGTCTCGCCATAGATGTTCTCATAGGTGATGATGATCTGGCCCGCGACCTCCCCCGCCTGCTCCGAGATCACCGAAAGGTCGGCGCGCATGGTGCCTCCCGCCGCAATGTTGCCGCCAAAGAACGGTTCCTCAAGGCTCAGACCATCGCCCGATATCTCGGCTGAGCAGTTATAGATCGTGGCCTTGCTCAGGTTGTACAGCGACAGACTCATGGAGGTCCCCTGCCCGACCCAGGGATCGCCATAGATCACCGGATCCGTCAGCCGAATGCGTATGCGCTGCAGCACGGCCAGTCCAATGCTGGTCTCCTCGGTGAACTCAGAACGGTTCTTGGTGCCTTCATATACAAGCTTTACGCCAAGCGCATAGGTCTTGGCCTCCGCGTCAGGCGCAATGTCCAGAAACAGAACCAGCTGATACGCCTCTCCCTTTTCGATCGAGCCCAAAAACACGCTGTTGCTGCTGCCGGAGCTCGGCAGGATCTTGCCGCCCTCGTCGCTGTAATCCAGCTGCAGATTGGTGATCGCTTCGGTCAGCGATGTGTTGCGCACGCAAATATTGACGCGCACCGTATCGCCGGCATAGATGCGGTCGCGGTCAAAGCTGTAGCTTTCGATAATGACCTTGGGCTTGCTCTTGTAGCTGGAGCCGCCGCCGGCAGAAGGATTCCAGTCGGAATTGGTCACATACACGGTCAGCCTGACCGTCTGCGCTGCGGCTGCACCGTCATAGTTCAGATTGAATACAAGCTGCATATTGCCCTGCGACAGCGAGGCCAGAGCCTTGACGCCGCTCAGTTGGAACCAGCCGCGTTCACCGGCGGCCAGACTGTCGTCCGTCCAGTCGACCAGGCCTCCCTTGCCGTCGTTGGCGGCCGCATCATATTTTTTATAGGCGCTTGCCTGAACGGCGGCCTGCGTTGAGCTCTCAAACGGAAAAGCCAGAGCGTCGCCGCTGTAAGGCAGCTCGCAGGTGATGCTGCTTGCGGTAACACCGCCGCGGTTGATGACGGGAATGTACAGCGTAACGTCCTTCCCCGCAACAAGCGTGTTGCCCTCCAGCAGCGCGTTTTCTTCATCCAGATAGGTTACGCTTGGATCCTGTAGCTGCACTCCGCTGTCCGCCCACACGGTCGCAGGCGTCAGGCAAACCGCCGTGATCACAATCGCCAGCAGCGCCGCAATGCGCGCAAAATATTTATGCCTCATGCTTCATTTCCTCCGCTTCCTGCACAGCAGGTTCCTGCTGTGCGCTGTTTACCGAATTTTCCGTGATATCCGTGATCCTTCCGTCCAGCAGATGCACCACGCGATCGCAGAACCGGGCCATATTCGGATCATGGGTGACCATGATCAGCGTTTTGTTCTGCTCGCGCAATATATTCTTAATGGCGTGCATTACCTCGTCTGAGGTGTTTGAATCCAAATTTCCGGTGGGTTCGTCGGCAAAGACGATCTCCGGATTGGTCACGAGCGCGCGCGCAATGCCAACGCGCTGCTGCTGGCCGCCGCTCATTTCCGCCGGCTTGTGCCACAGATGCGTTTCCAGCCCCACAGAGCTCAAAACCTGCTTGGCGCGCTTGAGACGCTCCCATTTGGGCACGCCGCGAAAGGAAAGCGGCAGCGCCACGTTTTCAATGGCCGTGTAATACGGCAGCAGGTTGAACGACTGAAATATGAACCCCACATGCTTTTGACGAAACACGATCAGCTCGCCCTGCGTCATGCGGTCCAGGCGCTTGCCCGAGATGACAATCTCGCCGGAGCTCACCTTTTCAAGCCCCGCGAGCACATTCAAAAGCGTGGATTTTCCTGAGCCGGAACGGCCTACGATACAGCAAAGCTCTCCCTGCCGGATGCTCAGATCCACGCCCCGCAGCGCATGCACGTCCACTGTGCCTACATGGTAGGTTTTGGTTATCCCGCGCACATCGATCAAGGTTGTTTCACTCATATATATCCCTCTCAGTGTATTATCCGTACTAATACACAGGTATATTACATTCGCTTCCAATAGTTGTCAAGCAAGGTCACGGTTATTTTACAATATAGATGCGCCTGTTACAATTCCGAACTTGACGCGGGCAGAATCGCGCATAAAATTCTATGCTGAAAGCCATTGCTTAAAAAGCGCGAATTTGTTACGATAGATAAACTCGATTGGAGGAATGTCATTATGGATAAAAACTACGGCTTTGATACGCTTCAGCTGCATGCAGGCTGGCGCGGCGACCCTGCCACGGGCGCGCACGCTCTGCCGCTGTATCAAACAAGCGCTTACTTATTTGACAATGTCGAGGACGCGGCCATGCAGTTTACCGGCGAGCGTCCCGGCTCTATCTATTCGCGCATAAAAAACCCGACTGTGAGCGTTCTGGAGGAGCGGCTCTGCGCGCTCGAGAACGGCTATGCCACCGTCTGCTTTGCCTCCGGCATGGCTGCGCTCATGGCCTTGACGCTGACGCTGGCCGAGCCCGGCGACGAGGTCATAGCTTTGTCCAGTCTCTATGGCGGCAGCTATGCCTTCCTGTTTTCCGAGCTTGAGCATCGATACGGCGTAAGGGCCCGCTGTATCGCCGATGAGGATATCGAAGGACTTGCCGGAGCCATCAACGACAGAACGCGCATGATCTATTTTGAGTCCGTAGCCAATCCGCTTGCGAGCATACCGGACGTCGACGCCATCACGGCGCTCGCACATCGGCACGGCGTACCCGTCGTATGCGACAACACCTTTTGCACCCCCTACCTGTTTGACGCGGGCGCGAACGGAATCGACTTCACGCTGCACTCCATGACGAAATACCTCTGCGGCAGCGGCACAAGCCTTGGCGGCGCGGTTACCGACCTTGGCCGCTTCAGCTTCAGCGGCGCGCCGCGCTTTGCGCAGTTCAATACGCCGGATGAAGCGCATCACGGCCGCGTCTATGCCGACGGCGGGCAGAGCGCCTTCTCCGAGCGGCTTCGCGATTACTGGCTCCATGACGCCGGCCTTTCGCTCTCCCCCTTCAATGCGTATCTCACGCTGCTTGGCATCCAGACGCTGAGCCTGCGCATGGACAGGCATGTGAAGAACGCCGACGCCATAGCCAGATATCTGTCCGGAAACGAGAACGTTCTCTCGGTCAACTATGCACGGCTGCCGGAGAATCCCTACGCCGCGCGCGCCGCGCGCTATATGCCCAAGGGCGTAGGCGGTATATTTACCTTCCGCATCCGGGGCGGACTGGAAGCCGGACGCCGCTTCATCGACGCGCTCAAGCTCTTTTCTCTGGTAGCTAACGTGGGCGACGTGCGCTCGCTTGTCGTGCATCCGGCCAGCACGACGCATTCGCCGCTCTCGCCTGCCGATCTGGAAAAATGCGGTATTTCGCCCGATCTGATCCGTCTGTCCATAGGCCTTGAGGACAAATCCGATCTCATCGCCGATCTTGAGCAGGCGCTCAAGGCCGCAGCACTGTAAGGAGCCGACGCCATGCCAGTAAAAATACCCGACGGACTGCCCGCCATCGAGGCGCTTGCCAAAGAGAATATATTTGTCATGACGCAGCACCGCGCCGTTACGCAGGATATTCGCCCGCTGCGCATCGCTATACTGAATCTCATGCCCACAAAGCAGACCACGGAAACGCAGCTTTTGCGCATGCTCGGCAATACGCCCCTTCAGGTTGAGGTGACGCTTCTGCACACCGAAAGCTATACCAGCCGCAATACGGAAAGCGGCTATCTGTCCGCCTTCTACCGCACCTTTGCCGAGGTGCGCGGCGAGCACTTCGACGGATTGGTGATCACCGGCGCGCCTGTTGAACAGCTTCGCTTTGAGGATGTGGATTACTGGGACGAGCTTGTGGAGTTCATGGAATGGGCGGACCGCAACGCTTTCAGCACGCTCTATATCTGCTGGGCGGCACAGGCGGCGCTGTATCATTTTTACGGTATCGACAAGCATCTTCTGGATCAAAAGCTCTTCGGCATATTCGAGCACCGCATTCTCCAACGCGATCACCGGCTGCTAAGAGGTTTTGACGACCGCTTCTACGCGCCCCATTCGCGGCACACGACCATACTCGTGTCCGACGCGGAAAAGGTGCCCGACCTCGATATTCTGGCTGTTTCCGAGGAAGCCGGACTGTATCTGGCGGCCTCCAAGGACGGCTCCCGCATATTCGTCACCGGACACAGCGAATATGACGCGGATACGCTCGACGGCGAATACCGGCGCGATCAAAAGGCCGGAAAGCCCATCGCACTTCCGGTCAACTACTATCCCTCAGACGATGCAAGCAAGCGCCCGCCGCTGGCCTGGCGTGCGCACGGCTCACTGCTGTTTGCCAACTGGCTCAACTATTTTGTGTATCAGGAAACGCCCTACGACGTATCCGCCATACCGGTCTCCAAGAAAAAATGAAACTCCCGAACGATTTTCTCATCCGCATGCAGGATCAGCTGGGCGGGCAATATGCCGCCTATCTGAGCGCCATGGAACAGCCGCCGCGGCGCGCGCTCCGCGTCAATACGCTGAAAACCGACGCCGCCGGACTGACGCGGCGCCTGAGCGTTCCGCTTGAGCCCGTTGAAGCCCTGCCAAATGGCTTTTATGTCCCAAACGGCTTTCAGCCAGCCCGTTCCATAGCCCATCGCGCAGGTCTGTTCTATATGCAGGAGCCTTCGGCGCAGCTGCCCGCAGCGGCGATGCCGCTTCACGCGGGCATGGCCGTGCTCGATCTCTGCGCGGCGCCCGGCGGCAAGACCGGCCAGATTGCGGCGGCGCTAAGCAACACGGGCCTCATCATCGCCAACGAGCCGTCGCCGCTGCGCGCGCGCATATTGCAAGGTAATCTGGAGAGGCTTGGCGTGATCAACACCGCCGTGACCTGCATGCTGCCCGACCGGCTCTGCTATCTGCTCAAGGGCTGCTTCGACGCCGTGCTCGTGGACGCTCCCTGCTCCGGCGAGGCCATGTTTCGCAAGGACGAGCAGGCCGTACGCGACTGGTCCGACGCGCATGTGCGCGCCTGCGCGGTGCGTCAGAAGAGCATACTGGAGGCGGCCTCCGCCGCGCTTCGCCCCGGTGGCACGCTGTTATACTCAACATGCAGCTTTTCGCCGGAGGAAAACGACGGTCAGGTCGTGGAGTTTCTCGGAGCGCATCCGGAGTTTTCCTGCGATTTTCAGCGGCATGTCTACCCGCAGGACGGCATAGGCGAAGGGCAGTATTTCGCACGTCTGATCCGCTCGGGCGATGCGGAGAACGGCATGCTGCCTATTGTCAAAGGAAAGCTTGCCATCTGGGAGGATTTCTGTTCCGATTTTCTGCCCGGCCTGCCGCCGCAGCGCGCCAAACGGCTTCCGGACGGCCGCGTGTTCCTTTTGCCGGCGCTGTGCACGCCCGATTATGAGCATCTGCATCTTCTAAGCGCCGGCGTGCTGGCCGGCAATATCCGGAAGGATCTCTTTTTCCCGTCGCATGCGCTCGCCATGGCCTGGCCGGAGACTTTTCGCCAGCGCGTGGAGCTGCGCGGCGAACGTCTGCGCGCGTATCTTCTCGGCGAAGCGATCCCCTGCGACGCTGGCCTGTCCGGCTGGTGCGCCGTCAGCGGCGAGGGAATGGTCGTCGGCCTTGGGAAAGCCGTTTCCGGCATACTGAAAAACCATCTGCCAAAGGGACTCAGAAACGAAAGCAAGGCCGCGCATTGAATTTCGGCTCTATACTAAACATTGGGGTAAAGGAAAAAAAGAGAAGCATGGCGCTTCAAAATCTTGTAGACTAAAGCTGCGAAACAACAACCTACAAGAACGGAGAAGGAACCATGCTTCAAAACAATCTTATCGCAAAA
>CAZCAV010000014.1:0-45052 GCA_964496795.1 uncultured Oscillospiraceae bacterium
ACATCACCGCACACATGCTCAGACATACTTACGCCACCATTCTTTATGACGCAGGCGTGGATATCAAAAGCGCACAGAAGTTTCTCGGTCACGCCAATCTTGAAATGACACTTGCGGTATATACACATCTTTCGGAAGCCAAGAAAACAGAAGCCGTCAATACGCTGAATGCACATCTCGATAAGCAGCTTTCGCTTATAATCATCGCACCCCAGACACCCTCCGACGGAGACGTGAATTGACTTGCGGATTCGTGGCTATACCACATTTTTACTACAAACTATGTGGTAAAAATGTGGTAAATAGAGGTTCCCATGGACATAATGGACAAACAAGCGCAGCCGAAAAGTCCCGTCATCAGGGACTTTTCCTGATGTTTAGGGCGTTTTTTCATACGATAGAGCGTTCGCCTCCTAAGCGGAAGGCCAGGCGTTCGAATCGCCTCGGGAACGCCACAAAACCTTAGAAATGGGGCTTTTTTCGTCCCCGCAGCTTTTGTTGAGCTTGCGTTTTTGCTAATCGTTCATACGGCATATTCAGCGCAAGCCTTTTCCGCCTATTTTGCCTCAAAACGAAGCGCTGGCTGCACAAGATTGGCCCAAATCTTGTTTAACAGAGCTGACGCGCGGTGCTTAGGTCTGTAATAAAGGTTTCGATATATCCACTTTGCAGGGCGGCAGCGATGGCCTCCACCTTCTGCGGACCAATGGCGACAGCAACGATATGAGGGATGCGCTTCATGTCCGCAGAGGTTATGCCGATCATGCGGGAGTTGACGGCAGCGGAGATAGCGCGGCCGTTTTTATCGAAGAAGGTCTGGCCGAATATGGAGACGGCGCCGAGCCGGATCAGCTCCTGCATATCGGTATCGCTCAAATTAGGAAAATAATGCGTGGTTACATCCGGGGAGATGCGGCCCACGCTCATCAGGGCTATGGCGGACTTCTGAGCCATACGCAGCACGTCATGGATCTCCGGCTCTTGCTTGAGCGTTTCGCAGGCGACAGGGGAGGCGACGCAGGCGGGCGTGTGCAGCTGCCAGTATTTACAGCGCAGTATTTCGCCCAGCTCCTTGGCGACCTGGTTGGACTGGCGTGCGGAGCCCTCCGGGCCGATGCCGCCCGCCAGGGGAACGATGTGCAGATCTTCCCGCCGGATATAATGGACGTTGCTGATCACGCTGGCGATGGTATTGCCGCCCAATACGCCTATCGTATCCCGATCTCGGACGACCGCTTCCAGCACATGCGTGACCGCTTCGCCAAGCTTGCCGTATGTGCCGGACAGGTCCATGCCGTCGGTATTGACCGCAATCACCTGCGGTGTGCCGTAGCGTTTTTTTATCTCGTCCTCAAAGCGGAATTCCACGGCGTAAGGATTGTTTATGCTGATGCTGACCACGCCGGATTCCCGCGCCTGGCTCAATAGCCGGCTGACCTGCGGGCGTGAAAGGCCGATCGCTTCAGCAATCTCCTGCTGGTTCCGATTTTCCATATAATACATTTCGCAGATGCGGATGATCAGCCGCTCCCGACTTTCTACGATCTTTTGCATGGCGCTCCTTCCCGACGGACGCCCGCCGGTCGGCATGCGCCCTTGTACTGATGCCAGTAATTATACCGCGGAATCGATCATTCGTCAAAGCAAAATGCACAAATGTACATATTGACACAAATAAACACATATGTTATTCTCGCGATATCAGAAGGTCGTACAAGTCTTTCATGCTTGTCGTATTTTAAACGGATGAATTCCGTCCTCCGGCGTTGGGGATGGGCATATAGGAGGAAAGTATTGTTGAAATTCGACCAGAGAGTAAAGATACAGAAGTATTTCGGCGACTTTGGCGGTGATTACAGCGAACGGGATACCGTCGCGCCGGAAAAGAAATTGCGTGCCGAGCATCTGGAGAAACTGCTTGCAAGCGAGGAATTTTCCGATAAGTTTGACAGTTTTTTGAAGCAGATCCTGCCACTGGAGATCAACATTCAGGCTTATACGCTCAAAAACGGCAGGACGCTGTACACGGCGCCGGCGCTGACACGCTACTATATACTGGCCGGGTATTTGGCCATTGCGGCTTTTGACGGCAGAGACAAAGCCGTGCTGGGAACCTATTCGGACGAGATGGTCCTTGCCTTTGCGCAGGCGTGTAAAAAGTTGGGCTTTGGCGCGCGCGTATGCCTGAGCCGTGCGCAGACGCAGAAAAAGGCCTTGATCGATCGGCTGCGCGAGCTGGATGCGGACATGGACAATACGACCTGTACCGAGCTGTTCGACACGCCTTACAGTTATGTCAATTTTGACGATGCCATGGGTTACAGCATCATCCCTATGGAGGCCAATTATGGCCCGTATCCCCAGGCGTCCCTGACGGGGATGCTGGCTGGGCTGTACGGCGCAGATTTGAAGAAAGCGCTGGGCGGCAAGCTGCCCGGCTGCGTCGCAGTCGCCATTGAGACCGGCACGGAGGCTGTGGGCGTGCTGCCCGTCTTCGCGGGAACCGGCTGCACGCTGGCCACGGTGGAGGCCACTGTGGCCAAGGAATTCCATTTGGAGGATTCCGGCGCTTACACACTGTCTACGCGGAGCGCCGATTACGATCAGCCCGATACGACGATCTGTCCGGAGCTGGCGTATTGGTGGCACATGGCCAAGGTGGCGCGGCTTGGCTGCGACCGGATATTCCCGGTGGATGTGACGCCGTACCAGGACGTTCCGGTGGGAGCCAAGACAGCCCGCGCCGCGGCGCTGGCGTTTGAAATGCTGGGCTGCTCCGATCTGCTGGTCGTGGAGGAAAACGTATGAACAGAATAGATTCGCTTATTCAGCTCAGAGACAAAAGGGAAGGCATACTCAGCCTTACGCTGGCGCCGAACAATCTGTGGGATCTGCCCAAAGCCTACGAGCTGATCGATATGATGTGTCACGCGGGCATGAACCAGCTGCTGCATCTGGTGTGTGACCCGGATGCGAGCAAGATGGCGGAGATCGCTCCGGTCGAGGTGGCGCTGCTCAAGCGCGGTATCGAGAGCGGTTACCGCACGGAGATGATCTCGAAGCCGCTGCTTGAGATCCGCAAGCATTACCCCGATCTTCCGATGATTACGACGGCCCATATCGGGGAGATGTTTTGCTACGGTCAGAAACGCTTCCTGCGCAAGTGCGCCGAGATCGGAATCGATGGCATGGATACCTGCGCCTACCAGTCGGTGGACGATCTGTTCGGCTTCCGCCGCGAGGTTGAGGAATTGGGCATCCACCATATCACGGCGGTGTTTGCCAAGATCATTGATTCCAGCGACCCTGTGATGATGCGTATCGTGGGCAACATGGTGGATAATTCCACGGGTGAACTGTTCGTGGTGCCCGGAATGATGGGCCATCGCGATACGCTCAGCGGCAGGCAGATGAAGGTGTATGTGGACTTTATCCGCGAAAAGCAGGCCAAGCTGGGCCGCAGGATTCCGCTCATCGCGATCGGCGGCGTGCGTTCGCCCGAGGCGGCTTACGACATGGTGCATAACGGCGGGTTGGACGGCGTGCATTCCTCGTCTGCCTTTATGACGAAGCTGCTGGCCAACGAACCTCTGGAAAAGATCGAAAGCTATTTGAAGGAGTTTAAGGACGCGATAAACGGCTGACCGTGCCGCGCCCAAGGGAGTAATGCTTATGAACAGAATGGTACGCAGGTTTGCGGAAAACAAGAGGAACCGGAAGGGTTCGCTGGTGCTGTATTTTCCCATCGGGGATACGGAGTTTGACAGCGATACCGCTTGGGCGCACAGATATTTTGACAACGGGGCGGATGTGCTCGAGATTGGACTGCCCTATGAGGAGCCGGCGCTGGACGGCCCGTCGGTAGCCAATTCCATGGCGCGCGCGCTGTCGCATGCCACGCTCGAGGATGTGTTTGCCTCTATCAAGAGCATCCGCCGTGAGTGCCCGGACGACGTGCTCCAAATCATGACCTATTATGGCAATATCGCCAAATACGGCGCTGCGCGTTTTGCCGCGATCTGTCACGACTGTGATGTGGACGGCGTTCTCACGCCCGACGCTACGCAGGAACAGCTTGTGGAGTTGGACAGGGAACTGAAGCCTTACGACGTTTGCAACCTTCGCTTTGCCAATTATACTCTGACGGACGAAATGATCGAGGATCTGAAGCAGAATGCGACGGGCTATGTATTCCAGCAGGCAGTCAACGGTGCGACGGGCCCCCAAGAGGCCGTTGATCCTCAGGTGGGGAAGAACCTGAGGCGCCTGCGCGAGGCGGGCGTGACCACGCCGCTGTTCGCGGGCTTCGGCATCAACTATCCCGCTCAGGCCGCGGAGGTGATCCGCATGGGGGCGGAGGGCGTGATCGTCGGAAGCTCCACGATCAATCATATCATCAAGGGCGACGGCGAGGCGTATATCAGGGGCCTGTCGGACGCAATGTCCTGCTGACCCATTGGGTGGATTCCGGAATTCAGTTCAGGAAAGGGATGCGTACAATGAGCGATTATAAGGACGAGGCGGCGCTTGGCATGACGAACATGGACAAGACCGGCATTGAGGCATATTTTGCGCCCAAATACGGCAAGGCGATCGGATTTGGCTTTACGGCCGATATTTATAGGGACGGTCAAAGCGTGCTGAAGGTGTTCAGCCCGGCTTTCGACAAGCAGGCGATTTTTCGCGAAGCATATGCGGCGGCCTGCGTGGAGGCGGCGGGCGTCAAGAGTCCGGCGGTATACGCGGTGAGGCGTGAAGGCGGCTTCTATCTGACGGAGACCGCGTTTGTGGACGGCGCAGATATGCTTTCCCTGCTCTTTGGCGCGCTGGCCAAGGACGATCTTCCGGAGGCGTACGATCTGATACGGCGCATGGCGGCGCTCCAGGCGGATATCAACCGCACGTCCTGTCCCGCGCTGCCCTCCTATAAACTGTATGCGGCGAGCTGTATTCGCAGCGGAAAGCGGCTGACGGAGGATATCAGATCGCGCACGCTGCGATATCTGGAGGCGCTGCCGGACGGTCAGGGCATTTGCCACGGCGATTTTCATCCGCAGAACGTCATGGTGGATCAAGAGGGCGCCATGAATGTCATCGACTGGGTCGAGGCCGGCTCGAGCCATCCCGCCTGCGATGCGGCGCGCACGTTCATGAACCTGAGCTGCCTGCCGCCGGTTCCGGTGCTGCAGCGTCCGGACTTGAAGCTTGCGCAGGTTTATATGGAGGCCTATACGGAGGCTTCGGGCCTTTCCGAGGAGGATATCAGGGCATGGCTGCCCGTCCATGCCGCCATCAATTATAACAATAAGGCGCCATGGTACTGCGAGATGATCAAGCAGTATCTCATCTGACCGCAGTTTCCAAAGCAAAACCTGCATGCCGACGGCATGTTGAGCAATACAAAAAACTAAGGGAGGTACTATCTGTGAAAAAATACGGTTTTGGCGCGCGAGGCTGGTGTCTCGTCATCTATGGCTTCCTTTGCATCCTGCTGGCCACGGCGATCCCCACTACGGTGCAGGTCGCGTTGGATCAGTTCACAGCCAAAGGCTTCAATCCGACGCACATGCTGTCCCTGATGACCTATGGCTCCCTTGGCACGCTGGTGTTTCTGTTTGCGCTCAATTTCTTCACCGCCAAGGGAAAGGTAAGCTTCCGCAAGATCAGTCTGGCGCTGGGTATCCTCTGGGCCGTGTTTACGGCGCTGTTCGGTCTCATGCCGACGCAGGCGACGTTTACGATCGTGTACATCGCGGCGTTCCTCTGCTGTCAGGCCATGGTCCTTGTAGGCGTCAACAGCATGGTAGCCAACTGGTTTCCCACGCGCAAGGGCGTCGTGATCGGCCTCGTGACCATCGGCTTTACGCTCGGCGCGCTGGTGGGCATCATGCTGCTTGGCGACGTGATCCTTTCCGCCGGCCTGACCGCGGGCTATGCCATTTGCGGCGTGCTCGTGCTCATCGTCACGCTCTTCGGCTTCTTTACGCTGCGTGATTATCCGGAGGAGCTGGGCCAGTTCCCCGATAACAACCGCGATATGACCCGCGAGATGGCGGACGCTATGCTGGAGGAAGGCCGCAAGATGGCTGAGCGGAGCCCTTGGACGCAGAAGCGAGTCCTCGGCACCTGGCAGATGTGGTGCGTCGCGATTGCCTGTGGCTTGATGATGCTCTTCTCCGGTGCGGTGACTTCTCAGATCGTGCAGCGCCTCCTGGCGGCCGGTTATCCGCAGCAGATGGCTACGCTGATGTTCTCCGGCGCGGCGATTATCGGCTGCGTCGGCAGCTGGTTCATCGGCTTTCTGGACAACAAGATCGGCACCAAAACGTCGATGATCATCATGATGATCGGCATGGCCGTCGCCTGCGTATTCACGACGCTCAAAATACCGGCGCTCATGTTCATCGGCCTTGCGCTGATCGGCGTGGAGCTCGGCGGTTCCTCCAACTTCTCCACTTCGCTCGTGGTGCGCTATTGGGGCCGCTTCAATTTTCAGAAGGTCTATGGCGTCGTTATTCTGATCCAGCAGGTCATCGGCGCTTTCGGCGCGCTGTTTGCTTCCAGCACGGCCGCCAAGTGGAACTATGATGTGACCTATATCATCATGGCGGTGATGAGCGTCATCACCATCGTGCTTATGCTCCCCGTCAAGGACGGCTTTGTGCAAAAGCGCGAAGCGCAGTTCAAAGACAAGGCGGAGTAAGCCGCCTTACATAACCCCGGCGCTTTCGGGCCGCAGCTTCCAATCGCGTGAAACTGCGGCCCGACTTATGCGTTCTTCAAAAAATACGGCTCAATGTCAATAGTTGGGGTAGAGCCAGTAGACTAAGCAACATACGATCAATTCTTCGCCGGCAGGTAGATCGACGCTGACGCGCCAAGCTTCCCGCTGCCGGCCGGGATCGAGACATGGACGGCGAAGTACGCGGCGTTGAGGCCCGTTGTGCCGAGCGCGGAGATCTCCGTCACCGTGCCGTCGATCACGACGCTGTCGCGCACATCCAGCACTACGGGGATCGCGTCGCCGACCTGCAGGCCGCCCAGGTCCATTTCGTCCACATCGGCCACCACCTCCAGCGCGTCGATGAGGTAGATGCGGCAAAGCAATTCGCCCTTCCACACCTGCTGGCCCGGCTGTACCGCGACGGATGCGATCACGCCTGCCGCGGGAGAGGCGACGCTCGCGCTGCGCACGTCCGGCGCGGCGTCTGCCGAGACGATCGACATAAGCTTTTCGCCCTTTGTCACAGCGTCGCCCTCGGCGGCGTACACAGCGACGACCCGCCCCTGGGCTTGCGTCAATATGTCGTCGCGGCGCGCGGCCGTGCCCTTGCCGACGCATAGATCGCTGCTGCAGCTGTCGTTGCGGTAGAGGCTGACGCTGTCGCCAAGATCAATATCGCCCTTTGTCACCTCCACCTGATAGGTTTCCCCGCTGACCGCGATCACGCGGCCCATGCCGCCGGCCTTGAAATAGAGCGTTTCACCCAAATGGAGCAGCTTACACGCTTCATCGCTGCCGGCTCCGGAGGTCGTGGCGTTGAGCACGATCTCGTTTTCCGGTTCGATGCCAAACACGCCGCCATACTGCTGCGTCACGGCGGCAGCGTCGTCCCCCGCGCCGGCGAACAACGCCACAAGCGTACCGCTTTCCGTAGCGTACAGATCGGTCGAAACGAATTCCATGAGCGTCTGCTCCGCCTCGACCGTGTCGCCGCTTGCCAGATCAAAGGAGGTCAGCGTGCCGGAAAACGGCGCCATCACGTCTACGAACGAAACTGCCGCGACGGAGCCGTTCGCGATGGGACGGCCCGTCAGGTCCTCCTTTTCCGCCGCAGCCGTCTGGGGCAACAGCAGACACAGCGTCGCCAGCAGCGCTGGAATACGCCTGTTTATCTTCATGAGAGTTCCATCCTTTCCATTTATACAAAAATCGTCCGCGCGTCGCCGTAAAGCGTGCGCGGTCTATTCCACGCTTTTGAGCGCTTCCACCATATTGATGGACGGCACCTTGCGGGTGATCAAAAGCTCGAGAAGGATACTGAACGCGCAGGTGATCAGCGTCGCAATCAGCACCGAGGAAGGCAGGATATGCGTTTTCCACAGCATGGTCTCGAGATCCACTGTGGAAAGCACCACGCGCGTAAGCAGAATGCCGGGCGCGACGCCAAGCAGCGCTCCGACCACGGTAATGAGGTCGTTCTCGCGCATGATAAGGCGCCGGATCTCCCGCTGATGATAACCGAGAACCTTCAGGGTCGCGTAGTCGCGCGTGCGCTCAGTGTAGTTCATAAGCCCCATATTGTAGCAGATCACAAACGCAAGGCCAAGCGCTGCAAAGTACATGAGGTTGAACGTGGTTTTCGTAGAATCCATCATGCTGATAGCGTCGTCGTACTGTTCCTCCGGAAACTTGGTTTCCACCGCCTCGTCCATCTCGTCCAGCTCGTGCAGGCATATATCCGACGCACCCTTGATAAAGAGCGCCGTAGGCCGAAACTCGCCTTTATGCAGCGCTTCCCAGGTATCGCGTGCAAGATACGCCGTCTGGCCGATGTTCGTCGGCACGATCATGGCGACCGTAAAGGGAATGGGCTCGTCGTCGCCTGAAAGCCAGATCTCGGCCGTATCGCCTACGCTGAGTCCCAGCACGTCGGCGAGCTTGTTGGAGATCGTCAGCCCGTCCTCCGGCAAAGGAACAGACGTTTGATCCGGGCAGAGATGCAGCAGTGTCTGATCGCTTTCCAAAATGGTCAGGATCACCGTGCGCGAATGCCCGTCCGTGCGGAGGCTCACGCTCTTCTCCATTGCTCCTTCGACGACGTCCGCATCCAGACGGCTTTGATAGCTTTCCAGCGTACCGCCATTCTCCAGCTCCACGCGGCGGTCGTAGGCGAGCACATTTTTATAATAGGTGCCGATGCTCCAGTCGATGGAGTTCTGAAGCCCCATAGCGCAGATGATCAACATGTTGCAGCACAACAGCCCCAGTATGGCAAGCAGCGTGCGGCTTTTGTTGCGCGCAATGTTGCGCACGATCATCTTCGTATTGAAGGAGAACCGGTTCCACAGGCGCGTCATTCGCTCCAGCAGCACGCGACTCCCAGCGCGCGGCGGCTTTGACCGGAGCAGCGAGGCCGTGTTCTCGCGTGCGTAACGGGCGAATGCGTACAGGCAGATGCACAGACTCAGCGCGACCATCGACGCCGTCGCGATCCATGTGATGAGCGAAATCGGCGCGCGGACCCGGTAGGGCATGATGTAGTGCGCCGATATCATGTCAAAGAGGATGTCCGGCAGCGTGTACCGCCCCACGAACAGCCCAAGCAATGAGCCAAAGAGCGACGGCGCCAGCGCGTAGCTCAAATAGTGCGCGCGGATCTTGCGATTGCTGAAGCCAAGCGCTTTGAGACATCCGATCTGCAGACGCTGGTTCTCGATCATGCGCATCAGCGTAAAGAGCACGACCATGGCCGCCACGGCAAAGGCCATCAGCGGGAACACATAGCTCAGGCTTTTGAAGATAGTGACCTCTGCGTTCGCGCGCTGCGCGCTTGTTTGCGAATGATGGTCGAGGATCAGCGCCTCGGGCAGCAGCTCCTGCACGGCGGATTCCACGTCCGCTGCGTCCGCATCCGGCGAGACCGCAATCAACGCTTCGTTGAAAGCGACGTTTCGCACGGGAGCGCGGTCGATGATCCCGAAGCTGTAATGCTCAAAATCCGGATTGAGATCCTTCGTCAGCACCAGGTTTTCGGCGCTGAGCACGATCCCGCGCACATAAAAATTCGTTTCGGTGCCCAGTACGTCCAGCTTGATGACCGACCCGACGCCCAGACCGTGAGCCTCGGCAAAGCCTTGCTCGAGCAGAATGCCGCGCTTGTCTCCGCTCTGCAGGAGCTCGCCGTCCTGCAGAAGCGGCGTATTGAGCACGGGCTCGCCGTCGTAGGCGCTGATCTTGAGCGAAACGTCGTCGCCAAGATCGGGGCAGTTCATCTCACAGGTAAACCGCGCCTGTACAGTTTCCACACCGGTGAGATTCGCCAGCTCCTTAAGGTCGGAATTGCTTAAGCTGGCGCTGTTGACCCACAGATCTGCAAGCGAGCATTCCTCGAAATACGCGTCGTAGGAATTCTCGATCATGCGCCACGTTCCGTCCAGTCCGGAGAAAACCCAGGTGCCGAGCGCGCAGAGCAGCACGATCGTCAAAAACTGCATCGCGGCCCGCCGGATATCGCGCCACAGCTTGCGCCGCAGCACGTTTGGCGCGGCCGCGCCCCTTGCTGCGATCGGGGCGGGCGTCGTTTCCCGCGTTACCATGTGGTATCTTCCACCTTGGCGGGAGAAGGATTGACGGTGTTTTCTTCGGCGGAGCCGCTTCGCATGCGGATCACACGGTCGCCAAGCGGCGCGATACTCGCGTTATGCGTAATGATGACGACCGTCGTGTGATATGTGCGCGCCACACGGATGAGCAGGCTCAGCACCTGCTCGCCGGTCTTGCTGTCCAGCGCGCCGGTCGGTTCGTCGCAGAGAAGCAGCGCCGGATTTTTGCACAGCGCCCGCGCGATGGAAACGCGCTGCTGCTCGCCGCCGGAGAGCTGCGAAGGGAAGTTGTTCATGCGCTGACCAAGGCCCACATGCTCGAGGATCTCGCGCGGGTCGAGCGCATTCGGACATACCTGCCGCGCCAGCTCCACGTTCTCAAGCGCCGTCAGGCTGGGCATCAGGTTGTAAAACTGGAACACGAACCCCACATCCACTCTGCGGTAGTCCGTAAGCTGCGAGGGCGTAAGCGAGGTGACGGTCTTATCCCCGACGCGGATCACGCCGCTCGTCGCCCAGTCCATGCCGCCCAAAAGATTCAGCACCGTGGTCTTGCCCGCGCCGCTTGGCCCCAGCAGCACGCACAATTCGCCCCGTTCGATATAGAAATTCACATGATCGGCGGCGTGGACGATCCCTTCGCCGCTTCCGTAGTCCTTGCAGACGTCTTCAAACGAAATATAGCTCATCCGACGCTCCTTTGCGCTTTACGGCTAAAACGATACATTATTTTATAATTATAATTACCGGAAAGATTTTCTGTCTATCGCCGAATTGTAAACAATGGGTGCGTAAGTATGACAATTCTTCACAATCCGCCCGCAAATAACGGATATGACCGGACGGAAGTATATATTGACGCGTTTTAGCAGAGCAGCGGGCCTTTGCATCCGCGCCGGCATACTGCACAATTTCCGCTTGGGTTATTCCTCCGGCTTGAGATCGTCGTGATGATGCCCGTGCCAAGCGCCGCACAGCATATGCGTATGGGGGTGCGCATGCTGTATGGCATGGGAGTGCGTGCTGCCGTCGTGAGTATGAACGATAACGTGCGTATGCAGATGCGCATGCTCCCGCACGAGGGTGTCCTGAACGACGATCACAACGCCGGCCGCCATGATGGGCAGCGACAGGAAAAACATCCATGTCAGATGCTCGCGCAGCAATATGCACGACAGAAGCATGCCGGCAAACGGCGCGACCGCATAATAAGCGCTGGTCTTTGCCGCGCCGAGCTCCTTCTGCGCCCTTACATAGAAGAAAATACTGAGGCCATAGGATACAAAGCCAAGCAGCATCACGAGCGCGATATGGAACGCGGAGGGCGGCTTTTCGCCGAGGATAAAGGCTATGCCAAGAGAACCGGCGCCTGAAAACACGCCTTTCAAAAAGACGATCTCATAGGTGCTTTTAGAAGATATTTTCCTTGTGCAATTATTTTCAAAACCCCAGCAGACGCAGGCTGCGATCACAAACAGAGATCCAAAGGAAAGCCGAAAGCCGGACATATCCTCAAACGACAGCAGCATGCTTGCCAGGGTGATCAGGGAGATCGCGAGCCACAGCCTTTTTGAAATGAGCTCCTTGAATATGACAAGAGCAATGATCGCGGTGGCCGCGATCTCAAAGTTGCTCAGCAGGGAGACGCTTGCGGCAGACGTAAAGGACAGCCCCAGCATCAAAAGAATCGGGGCTGCGATATCCAGCACGATCATCCCAGCGACGAACGGGAGCTCCGCTTTTGCAAGCTTCTCCGCCGCTTGGGCCCGCCGCCTTCGTGTAAGCAGATAGGTGACGCCTATTCCCGCGCCAGCGCCGATATACAAAAAAGCGGACATGAACACGGGCTGGACGTAAACGAGCAGCAATTTGGAAAACGGTATGCTGACGGCGTACAGCAGGGCGGCCGACAGAGCCGACAGGATGGGTGCGACCTTTCGCTTCTCCAAGCAAACCTCCATGACGGTGTTTCTCGCCTAGAGTATATCACATCCGTCAATAGCACCGCCTGAGGCATCCGCCGGAACGCATCGCCCGTTTACGGGCGGGCGCGTTTGGAAGCGCGCCCGCTGTGGATGGCAGACGCCGCTATTTGGCGGCGTGCCAGGCTTCGGCCAGCTCCAGTATGACGTCCTCGAAGGGGGCGAGCTCCGTTTCGTCGGAGGTGTAGAGCGAGAACTGCGCCTCGTCCGCCGTCCAGACGGCGAGCGTTCCGCTCTTGCCGCCGTCAACGGTCCGGATATCGGCCGCGACGGAGCACCCGTCCCCGTCGGCGTTGAATCCGACGGCCTCCGCGTCAAAGGTCTCAAATACGCCAGCGATGTCCTGCTCGTCTGCAATGGCCGCACGGTAGGTATAGGCGCAGCCGTTTAGCGTAAACTGCACCTGCGCGATCCAGTTGCCGATGATGCTGTACGAGATATCCTCAGCGCCCGCGGGAGCGTCGATGGGATAGCCGAAATCCGCAAGCATGGCTGCGGAATCCGCCTCCACCACCGGATTCGGGATCTGCGACTGAGATTCCTCAGCCGCGGGCGCGGCGGGTGCGGCAGGCGCTCCGCAGGCGGAAAGCGCCAGCATGGCGGCCAGAACGATGACTAAAAACCATTTCATAATCGTGTCCTCCTTTTGTATTCAAATAATTGGATCGTCCAGTATTCCCATGAACAGGGGAACGCCGCTTGCGACGTCCAGAACGGCGTAAACAAAGGGCCGGTCGAAGGAAAGCTGCAGAGGCTCGTCGGGCATATAGGCGGCGCCGGCGGCGGCGGCCTCGGTGACGGCGGCGGCCTCGGCGCCCTTTTCATCCACGATCAGCTTGACCTTTTGCTGCACGAGGCTCAGATAGAGCGGCCCGTTTGCACCCGTTCCGAGGCGGCTGAGGTCGGCGGCGGCGGGGTCGAATACCTGCCGGAGCCCCAGCGCTTCCAGCGTGTCGTTGAGCTCGATGGAGAATTCGCTTGAGAACTTGGGGATCGAGAGATTCATGCGGGTCTCCGCGGCGTTTTCGATCCCGTCGGCGAGCGTATCCGCCGTCAGGGAGGCGGCCAGCTCGCGCGCCGTTGTGCCGGCGGCCGGCAGCAGCGCGACAAATACGGTTTTGCCGTCGTCATAGGGCAGAATGACGCCGTCGGCGCCCTCTATAAGAATGTAATCGAAATACGCGTCGCTCATGTGCATGCAGGGAAGCTTGCGCTCTTCGCCGCCCGTGGGCGTAAAGCTGTCGTCAAAGGTATTATCCGCATAAAAGGCGGACTGCCAGACGCCCTTGAAGTACAGCGTGTTGAGCAGTACAAGCTGCGTATCGTCAGGATAGTTATTCTCGCGAAGCGAGGGGATGAGGCCCCTGCTGCGTTCGCTGACCCAGTCGTTGACGGCCTTGCGCGCCGCGTCGGAGGGCAGATCGGCCGAGAATATCTCCGCGCCGAAAGTGTCCACAACGGCCTGCAAAAAGGCGTCGTTGACCGTTACGCCGCCGTCGTCCGCCCAGGCGGAATTGGCGATGGAAAGCGCCGTGGATCCCGCGGTATTCTCCAGCGAGTCGTTCAGCGCGCGCGCGGTCTGGTTCAGCGTGTCCGTGGGCAGGCCCAGCAGCGTCTCGAATTCCTGAAGCGTGCCGCCGGCGGCGCCGTTTTGCACCATGGCCAGGCACAGATAGGCAGACAGCGGCGAGATCACGGGGTTGGCGTCGCCCGTCTGAACGCTCTGAGCAAACAGACGGAAGGAAAAGTCCGCCACGGACGCGCAGTCTCCCGCGGCGGTCTCGGGCAGGGACGGCGCGGGCGTCAGCGTCTCCGTCAAAGATTCGCTCCCCCGGGCGCAGCCCGCCAGCAGCAGAGCGGATATGAGCAACGCAAGCGTGATGCGTTTCATGGATTCATCCTCCTTGGTGCGTTTTCTCCTTAAACACCGGACGAAGGCGAAAAAGGTTGCACAAATACTGATTCCATATAAGCATAACAGAACCGGCGGCGAAGAAAAACACACAGAATGTTAAAAAATCAGGACTTTTTCTGCGCGCCGCGTCGTGATACACTGAAACGGTGAGAAACAGGAGCGGGAAAGGCGGAGTACGATGAGCAGCACAACGGGTTTTCGATTTGCCGAGCCGCAGGATACGGCGCTGATCCTGCGCTTTATACGCGCGCTTGCGGACTATGAAAGGCTTTTGGATCAGGTCGCGGCGACAGAGGACATACTCGGGGAGTGGCTGTTCGAAAGGAAGATGGCGGAGGTCCTGTTTGCTCTGGACGGAGAGCGGGAGGTCGGCTTTGCGCTGTTCTTTCATAATTTTTCCACCTTCCAGGGCCGCGCGGGGCTGTATCTCGAGGACCTGTTCGTACTGCCGGATTACCGCGGACGCGGCTATGGCAGGGGCCTGATCGTCCGGCTGGCGCAGATCGCCATGGAGCGCGGCTGCGGCCGCTTCGAGTGGAGCTGCCTCGACTGGAACCGCCCCAGCATTGATTTTTATCTCTCGCTCGGAGCCGAGCCGATGAACGGCTGGACCGTATACCGCCTGACGGGCGAAGGGTTGAATGCGCTTTCAAAAAGCGAAGCATAGATATACTCTGAAGGAGGAATCGCTATGAAATCCCTGCAAACGATCGGCTACACGCTGCTGCTGGCGCTGTGGCTCGGGGCCCTGCTGCTGGCCGTACTTGTGCCCTGGCCATGGCTGCTGCTCGTGCTGGCGCTGGTCCATGTCGCCGAGCTTCTGGCCGTCGGCTACCGCACTGGCCGCCGGGACGGCAACGGAAGCGTCTGGTGCATCATCATGTGTATGCTCTTCGGCCTTGTGTGGTGGCTGCCGATCAAGCGGCGGCTGGACCCGGGCTATTGAGCGCGCAAGGCGGTATGAAGATCTATGCCGCGGAGCTGAAGCTCTCCGGCCACGCCGCAGTGGACGTTTTAACGGCGCTGCAGGCGGTCAAGCTGCGTTAGAACGCTAAATCATATATAATATTACACTATTGACGCAAAATGTAACACGATCTGCATATTGTGACAATTTGCGCAAGAAGATGTAACAAAAGGGCGGCTTTACCACAATATCCGGTGTAAAGCCGCCCTATTTGGCAGAGGAACGGTGTCAAATAAAGAACCGGCGCTCCAGCTCCGCCTTGGCGTCCTTGCGGCGGCTGAGCAGCACAAGCGCGGCGCCGGTGACAAGGCAGGGGATAAAGGAATAGCCGGACCACTTCGGCACGCAAAAGGCGCCGCGATACAGCATGAGCGCGCCCTCGACGAGCACGGTGCCAAGGCCCGCGCCGACTACGGCCAGGCCTATACGAACAAGCACGCTCCAGCGAAGTCTGGGCGAGCAGAGGCCGACGATCAGCATGGCAAGGGCCGTGCCGATCAGCGTGAGCGGCAGGCCCAGCCTTAAAAACCAGTGGCCCTGGCTCATGCGCTCGATGATGAGCAGCATGCCGGCGGCTGCGGCGCCGTCAAAGAGCACGCACTTGAGTGCACGGCGTTTGGCCAGAAAGAAGGGCAGCAGGCACCAGACGAACACGAGGCCGAGCCCGCCGAGCACATAAGCCGACCAGCTCAGCCGTCCGTCGACCATCAGGTTGCAGAAAAAACAGACAAACAGCGGGATCAGCAGTATCAGCGAAGCAAAGATCGCCGTATAGCGGCGGTCGATGCGCCGGCTGAGCGATTCGACGTGCAGCGGATACGGGCGCGCGCAGCTTTCCGTCGACGCGTCCTCGAGCGGGTTCACGCTTTTGACTCCGCACAGCGGACAGCAGGGCTCGCCTTTTTGCAGCTCTACGCCGCAGTTGACGCAATAGGCCATGACATTATTCCTCCGGTTCCGGCTGATTGCTCTCTACAAGCACATGCGCGCCCAGCCGGACAAGGCGCGTAAAGAACTCCTTTTCGAGCAGCGGCTCCTCGATGGTGCGGGTAAAATTGATCCTGAGCTTTCCGTTATAGCCGAGGGCGGCGGCGCAGACGCGGTTTTGAGCCAGCGGGCCGAGGATAAAATCCATACGCGAAACGTATTTGGTCATTTCCGGCGGCAGGTCTGCCAGACCGAGATTGCTGAGGCAGGTGGAGCTGACCGCGTCGCCCACCTGGGTATACACAAGCTTCATGGCCGCGTTCTTGATGAACAGCGGCATGACGCGCAGCATGGGATTCTGCTGTGTTTTGACGTTGGTGGTAAAGCGCGCGGCGAGCAGCTTTTCGGTGACCTCCATGGCCATGAAATGGTGCACGATGCGCAGCGTTTCGTCAAAATCGTAGGTTCCGAGCCGCGGATTGATGCCGGGATTGACATAGCTTGAGAAGTTTCTCAGCGTTTTTGAGGGAAAGAAACGCCTGAGGTTGATGGGCACGCAGATCTTGATGGGCTTATAGCTGCGCTTGACGGGAATGCGCCGGCGCTGTATGGCGTCCACAGAGAGGATCATGACGGCGCTGAGGTATTCCGTCAGGCTCACGCCCTTGGCCCTTGCCATGGAAAGAAGCTGATCCAGCTCCATTTCGCCGGTGGTGATATGAATAAAGCCGTCGGCTTCGTCCGTTCCGTTGATGTGGTAGGCCTTGTCCTCGCGGCGGCCCTGCGTTTCGGTGCCGGAGAAGCGCATGAAGCTGTCCTCAAGCTCCTCAGGAAGAGGCTCCGCGCCGCAATCAAGGATATCGTCGCCGCGCGGAATGTCCGCGCCGTACTGCATTTTCAGATATTCGGCCACCAGAGTCTTGAGAAACACCATGCCGCCCGTGCCGTCGGTCAGCACATGAAAAAACTCTATGGCGATGCGGTTGCGGTAATAGCGCAGGCGCAGTCCGTAGCCGCCGCTGTCCTGAAGCCGCATTCTCAGGCAGGGATTGCCTACGTCCTGCTCGATGGCGGGCGCGTCGTGTCCCTGCTCGAAGTAGAACCAAAAGATGCCGCGGCGCAGCCGCACCGCCAGCGAGGGAAAGCGCGCGAGCGTTTGGCGGAACGCGCGCTCCAGCGTGCCCGCGTCCACGGGCTCGGTCAGGGTCGCGGACAGACGGAACAGGGCCGTCCAGTTCCGGTTCATGGTCGCGGGATAGATCAAAGCCGCATTATCCAGCTTCATCCAGGCCGCATGCGTGTTTTCCGTCATGACTTCAGCCTTTCCTGAATAAACGCCGCGATACGCCGGATGGCCTGACGCGATTCCGGCAGGCCGTACAGCGGATATACATGCCACATGCCGGAAGCGACGTCCAGTGTGGAGGAAACGCCCGCCTCGGTCATGAGCCGGTGCAGCGTTTTTGCATCGTCGAGCAGTATTTCTTCGCTGCCGGCCATGATCAGCGCGGGCGGGAAGCCGGAAAAATCGCCGAATATGGGCGAAACGCAGGGCTCCGTCTCATGACCGGCCGCGTATACGAGCGCATAATAGGCCAGCGATTCACGGCAGAGCGTGGGATCGCGGTACAGATTGTTGCGGCAGGAAGCGCCCGAAAGCGTCAGATCGGCCCAGGGAGAGAGCGCAACCACGCCCGCGGGCAGAGGCCGGCCCTCGCTTTTGAGCCGCATGAGCAGGCAGAAGCACAGCCCGCCGCCGGCGCTTTCGCCGGCCAGGATGATGCGCTTGGGGGAGCAGCCGCGCATAAGCAGATACTCGTAGGCGGCCATGGCGTCGTCGAGAGCCGCCGGATAACGGTTCTCCGGAGCAAGCCGATAGGCCGCGCAAAGGGTCTTGAGCCCGCTGGCGGACGCCAGTATGCCGCCAAAGGCTTTGCTGTAATCCGGACCGCCCGCGGTGTAGCCGCCGCCGTGCAGATAGAGGATAACGCCCGCCTGTTCGTCGGCGTTCTCGCGCGGCAGCGCAAAGCAGGCGGAAAAATGCTCCATGGGCACGTCCTCGTATGTCACATGCTCCTTGAGCGCGCCCACCGTCAGCCGGCCGAGCTGATCCTGCGCCTTTCTGGAGGCGGGAATGCCGGCAAAGCGCACGATGGGCTTGGTCAGATAGAGCTGTACGCGCATGAGAAGCGCGGCGATGCTGGGCATAGGGCTCTCCTTTCCGCGCGTTCAGCGCAGGGCGCGTCGTTCCTTTTTTTCCGCTCCGACAGGCGGATCGAGCTGCGCCTCCAGCTTTTTTTTCACGCGCTGGATGGCGTTGTCCACGCATTTGGTGCTGCGGTGCAGCGTATCGGCGATCTGCTGATAGGAATAGCCCTGCAAATACAGCGCCAGAGCATCCCGTTCAAGACGGCTCAGCAGGCTTTGAATGCCGCTGGCCACCGCCTCAAAGCTTTCGCGGCCGATAAAGAGCTCCTCGGGGTTGCCGGACTGCGCAGCCACAAGCACCTCCGAAAGCGAGCGCTCGCCCTCGCCGCCGTACACCGTGCGGCTCAGGGACACATAGGTGTTGAGCGGGATGTGCTTTTTGCGTGTGGCGCTTTTGATGGCGGAGATGATCTGCCGTGTAATGCAGAGCTCGGCAAAGGCGTGAAAGCTGGCCTGCTTGTCAAACTCAAAGTCGCAGACGGCTTTATACAGGCCGATCATGCCCTCCTGAATGATGTCCTCGCGGTCGGCGCCTACCAGAAAATAGCTGCGGGCCTTGCTGCGAACCGCCTGCTTATAGCGCGCATAGAGCGCGTCCTCGGCGTCGTGGTCGCCCGCGCGCAGAAGCCGGATGAGCTCCTCGTCCGTAAGCGCGGTATAGTCCGTCATGTCTCGGCGTCCTGCCGCTTTTTTTCATACATCAGCACGGCGGCCGCGACCGCCGCGTTGAGGGACTCGATCTTTCCAAACAGCGGAATGGATACGAGAAAGTCGCAATTGTCCTTTACGAGCCGCGAGAGGCCCTCGCCCTCGCTGCCGATGACGAGCGCGAGCGGGCCGTTGAGCCCCTGACGGGTCATGGGATTGCCCGCCATGTCCGCGCCCGCGATCCACAGGCCGGCCCGTTTGAGCTCCTGAAGCGCCGCGCTGAGATTGGTCACGCGGGCGATCTTAACGTATTCGGTCGCGCCGGCCGCCGCCTTGACGGCCGCCGCCGTCACGGAGGCGCTGCGGCGCTTGCCGATGATCACGCCCTGCGCGCCCGCGCACTCGGCGCTGCGGATGACGGAGCCGAGATTGTGCGGATCGGTCACGCCGTCGAGCACGATCACAAAGGGGGCCTCGCCCCTTTCGCGCGCGGCGGCCAGAATATCGGCGACGGAGCAGTAGTCCACGCCCGCGGCATAGGCCACGATGCCCTGATGATTGGCGGTCTTGCCGCCATGACCGAAGGGCATGCAGAGCTCGTCGAGCTTTTTTCTTTCGCAGTTTCGGATAACGAGCTTGCGGTCGCGCGCGAGACTGAGGATCTCGCCGATCGAGCCGTCGGGCTCGCCGCATGTGAGGAGGTAGTCGATGCTGCGTCCGCTCTTGACCGCTTCGCGCACGGCGTTGCGCCCGATGATGAGAAATGGCAGCGCGTCTTCTTCGGTCTGCTGCGGCGCGGGCTTTTCCTCGCGCGCGGGCTGACGCGCTTCGCGCGGGCGCCGCTCGCCGCCGTCCTTTTGCAGCTCATAGCTTTTGCGCGGGCCGTAGGTCTTGCCCTCTCCGCCGCGTACGCGGCCGTTATTTTTTGTCATAAACTTTACGCTCCCTTCAAAATACGCTGCATCAGCGCTGTCACGCGCTCGTCGCGTCCGTCGAGCCAGAGATAGCCGATCAGGGCTTCAAGCCCCGTGGCCGCGTGGTAATCCGCCGCGCTGGCATTCTTGGGCATGGTGCCGCTGTGCGCGTTGCGCCCGCGCCTGTAAACGGCCAGCTCCTCCTCCGTCAGCATGTCCTCGATCATTTCATAGGCGGCCGCCTGGCCCGCGGCGCAGACGCGGCCGGCCGCCAGCAAATGCAGACCGTGGGGCGTGTGCGCCGTACGGCTCACGAGCCATGCGCGCACATACAGATCGTATACCGTATCCCCGAGATAAGCCAGCGCCAACGGTGAAAGCGTACGAATGTCGCGCGCCGTCCCCTCCGGAAAGGCGGCCGAGATACGCTCAAGCGCCGCCGTCAACGGTTCCACCCGAGTATCAGCGCCGCAAGCACCAGCGCGCCTAAAACAGCCGCGACGATCATGCCCTTCATGCCGAGCTTGCGGATCTTGACCTTGGTCACAAAGGCGACGGCGATGATAAGCAGCCACAGCATGTACAGGTGCGGGAAGCTCCTGTCCAGCAGCGGCTTGAACACATAGATGAACGGCACCAGCAGCGAGGCTGTCGTTACGGGCAGCCCGTCGTAGGCCACCCGCTGCGTGCGCTTGTTGATCTGCAGCTCGTCCTCCGTGACGTTATAGTAGGCCAACCGGATCAGGGCTGCCAGCGTATAAAGCCCCAGAACGAGGATTTCATACCAGCGGTCGAGGCCCAGCGAAAAGCCGATGGCCACAGGCAGCACGCCGAAGCACACAAGATCCGCCAGGGAATCGATCTGTATACCGAATTTTTTCTCCTGCTCGCTGCGCTGCCGCGTTTTGGCAATGGAGCCGTCGAACAGATCGCAAAAGCCGGATACGAGCAGACATACGATCGCAGCCGAGGGCTTGCCGGCCGTGCAAAAGCTCACGCCGAGCACCGCGCTTATTACGCCGATATAGGTCAAAACGACCGTGTAGTTATAGAAACCTACCATCCCGTTCCATCATTCCTTCATTCCGTCATAATAGGACAGATACCAGTCCGCAAAGCGCTTGAGGCCGTCGCCGATCTCCACGCGGGGGCAAAAGCCGAAGTCGCGCGCGCTCTCCGCAATGTCCGCAAACGTGGCGTGCACGTCGCCCGCCTGCATCGGAAGATAGCGCTTGACGGCGGTTTTTCCGAGCGCGGTCTCGAGTGCGGAGATAAAGTCTCCAAGCGGTACGGGCTTGCTGTTGCCGAGGTTGTAGAGCTTATAGGGCGCGCCCGCCTCATCCGGCGCGGGCGCAAGGGGCATCAGCTTGATAAGTCCCTCGACAATATCGTCGATATAGGTAAAATCGCGCATCAGCTTTCCATGATTGTACACGTCGATAGGCTCATCCGCCAGTATTTTTTTGGTAAAGGAAAAATAGGCCATATCCGGCCGGCCGAAGGGCCCGTACACCGTAAAAAAGCGCAGACCCGTGGTGGGAATGCCGTAGAGCCTTGCATAGGCGTACGCCATCAGCTCGTCGGATTTTTTGCTGGCTGCGTAAAGGCTTACGGGCCTGTCCGCATTGTCCTCGATGGAAAAGGGAGTTTTTGCGCTGTCTCCGTAGACCGAGGAGCTTGAGGCAAACATGAGATGCCGGACGGGATGCCGCCGGGCGGCCTCAAGAATATTGAAAAAGCCTACGATGTTGGAAACTATGTAGCTTCTCGGATTCTCGATGCTGTAACGCACGCCCGCCTGCGCGCCGAGGTTGTAGACGATCTTGGGCGCATGCTCTGCAAACAGCGCCTCCACGGCATTTTCATCGCCAAGGTCGCCCAGCGTGAAGTGAAAGCGCGGGGAGCGGCCAAGGATATCGAGCCTGGCCGCCTTGAGCCGCGGGTCGTAGTAGCTGTTGAGATTATCAAAGCCTACCACAGTTTCTCCGGCGGCCAGCAGCGCGCGGCTGAGATGAAAGCCGATGAAGCCCGCGGCGCCCGTGACAAGTATAGTTTCGCTCATACGCTCTCCCTCCCGATGGAATGGTATTCCACGCCCGCGCGGCGCATGCCGGCGGGATCGAAGATATTGCGCCCGTCATAGACGAGCGGGATCTTCATATGCCGCTTAAAGCAGTCCGCGTTCAAGGCGCGGATCTCAGGCCATTCGGTGAACACAAAGCAGCAGCTTGCGCCCTCCAGCGCTTCCTCGGGCGTCTTTGCGCAGATCGCCGCAGGGAAACGCGCCATAAAACGCTCCGCGCCCGCCGGATCGAAGAAAACGACCGTCGCGCCTGCTTCCAAAAGCTTTTCCACGTTGTCGACGGAGGGCGCTTCCCGCAGGTCGTCCGTGCCTGCCTTGAAGGTCACGCCGAGTATCGCTGCGCGCAGCCCGTCGAAGGACATAAAGCGCTGAGAGGCCTTTTCGAGCAGGCGGGTCTTCTGCGCCGCGTTGACCTCCACGGCCGCGTCCACGGTACGCAGCCGGTAGCCGTGCCGGTCCGCCAGATAGCGCAGCGCCTTGGTGTCCTTTGGAAAGCAGCTCCCGCCGTAACCGACGCCGGCACGAAGAAAGTTCGCGCCGATGCGCGGATCATAGCGCATGCCCTCGGCCACCTCGTCGATATTGGCGCCCACAAGCTCGCAGAGATTGGCGATATCGTTCATGTAGGATATCTTGAGCGCCAGAAAATCATTGCTTGCGTACTTGATCATTTCCGCGCTGCGGCGGCTGACCGTCACGATGGGCTGTCCAAACGGCGCGTAGATCTCGGAAAGCAGCGCGGCGGCCTCCGGAGAATCGGCGCCGAGAACGATGCGGTTGGCGTGCATCATATCATGCACGGCGTTGCCCTGCGCCAGAAACTCGGGATTGCTGGCCACCAGCACCTTGACGTCGCGCGTAAGATTGTCCCGGATGTATCGCTCGACCTTGTCGTTGGTGCCGACGGGAACGGTGGACTTGACCACGATCAGACAGTCGTGCGTCAGGCTCTCGGCGATGCGGCGGCAGACCGCCGCGATGTAAGCGAGGTTCGCGGAGCCGTCGGGCTGCTCGGGCGTGCCCACGCCGATGAAAATGGCGTCGGCGTCCGCATAGGCGGCGCGATCGTCCGTCGTAAAGCGAAGGCGGCCCGAGGCGAGCCCCCGCGCAAGATAATCCTCGAGCCCATCCTCATAGATCGGCGGCACGCCCGCCTGCAGGGAAGCGATCTTATCGGCGTCCACGTCCACACAGCATACGTCGTGTCCGATTTCAGCCAGGCATACGCCGGCCACAAGGCCGACATAGCCCGTGCCGGCGATCGTCAGTTTTTTCATGCGTTCACCCTCTTTTGCTTTAGCTTTTGTATAAATTCCCGTATCGCGTCGCAGAGATAACAAAATACCGGCAGCTTTAACAGCGCCGCAAGGCCGACATATACGGCCGCGCCCACGGCCGCCTGCACGATGAGCAGCGCCAGCCGCGGCATGGCGATCAGCGAAAGCGGCCATACGGCGGCGGTCATGGCCGCGCACAGCAGCAGCGGCGGCAGCAGGTCCATAAATTGATCGCGGAGCCGGTAGGCGAAGAACCTGCGCGACACGATCATCGCCTGCGCCATGGAGTACAGGCCGGAAAACGTCACCGCCCAGGCGATGGCCAAGGGCGTTTTCAGGCAGAAGGCCGCGAAGCAGAGCGCCAGAAGGCCCACAACGCGGCGGATGATCTCAAGTATCAGATGCAGGCCGCTGCGGCCCATGGCGCAAATGGCCTGCATGAGTATGGCGTCGAGCGGATACAGCGCCCAGTAGATGGCGGCGGGCAGCATGAAGACGGCGGCGGGCAGCCATTTATCGGTGAGCAGCGAGCCAATGAGCGGCTCGGCCACGAGCGCCAGGCCCGTCATGAGCGGAAAGATGACGAAGGCGTTTAGGCGCATGGTTTTGCGGATCAGGTCAAGCTCGCGCACACGGTCGTCCTGATTGGCCGCAAAGGTCGGAAACAGCGTCGTCTGGACGACGGTGTTTATGTTGTCGCTCACGAGCGAAGGGATCTGCTTTCCCTTATTGTAAAAGGCCAGCGTGTCGCCCGGGAACACCTTGCCGAGCACAAGCCCGTTGAGACTGTTGTAGAGATTGCTCAAAAGGTTGCTGGCCAGCACCTTCCAGCCGTAGCGGAACAGGGGCTTCAGCCGGTCGAAGCGGATGCTGAAGGAGGGCAGCCAGCGGGTCATGACCAGCTCGACGATACCCATGGTGACGCCGGAAACGAGCTGCTCAAAGACCAGCGCCCAGAGCCCGTAGCCAAGGAACGCGAGCGTTACGCCCACCGTGCCGGAGGCGATCATGGCGATGATGGACGCGATCGACATCTTTTTGAATTCCAGCTCCCGCGAAAGCCGCGCGTTGAGCACGGAATCGAGCGCGCCGATGGCCAGCGACAGAGAAAGCACGCGGATGCCCTGGGTAATCACGGGGTAGCCGTAAAAATCTGCGATCCAGGGCGCAATAACGAAAAGAACCGCGATAAAGCCCGCCGCGATGGCAAGATTGGCCCAGAACACGGAGGAACAGTCGGTATCGTCGACCTCCTTGGCCTGTATGAGCGCCATGGCAAAGCCGTGGGTCACAAAGCGTTCGGCAAGGCTCGTAAAGATCGTGATCAGCGCGATCACGGTATAGTACTCCGGATCGAGCAGGCGCGCGAGTATCACGCCAATGACGAAGCGTACAAGCTGCGTGCCGCCAAAGCGTACTCCCAGCCACAGCGCTCCGGAGATGGATTTGGTTTTTACGGTAGATCTCTTCTCCATCTAGCTCCTTTTCCAGGCGATATACCGCGCCGTCAGGCGCGGACAGTATTTTTCAAGATGCAGGCGTATGCGGCGCCTTTTGCTTTCCCTGAGATAAAACATGCGGTAAGGCGGTCGCTTCAGGGCGCGTAAATCGCGGCGGTAGCCGAGGATCAGGTACTCCTGATAGCGTATCGCTTCTGCGAAAGCCTCGTGATACTTTCCGCCGGAATATTCATCAAAAGCGGCGTTGAGGCGGATCAGGCTCTCGCTCGTGCGCACGCGGATCTCCTGGTCGGAGGCATATTGGCGGAGGCTCCAGGAGCCGGGGACGGCCTGGCGGTAGGCCATGAGGGTATCGGCGATATAATACGCATAGCCGGACAGCGCGCCAAGCAGCTGGAACGGCACGTCCTCCACCTCCGTGCGGTCGCAGAATTCCGGCGCGGTCTGCAAAAGTCTCGTGGGCATGACGATGGTATTCGTTGCGCAAAATCCGCCGCCGGAGCGGATCATGTCCGCGGGGTCCACGACGCGGCTTTCAGAATACGGCCTTGCGCCTGCGCCTGTGACGGCCCCGTGTATGTCCACCGTGTCCGCGCCGCCGATGCAGAGCGTGCAGTCCGGATGCGCCTCAAGGTAATCCACCTGCTTTTGAAGCTTGAGCGGATCGGTCCAGTAATCGTCGCCGTCGAGTATGGCCGTATACTTGGCCTTGACGCGCGGAACGAGTATATGGGACTGTATGCGCCGGTCGGTCTGGTACCGGTTGACCGTCTGGAGTATCGGCGTGATCTTATCGGGACAGCGCGCGGCATAATCGCGGCAGATATCCGCCGTGCCGTCGGTGGAGGCGTCGTCGTGCAGCAGGATATCGAAGGGGAAGCCTGTTTGCTGCATGAGCACGCTCTCGATTGCCTGGGCGATAAAGGGCGCGTGGTTATGCGTGGGCAGTATGACGGTCACGAGCGGCTTACTTTCCATATTGTCTCCTGATCTTCCGCCCGCCGAGGCGCTCCAGGAGCCACAGCAGCGGTCTGTTGCCGCTTACAAGTGCGGAGCGCTGCAGACGTTTTTTAAGGCTTAGGGGAAGCGCGCGCATTTCGGGCGTAACGCGTTCCCTCCAGCTGGAAACGACGGCGCGCCGGCCCTTTGGCGCAGCGGCGGCGCGGTAGGCCTGCCAGAAGTTGGTCAAAAGTTTATTGAGCCGTCGCCTGGTCAGCGCCGCGCGCATATCCGGCGTATCCATGCCCCATAGGCCCATATAGCGCTCGAGCTGCCGCTCGATGGCGTCTCCCTCGTCCGCGCCCCCGAGCGTGCCGATCATGCTGGTGCGCGCGTGACGGTAAATATAGAGCGGCCTTGCGCAATAAGCGATGCGCCTGGCGTGGGTGAGAGGGTAGAGCGACTGCAGCAGATCCTCGCCGATCTGTAAATGCGCGTAATCGTCATAGGACGTATCATCCTCGCGCACGAGCGGCGTTTTGACAGCCTTCATGCAGAGGTTGTTGAGCCTCCAGGTACGGATAAGCTCCTCATAAACAGCCTGCTTGCCCGCGCCCTCGAACACGCTGCCGTCAGGGAAGATCACCTCGTCGGTCTCGCGCTCGCCGGTAGGCTCGTACAGATTGTCATAGTTGAATATCACAATATCCGCGTCCGTTTCGCCGATCATTTGCCGGACGGTCGGCAGACAGTCCGAAGCGAGCATATCGTCGGCGTCGAGGAACATGCAGACCTCGCCGGTGGCCAGCGCGACGCCCTGCCGCCTCGCCATAATGAGCCCGCGGTTCGGCTGATGAAAGGCGCGCACAAGGGCGGGATGCGCCGACGCAAAAGCGTCGATCAGCGCGCCGCTCTTGTCGGTGGAACCGTCGTCCACGAGCACGAGCTCGATATCCGCGTCGTTTTGCCCGAGCACGGAGCCCACGCAGTCGCGCAGGCTGCTCTCGGCGTTATAGACGGGTACGAGTATGCTGATTTTACCTGACCAGGGCTGCAAGATAATTCCTCCACTTTTCCGTTACCGCGCTTTCGTCGAGCCGTGCGCGGATAAGCGCCGCGCCGCACGAGAGCCGCTGCTGGATGGAAGCGTCGTCGGCAAGCCGCGCCATAGCCGCCGCCATGGCCTTTTCGTCGCCTGCGGGTACGAGCAGACCGTTCTCGCCGTTCCGGATCAGCGACGCGGGCCCGCCGGCACGGCAGTCGGTCGAGACGACCGGCGCGCCAAGCGCCATGGCCTCGATCAGCGCGTTCGGCATGCCCTCAAAGGCGGAGCAAAGCACGAACATGCCCGCCTGCGCCAGACGCCCGTACAGCGCGTCCGTCTGCCCCGGCAGCGACCACGCTCCATCCGGCAGAAGCGCGCGGCAAAGCGCCTCGAGTCCGGCGCGCTCCGTCCCCTCGCCGTAGATGACGAGCCGCCAGTCCGCGTGCGCCGGATAAAACGCGGCAAAGGCGCGGATCAGCAGCGGGAAATCCTTTTGCGGCTCAAGCCGCCCCGCGCCCACGACGGTCTTGCCTCGCGCGCCGGTGTTCGCCGGCGGCATGCTGCCCGTATCCAGCGGATTATCCAGCACCGCGGCGCGTGCGCGGATGCGCGGAGAAAAACACTCCGCCGCCATCTCGGTTTGAAAAATATAGCCCGCCGCAAAGGGGTACACGAGCCGGCGGAGGAGGCGTTTGAGGCGGCTTTCGGGGTGGCGAAGCGGATCGTTGCGCTCCGACACGACCACCGGCGCGTCCGTGCCGAGTAAAAACAGCACCGTCCACACGTTCACCTTCTCGGGCATGGCCAATACAAGCTCCGGCTTTTCGCGCCGCACGAGCCTGCGCAGCCGGCGGTAGGCGCGCGGCACGTCCGAAGCGGACATATGCTCCCTTTCAAGCAGGGCATAGCGCCTTACCGTATCCGGCAGCGCATAAAAGGACGCGCCCGCGCATTCGGTAACGAGCCAGAGCGTATCGCCCCGCGCGGAAAAGCTGGCAAGAAGCCGCGCGATCACGCGTTCCGAGCCGCCGCCCGCCATGTTGTGAGTCACGATCATCAGCTTCATCGGCGGGCCTCCGAAACAAGCTTTTCATACAGCGCTTCCAGCGTGGCCGCCTCGTCTGAGATGGAGTAGCCGTTTTCGGCTATCCGCGCCGCGCTCTTCCGGCTTTCTTCGGCGCGGCGGAGGGTCTCCGCCTTCAGGATCGCCGCCGCCCAGTCCTCCGGAGGGGCGGAAAGCGGGAGGTAACGTACAAGTCCGCTCATGTCCGCCTCGCGCGTGACCGTATCCGAAGCCAGACAGCCAAGGCCGCCGGCCTGCGCCTCTATGAGCGTAAAGGGAAGGCCCTCGAACAGCGAGGGAAGAATGAATACGTCCATGGCCGCGTACAGCGCGGAGACCTCGTCCGTGGCTCGAACGATACGAAGATCGCCTGAAAGGCCCCGCTCCGCCGCCGCGCGCTCGACCGTCTCCCTCAGCGGCCCGTCGCCCGCCAGCAAAAGCGCCGCGTCGGGCCTCAGGCGGCGCAGGGCTTCGAATATGTCCAGAAGCGCCGCGTGATTCTTCTGTGCGTTGAAGCCGCCGACATGTCCCAGCACAAAGCGGCCCTCAAGCGAAAGCGCGGCGCGCGCCCTGTCCCTTGCCGCCTCGTCAAAGGCAAACTCCTTCGTATCAACGGCGTTTTTGACCACCGTAAAGGGGCGGCCCCGGTACAGAAAGTCGCCCGCGTCCTTCCCGCAGGCAAACGCGCCCGTGCGGCAGCGCTCAAAAACCGGCCGTAAAAGCCTATGCAGGAGCCTGGCCGAGCACCGCGTATTGTGCGCGTGCGGGATGCGCACCGGCGCGCCGCCGCGCTTTGCGGCCAGAAGCTCAAGCGCCATGGTGCAGCTGTTGCCGTGCACCTGCACAAGATCATATCGTTCGGTGCGTATGAGCTCCGTCAGCGCGCGCATATAGCCAAGGGGCCGGCGCAGCCGCGCGGGCAGAGAAACGGCCCTTGCGCCGCGGCCGGAGAAATCCTCCTCAACGCCGGCGGGCAACGGAAAGCCGCAGGCAAGATCCGCCCGCGTATGCGGCAGATGCGTGATATAATTCATGGCGCAGCGCGTCACGCCGTTTTTTCCGTAGCGGACGGTCAGGATATGCAGCGCCTTGATCGGAGTCGTGGTCATGCTTTATTTCCCCAGCGCCTGAAGCTCGCCCACGGCCGCGCCCGTGCGGTCGTGCTCGTAGATGCGCGCGTCTACGAGAAAGCGATACCAGTAGTTTTCAAAATAGCAGTAGAGATAGCCCTCCCGTCCGTCGAGAAAGCCCAGCCGGAAATAGTATTGGCAGACAAACCACAGCCACGCCCTGAGAAACATAGGCGCTTTATAATACACGTTGAATTTCATGCCGCGGTGGCGCTGAAGCTGCTTGTCGGTGTTGACAGCCTCGCTTGCTCCGGCGCGAAAGGCCAGATAATCGTCGAGCTCGCGCGAAGCATACCAGTTGTAGCGGGCGATGTAGTCCTGCAGGTTTTTAAAGTCCTTATGCACAAAACGTTCGCGGATGGCGACGGTACTTCCCGCCGAAAGCACGGTGTGCGCGTCGCGCTTTCTGTCCTCGATGCGGCCAAGCCCGGTTTTAAAGACCATGATCTTGCGCTTTTTGCTGCCGCCGTGCTTGATGAGACGGCCGAGAAAATAGAAATCCGATTCTATGACGACGCCGCTCACATCGTCGTCCGAGTGCTTGGCCATCAGCTCCTCGCAGCGCGCTGTGACCGCAGGCGTAAAGCGTTCGTCCGCGTCGAGCCGCAGCGTCCATTTCGTAGTGATATTCGCGTTGTCGACGCCCCAGTTGAACTGCTCGGCGTAATAGCGAAAGGGATGGAACAGCACCTCTGCGCCGCATTCCTTCGCCAGCTCCACCGTCCGGTCCCCGCTGCCGGAGTCGATCACCACAACGCGGCTGCAAAAGCCCGCCACCGATCGGAGGCAGGCTTCGATGTTTGCTTCTTCGTTCATCGTGAGGACGATGGCGGTCAGGTCGGCCATGCAATACTATCCCCTTTTATACCTTAATGTATATCCAAAACAGTATATCAACCGTCCACTCCTTTGTCAAACGGGCGAAAAGGTGCTACAATACCGGACATGAAGAACAGGGCTTTGCAGTATTTGAACCGCGACCGCGCGCATTACGCGGGCGCGCTGTACGCGCTCGATACGGACGGGGCGCGGATACGATACGCCGCCGGCGACGGCGTTTTGATTCGGGCGAACTGGATATCCTACGTCTCCGCCGAGACCGATCCCGCTGCCGAAGACATACTGGACCGTCTGGAAACGGACGCGGTCGTCAGCTACGACCGCCGTTTTGACGCGCCGCTTTCGGCGCGGGGCTTTACCCGGGAAATGCGCTGCCACAGCTGCCTGTACGAAAAGGCCGAGCCGCCGCAGCTTGCTTTGCCCTTGGGCGTGGAGATGCGGCTTCTGACGCCGGATTACGCGGCGTTTATCTATGCGCATTACAGCCATTCGGACGGCAGGCCGGACTATGTGTCCGAGCGCGTTCGGGCCGGCATGATCGGTTTGTTTGACGGGGGCGCGCTCGCGGGCTTCATCGGCACGCACGACACGGGCGAGATGGGGCTTCTCGAGGTGCTGCCGGAATACCGGCGCAGGGGCTTAGCGCGGCTTCTTGAGGCGCGCATGATCGGCGAGCGCCTGCTGGCCGGGCGCTTGCCCTATGGCGATGTGGAAACGAACAACGAGGCCTCGCTGTCTTTGCAGCGAAGCCTCGGCATGAGCGTAAGCGATCGGGACACCTGCTGGTACTTTCGTTGAATCATGAGGCGGGATCGGACGGCTCCGCCGTTGTATATACGCTGTCCTTCTTCCAATATCTGGCGAACAGCTGATTCATCCAGTTGCCCGGATCGCTGTCAAGATCGCTGCAGCAGAGCGTTTCGGGCCATACGCTGAGCGCGGGCATGGCAACGTCCGCCTCCTGCGAGCCTGTGACAATGGCAATACGCTCGTCTGTTTCACGGTCGAACTGCGCCGCGTCCCCGCTGACAAGATCCATGGCCGCCTGAACGGAGGTTCGCTCCAGAGACGATACTGAGCACAGAGAGATCACCGTCAGCGCGCCCACAACCAGATAGAACCAACCCAGATGCGGAGAGAGCGCACGGCGCAGGCGCGCCGGCAGGCTGCCTTTCTCCGCACGGTCAAGCGCGCGGGCAAGCCAACCCAGATAGTAGTACAGATTGACAAATAGCAACGCCACGGCCATATAGAACAAAATGTTGAGAAGCCGCAGCGGTACGCCGCCGCCCATGGCGTATACCGGAGGGAAAAGGCCAATATACATCAGAGCAAAGGAGCCGAGCGTTACGAGAACCGGAAAGCGAAAGCTCCAGCTTGAGCGCGCGGCTGTCTTGGCTAGAACCGGCAGGCAAAGCAGCGTTGCCAGCACTATGGGCAGGCTTAGGTGCTCGGAAAAGAACTTGCCCGTATATAGAAAGGTCACAAGAACGGCGCGCGGAAAGCCGATCGAATCGCACGCGGCAGCACGCACCGCTGTTCCGGGCGCCAGATAGCTGACAAGAAATGCGGTCAAAAGCAGCGCCCATGCGACGCCTAGCAGCCAATTGAAGCGCTTATGAGCGAGCTCAAACGCCAACAGCCCCGCCAGAAGAGCTATACAGACGATGACGGTGGCATAGTTTCCGCCGCCGATGACAACGGACAACAGCAGGATCAGTATGCCGGACGCGACACCGCGCTTTCCATGCAGCCATCTTTGTAAAATCAGAGCGCCGTATGCAAGTGACAGCGTATAAAAGAAGGTATAGTATATCGCGCCGTTATACCAGTAAAACGCGGGAAAGGCCATGGGCATGAATTGTGTGCAAAGCAGCAGGAACACGCTGCCGGCAAGCAGCGCCGACCAGCCGTCCATATGAAGCGTTTTGACAAGCGCCACCCATATAAACCATACGGACGCCGCCAGAAACGTGGTAAGAAGAAAGAGGACGCCCAGAAAATAGTACTGCTCGCCAAAGAATCCGGGCTGCAGCCCCATCAGGAAAACAGCGGAAAAGGTGCCCTGCCAACCGGAATACGTGCCCACGGTGTTGCGCGCAGAAGCCATGACCACCGTCAGAAGAGAGCGTGTTCCCTCCCAGGCCTCGTGCGCAGGCAGGCCGTACGCGTAATCATCGCCGCTGGGATGGCTGTACACGCCGACGGCATACATGGGAATCAAACATAAAATGAGAATAACAGCCAGCAGGACGGCCATGTTGCGCGTGCTGAAAAGGCGAAAAACCAAAGGCTTTTTGGACATAAGTCACCCCCGTTCAGCATGCTGGCTCAAGTATACAGTATTATGAGCGAAGCATTACGGGGGAGAAAATGTCGAAAGATATGCTATTTACGCACAAAACCGCCAAGAGCGACGCCTGCGAGCATGGCCAGCTCCAGCACGGATATCTGAAAGCCGCAGGTATCGCCCGTGACGCCGCCGAACAGACGCTCCGTAACGACAATGCAGGCCGCAAGGGCGGCGGCGCAGAGGGACAGCGCAAGGCCGCCGAGAAGCGGATCGAGCCACAGCATCGCCGCCGCAAGAAGCGCGGCCAGAACGGCCATGATCAGACGGGCCGTTTTGCGCGGCGCGCGCTCCGTAAAGCTTACGAGCAGACCCTCGCCGCGCGCGTTTTTCTGGCACAGCGCCGACAGAGCCGTCAGCGTTCTTGACAGCATAAAGCCGAGCGCCAGTATGAACACGGCGCCGCCGAAGCCAAGCTCTGAAAGCAGGCCCAGAGCCAGCAGAAAGTATACGCCGCCCCAGATGATGGAGAAGGCGCCCGCGCGCGGGTCCTTCATGATCGCGAGTTTTTTCTCGCGTGGCGCGTGGGAAGAAAGCGCGTCCACGGTATCGAGGTAGCCGTCGAGATGGATGCCGCCCGTAAACAGCGGCGGCAGCGCCGCCGCCACGGCCGCAAACAGGAGCTGTCCCGTGCCAAGGAGAGCGGCGAGCCAGCTCCAGAGTATGATGAGCGCGCCCGTGAGCGCGCCCGCCAGCGGCAGGAAGCAGATCGACCAGCGCATGGGCTTTTCTTCCCATGTAAAATGCCCCACCGGCAGCACCGTATAGGTGGAAAGCGCGATCCCGATCGCCTTAAGCATCACCATGGCAAAGCCCCCTTTACGCAGGCGGCTTCTCCGCCGCACATCTCAATTACCGTATCGGCCAGCGCGAAAAGCCGCTCGTTGACCGTGTTCACGGCCTCGATATAATGCGCCGTTTCGCCCGCGTAGCCGCTGCTGTCCGGCATGCGTATGCTCACGGCCACGAGCGCGCCGCAGCCGGAAAGCAGACGCCGTATCTCGCGGAGCGCTTCCGCGGGGCCGGCGGGGTCTTCCGCGTCAAAATACAGGTTCGCCACAAAATTCGTTACATCCTCAAGCAGAACGACGGCGTCCCGGCCGGTTTTCAGCGCGCCGATATGCGCGGGCGCTTCGAGCGTGATATAGCCGTCGGCGGCGCGCTGCGCACGGTGACGGGTCACGCGCCTTTGGCCCTCCTCGCCCTCGGGACGCATGGTGGCGATATACATGCGGCGGATAAAGGGCGCGTGGCGCACAAGCGCCTCGGCAAAGAGGCTCTTGCCGCTGTTGTTTTCACCGAGGATCAGAACGAACGGCGTTTTCACAGCGGTATGCTCCCGCAGATATTTGCGCGCGACAGGTGCGGATCGACCTGCCAGCCTTTTGCCGCCGCCACGGCGGAAATACAGCCGCCGCCGCCGATCTGCCAGTCGAAGAAGCTCCTTCGAGGGCGCGCGTAGCGATCCATGATCGACATGATCGAACCGCCGTGCAGCACAAACACCGCGTCCCGCCGCCGCTCCTGAAAGGCCTGCGCGATGGCCTCGTCGAATGCCACGCACACGCGCTCCGCAAAGCGTTCGCGGCTTTCGCCGTTCGGGCAGGCGCCCTGGCAGCCGCCGTCCACCCAGGCCCGATAGGCCGCGTCGCCGCGCATGTCATAGGCGTTGCGGCATTCAAAATCCCCAAAGCTCATTTCGTTGAAGCCGGACAGCGCCGTGAGGCGCGCCGCGGGAAAGAGCAGCCGCGCCGTCTGCCGCGTTCTGGCCATGCCGGATACGAAGACCTCCTCCACCGCAGGATAGACGCCGCAGGCCTCGATGCGCAGTATACCGGCCGAGCAAAGCGGCTCGTCCGTGCTGCCGATATAGCGGCCCTCCAGATTTCCCTGCGTGGGCCCGTGACGGATCAACAGTACGCGCATGCTTTTACATACCGATATCGGCGAAGGTCAGCAGATGATCGTAGACCGCGAGCGCGCAGTCGTAGAGCGGCAGCGCGGCCACGGCGCCCGTGCCCTCGCCAAGACGCATGCCTGCATAAACGAGCGGCTCGACGCCGAGCGCCTCCAGCACCATGCGGCCGGCCGGCTCGGCGGACACATGGCTCGGCAGCATGGCGGCTCTGGCGGCGGGACAGAGGCGTGCGGCCACAAGCGCGGATACAGCGCTGATATAGCCGTCGATCATCACGGGTATGCGGTACAGCGCGCCGCCGAGGAACAGGCCGGCCATGCCCGCCATGTCGAAGCCTCCGACCTTGGAGAGCACGTCCAGCGCGTCGTCGGAGTCGGGCCTGTTCAGGGCGATGGCCTGCTCTATGGCGGCGATCTTGCGCATGAGGCCCGCATCGTCGAGACCCGCGCCGCGGCCGGTGACCTCCCGCACGTTCGTTTTCAGCAGCGACGCCGCCACGGCCGAGGAGGTGGTGGTGTTGCCTATGCCCATCTCGCCCGTGATCAGGATGTCGCAGCCCGCGGCCTTTCGGCTGCGCGCCAGCTCCATACCGGTCTCCAGCGCCCGCTCCGCTTCGGCGCGCGTCATGGCGGGGCCCTTGGTCATATCCTTTGTGCCGTCCGCAATGCGGCAGTCCAGAAGCTTATCATGACACACGCGCGAAAACATGCCCATGTCCACTGCCGTGACCTCCGCGCCCATCGCGCGGGCCATGCAGCATACGCTGCTCTTTCCGTCCGCGATCACGCCCGCCATGGTGGCGGTGATCTCCGGCGGCGTCTGGGCAACGCCCTGTGCCAAAACGCCGTTGTCGGCGCAGAATACGACGACGCCGCGCTTATCGAGCCGAATATCCGGCGAGCCGCAGAGGCCCGCGATCTGCGTAAGCAGCGTTTCAAGCCGCCCGAGGCTGCCCACGGGCTTGGCCAGATTGTTCCATTTGCGCTCGGCCGCCTCCATGGCGGCCGCATCGAGCGGGAGAATGCTTTCATTCAGACTGGAAAAGTTCATTGCGTTACCTCCGGTTCTTCCTGCCATACGGACAGGAGCGCGCGCATCCACGCGTAAACGTCTGTTTCATATACTTCATCGAGCCGCTCGCGGCTCAATACCTCGCCGATATCGCCCATGGCCACACAGCGGCCGCGATGCAGGAGCAGCGCCGCCGTGCCGCAGCGTCTGGCAATGCTCAGATCGTGCACCACCGATACGACCGAGCGCCCGGGCTGTCTGACCCAGTCCGATATCAGGGAGATCATCTGCTTCTGGTATACGAGATCGAGGTGGTTGGTCGGTTCGTCCAGCAGCAGCAGCTTTGGGTCCTGCGCAAAGGCCTGCGCAAGGAAGGCCCTTTGCAGCTCGCCGCCCGACAGCGTTAATACGGACTGCCGCCGCTTATCGGCCATGCCGGTCATTTCGAGAGCGCTTTCGATGCTGCGCCGGTCCTCCGCATCCAGCCGTCCGCGCGAATAGGCGTAGCGCCCGAGCTCCACGACCTCATATACGGAAAAGGCGTAGCCCGCGGTGTGATTCTGCGCCAGCATGCCCATGGCCCTGGCGCGCGCGGCGCTCGGGAGCCGCCGCACGTCCGCGCCGTCGAGCAGCACCTCGCCCGCATAGGGCACGCCCTGCGTCATGGCGGAAAGCACCGTGCTCTTGCCGGCGCCGTTCGGGCCAACGATCATGAGCCAGCCGTTTTCCCGCGCGGTAAAGCTGAGATCGTTCACGATCCTCAGCGCTCCGTAGCTCACCTGCAGATGCTTGACCTCCAGCATGCCTATGCCGCCTTTCTCGCGCGATAGAATATCAGCACGAAAGCGATGGAGCCTATGAACGAGGTGACGACGCCGATGGGCAGCTCGATGGGGTTTAGGAGCGTGCGGCACACCAGATCGCAGAGCATAAGGAATATGGAGCCGGAAAACAGGCAGGCGGGCAGCAGCTTTTTATGATTGGGGCCCGTCAAAAGCCGCGTGGCGTGCGGAACGACGAGGCCTACGAAGCCTATCGAGCCGCCGATGGACACCGATACGCCGATCAGCGCCGCGCAGGCGATCATAATCGAGAGCTTGACGCGTTTTACCGGCACGCCCACATGCCGCGCGTTTTCCTCGCCCACGGCAAAGGCGTTGAGCTCGCGTGCGCGGCGCAGTATCACCGCGCAGCACACGATCAGCACGCCAAGCAGCGTCAGGGCGTTGAGATAAGTGCTGCCCGAGAGCGAGCCCATGGTCCAGAAAACGATGGATTTCATGTGCTCGCCCGCGAAGGTGATGATCAGCGACATGATGCTCGAGGCAAACATGCCGAAGATCACGCCGATGAGTATGATGGTGTTGGTGGAGAGCGTGCTGTCGAAGCGGTAGGCGAGCGAGAGTATGACGACCAGCGAGAGGAACGCGAAGAGTATCGCCAGCACGGTAGAGCCTGCAAAGGGCAGCGCGGGCAGCGTGACGCCGAAGGCCAGCGCGACGACCGCGCCGAGCGCCGCGCCAGAGGAAACGCCGAGCGTGGAGCCGTCGGCCAGCGGGTTTCTCAGGAGGCCCTGCATGGCAGCGCCGCAAAGCGACAGCGACGCGCCCACGAGCGCCGTCGAGAGCACGCGCGGCAGACGCACGCGTACGATGATGGCGTCGTACGCGCCCGCGACCGCCTCCGGCCGAAAGAGCGCGCGCCAGATCGCGCCGAATACGCCGGAGAGCGGCACCGATACGCTGCCAAGACATACGCAGAGCGTCAGCGTCGCAAGCGTCGCTGCGGCAAATGCCGCCAGTCCCGCCGCCGAAAAGCCCGTGCGCGTTTTCTCCCGCTTGCTCATGCCCTGCGATGTCATACAGCCGCGTTGCCGTCCTTCTTTCTCCAAAATACAGCAAAGCCGTTTCCCCCAAGCGGAGAAACGGCCCGATATATACGGAGTCCGAATGTTCCCAAGCCCAGAGGAGGCAACGCACAAACAGATCTCCCGACTTTGCTTCATTCTAGCGGGGCGCCTTCCCATCCGGTAAGGACAGTGGCTCTTGCCCTTTCGTCAGCATCACGGTTACTGGGATAGTCCGGAATTTTCATCCGAGTTTCCTCGGCGCATGTTCTGCGCCGGCGCTTTCGCGCGATCGTGCGGCTATTGCTTTAATTATATTGTAGCATTGCGCCTGCGCCGCGTCAAGCGGCTGCGGCGGTGCATTACAGGGCCCAAAGCAGCGCCGCGCCAAGAAAGCAGGCGCCGGCATAGAGCGTGCGGCGGCGGCGAGAACGCATGCACAGCCGCGAAAGCAGCAGTATGGCCGCGACGTAGAGGAGCATGGAGACTGTGGAGGGCGCCGGCAGCGCGAGCCGCCAGCCTGTATCGAGCCGCGCCAGAAGGTCGATGATCCTCAGCGCCCAGCGCGGCAGGAACGCCAGTGCGTTCGCCGCGGGAAAGCCGGCAAAGGAGAGCAGCGTCAGCGCAAAGGCGGGGATCAGGAAAAAGGGCGCCAGCGGCAGCATAAACAGGCTGCTCAGCAGCGTCAGCAGCGGGGCGGAGCCGAAAAACAGCGTCTGGGCGGGGAGAGTGGCTATCCATACGGAAAGGCTGCAGCTCAAAAGCCGCGCCGGCTGCGGACCAAGCCGCCGGAGCCGGTCGCAGAGCATGGGCGCCAGCAGCGCTATGCCGAGGGCCGCGAGAAACGACAGCTGGAAGCCGGCATAAAACAGCGCGTAGGGATTTATGAGCAGCACGACGCAAAAAGCAAGCGACAGCGCGCTTATCCGGTCGGCGGGCCTGCCCATGAATACGGAAAGCTGCCAGCACAGCAGCATAAGGCCCGCGCGCAGCACTGAGGGCGAAAAAGCGGTCAGCGCGGCGTAGAAAATCAGAAAGGCCGCCGTCAGCAGGAAGCCGAGCCGGCCATGACGGCGGAACAGCAGCGACCATGCGCCCGCAAGCACCGTTACATGCAGGCCGGACACCGCCATCAGGTGCGCCGCGCCGCTTTGGCGATAGGCCGCCAGGCTCTCTTCGCTCACGTCCGATTTATCGCCCAGCAGCATGGCAGCGGCCACGCCGCCGCTGTCAGGAAACAGCAGGTCGATCTGCCCGGAGACCCGTTCGCGCAGCCGCAGCAGCGCGCCATAGGCGTCGCGGCTTTCGCCGGTGACGGTAAAAGCGCCCGAAAAGGCTACGCAGGATATGCCCCAGTAGGCGTAGCTGGAGGCGTATTTCTGCGAGGGTGCGGCAAGCTGCGCGTCGAGCGCAAGCCGCTGACCGTAGGCGGGCGCATTCTCGCCGCTGAGGTACAGGCGGAGCCGCTGCTTTCGGGGATTTCCGTCCACGCTCACGTCGCTGAGCGTAACGATCCAACCGGAATCGCTTCTTTGCGGCGTTTCCGCAACGCGCCCGCTCAGCGCGTGCCGCCCCGTTTCGGCGGGCTCCATGGCCCGAAGCGCCGTCAGCGTCAGGGTCAGCGCGAAGAAGGCGAGCAGTATCGCCGCCCCGCGCCGGTTTAAAAACGCGGCCGCGGCGGCAAGCGCCAGCGTCAGACCGCCGAGCCACCATGCGGCGGGCGCTTTGAAAAGAACCGCCGACAGCGTGCCAAACAGCACGCCGAGGGCCGCCGCCAAGAGGGGACGCATGTGAAACAGAGGCGTTCGTTCCATCTATTTGAGTTAATCACGATTGAAAAGCCCTGTCAATCGATGGTATACTGATTGATATGAAATGGCTGAAATTTTCCGTAGATACCACCGACGACGGGCTTGAGCTCGTCTCCGCCGCGCTCGACGCGGCTGGCGTCGCCACCGTGGAGCTTGTGGAAAGCCACGCGCGCGCTATGGAGTTTTTGAATCAAAGCGCGCTTTACTGGGACTTTGCCGACGCGGATACGGTCGGCGCCGATCAGCCGGCGGTCGTCGCGTACCTCCCCGACCTGCCCGAAAGCCGCACGACGCTGGAGGCCGCAAGGGCCGCCGTCGAGCGCCTGAAAACGCTGGATCTTGGCATGCCGCTCGGCACGCTGACCATGCGCGAAAGCGTAGGCGACGATGAGGACTGGCTCAACAACTGGAAAAAGTTTTACGAGCCCATAGAGATCGGCGAGCGCCTGCTGGTGCTGCCGGACTGGGAGGCTGCGCCCGATACGCGGCGCGCCGTGCTCAGACTCGATCCCGGCGTGGCCTTTGGAACCGGCGCGCATCACACCACGCGCATGTGCCTTGAGCTGCTGGAAAGCGCGGTGAAGCGCGGCGACGATATGCTGGATCTCGGCTGCGGCAGCGGCATACTGGCCATTGCCGCGCGCCTGCTTGGCGCGGAGCGCGCCACGGCTGTGGACGTCGACCCGCTTGCCGTCAAGGTAGCGGGCGAAAACGCCCGAAAGAACGGGCTTTGGGACGGAGTCCGTCTGCTCACGGGCGACGTTTTGTCTGATAGCGCCCTGCTGGAAGCCATAGGCGGCCCCTATGATCTCGTGACCGCGAATATCGTAGCGGACGTCATCATACGGCTTGCGCCCTGCGCCCGTGCGCTCGTAAGGGAGGGAGGCGTATTCATCGCCTCAGGCATTATCGAGGAGCGCCGCGCGGAAACGCTTGAGGCGCTTACCGCCGCAGGCTTTGCGCTGCTTGAGCAGCGCCTTGGCGGCGGCTGGGTCGCCTTCCTGATGGAGGCCTGAGCCATGCACCGCTTTTTTGTGGATGAAATCGACGGCGATACGGCCGGCATCACGGGCGACGACCTCACGCACCTTTCGCGCGTGCTGCGTCTGAAGAAGGGCGACGCGCTGACGCTGTCGGACGGGCGCGGAATGGATTACGAGGCCCGCATAGAGTCTATAAGCCGCGAGGCCGCGACCTGCCGCATACTCGAAAGCCGCCGCGCCGAGACCGAGCCGTCCTGCCGCGTCACGCTCTTTCAATGTCTGCCCAAGGCCGGAAAACTGGAATCTGTCATACAAAAATGCACCGAGCTTGGCGCAAGCGCCGTCGTACCCGTCGTGAGCCGCTTCTGCGTGGCCCTGCCGAAGGACTTTGAAAACAAGCTGCCGCGCCTCCGCCGCGTGGCCTATGAGGCGGCCAAGCAGTCGCGCCGCGCGCTGGTGCCCACGGTCGGGGAGCCGGTGGATATCTCCGCGCTCAGGCCGGCCGATTTCGACCTGATGCTTGCGGCCTATGAACGCGAGACGGCCCGCACGCTCAAGAGCGCCCTCAGAGGCCTGCCGCAGCCGCCCCGATCCGCCGCGCTTGTGATCGGGCCGGAGGGCGGCTTTGCGCCGGAGGAGATCACGGCGCTGACAGACCGCGGCGCGCTTTCGGTGTCGCTCGGCAAACGCATTCTGCGCACGGAGACTGCCGGCCCCGCGATGCTCGCGCAGCTTCTCTACGAGGCGGAAGCATGAGGGCCGCCTTCGCCACCCTCGGCTGCAAGGTCAATCATTATGAAACGCAGGCCATGACCGAGCTCTTTGCCGCCGCGGGCTACGAGATCGTGCCTTTTTCGGAGCCGGCGGAGGTCTACATCGTCAACACCTGCACGGTCACGGCCGCAAGCGATCATAAATCCCGCCAACTCATCTCCCGCGCGCATCAAAGAAACCCCCTGGCCTTGATCGCCGCCGTGGGCTGCTATGCTCAGGCGGACGCCGGTACGGTGGCTGCGCTGCCCGGAGTCGGGCTCGTGGTGGGGACAGACGGACGAAAGGACATCGTTTCGCTTGTAAATCAAGCAATACTCGGGGATCGTGGGGAACATGTGGGGGACTTGCGACGCGCGGACTTTGAACCGCTCTCTGCCGTCCGCGACGGGCGCACGCGCGCCACGCTCAAGATACAGGACGGCTGCGTCAACTTTTGCAGCTACTGCATCATTCCCTATGTGCGCGGCCCGCTGCGCTCAAGGCCGCTTTCCGATGTGGAGACGGAGCTGAGGGCGCTGGCCGCGGAGGGCTACCGCGAGGTGGTCCTCACGGGCATTCATCTCGCGAGCTACGGAAAAGAGAGCGGAAAGGACGGCCTCGGGGACGTGATCCGGCTTGCCGGACGCATCGACGGCATAGAGCGGATAAGGCTTGGCTCGCTGGAGCCGGGGTTTGTGGACGAAAGCTTTGCGGAAACGGTGAAAAGCAGTCCAAAGCTCTGCGACCAGTTCCACCTGTCGCTGCAAAGCGGCGCGGACACGGTGCTTGAGCGCATGAAGCGGTGCTATACTGCGGAGCAGTTTTCCAAAAGCGTCGCGCTGCTAAGACAGGCCACGCCCGGCTGCGCCGTCACTACCGACGTGATCGCCGGCTTCCCCGGCGAAACGGCGGAGGAGCACCGGCAGAGCATGGACTTCTGCCGGAGGATCGGTTTTTCCCGCCTGCATGTGTTTCCGTATTCCAGGCGTCCGGGCACGGCGGCTGCGGCCATGACGGGGCAGCTTGAAAAGGCCGTGAAGGAGGCGCGCGCACGGGAGCTGATCGCGCTTGGCGGGCGGCTTTCGGCGGAGTATCTTGAGGCGCAGCGCGGCCGGACGCTGTCGGTGCTCGTGGAGCGGAACGGTGTGGGCTACGCCACAAACTATGTTCCGGTGAAAACCGGCGGCGAGGCGGGCGAGATCGTGAGCGCGCGCATCGTTGCCGCGGAGGATGGACTATTGATCGGAGAAAGGATGTGATCATATGAAGGACGATTGCCTGTTTTGCAGGATCGCCGCCGGCGTCATACTCTCGGACAAGCTCTTTGAGGACGACGAGGTGCTGGCCTTTCGTGACATAGCGCCGCAGGCGCCCGTACATGTGCTTATCATTCCCAAAAAGCATATCGACAGCGCGCAGGCGCTCTCGCGCGGGGATGATGCGCTGATGGGGCGTATGCTGGAGGTCGCGCGGCAGATCGCGGACGAGTGCGGCGTTTCAGAGGGCTACCGGCTCGTCTCCAATGTCGGCGAGGACGGCGGGCAGAGCGTGAAGCATCTGCATCTGCATCTGCTGGGCGGACGCGCCATGGCATGGCCGCCAGGCTGATTTTTTCTTTACCTTTTCAAAAAATTATGATATACTGCATCCGAAATTTGGAAAGGGGGTATGCTGTATGAAACTGAGCGCACCGAAAGTCATCGTCTGGTGGATAGCTCTGATTCTGGCGGTTCTGTCTGTCCTGACCATTTTGGGTATTATCCCGACGCTGGGCTTCTGGTCCAGTCAGGGCTTCTGCCTGATGGCTACGTCCTATGTGCTGCTGTTCCTTGGCACCTTGCTCAAGGGCCTGTAAGCGCTGAAAGCACCAAACAAAACCAATGTGTCAAAGGGACTTCCGCTTTACGGCGGGAGTCCTTTTGTGTTACAGTATAGGCACTTGCGGTACAGGAGGGAATATCATGTGGAAGTTTTCTGAAATAGAGTATAAGCGGCCGGATTTCAAGCGGCTCAAGCGGGATATGACGGCGGAGCTGCTGCGGCTGAAAAACGCCGGCGACTATGCGGAGGCCAAGGCGGCCTATCTGGCGCTTGAGAAGCTGTACGGCGACGCCATGACCATGTCTACGGTAGCCTATATTCGCAATACGCTCGATACCACCGATGCGTTCTACGATGGGGAGATGAAGTTTTTTAACAGGGCGGGCGCCAAGCTCATGCCGCTGCAAAAGAAGATGAACAAGACTTTGCTTTCCAGCAAATTCCGTCCGGATTTCACCGCGGAATACGGCGAGCAGATGTTTAAGCTTCTGGAGGTCGAAACGCGCCTGCAATCCAATCGGATCATATTCGATATGATCAAGGAGGGGACTCTCGGCAACGAGTACAAGAAGCTGGCCGCCTCCTGCAAGGTCGAGTTCATGGGCGAGGACTGCAACTTCTACGGCCTGCTCAAGCACATGGAGAGCGCCGACCGCGAGGAGCGCAGGGCGGCGTATCTGGCCTGGGCCAAGCTCTATGAGGACGTGTCCGATAAACTGGACGCCATCTACGATAAGCTCATCCGTGTGCGCATCCGCATGGCCAGGAAGCTTGGGCTGAAGGATTATACGGAAATGGCCTACTTTAATATGGGCCGCATGGACTATACCCGCGAGGAGGTGGCGGCCTTCCGCGAGCAGATCCGCACCGTGGTCGTACCCGCCGTGGCCCGGCATAAGGAGATGCAGGCAAAACGCATCGGCGTCGACAAGCTCAAGTATTACGACGAGGGCTTTGTGTTTCCGGACGGCAATGCGGATCCGGTCGGCGGGCAGGATGTGCTCGTGCCGATCGCGCAGCGGATGTATCGGGAGCTGTCGAAGGAAACGGGCGAGTTCTTCGACTTTATGTGCGAGCATGAGCTTTTTGATCTTCAGACGCGTCCGGGCAAGCATCTGGGCGGCTATTGCACGGAGCTTATCAGCTTCCGCGCACCGTACATTTTCTCGAACTTCAACGGTACCGCCGCGGACGCGGGCGTGCTCACACACGAGGGCGGTCACGCTTTTGCGGGCTTTACGGCGGCCAAGCATCAGGGCATACTGCCCTATGTCAGCTCGACCTCCGAGATCAACGAGATACATTCCATGACCATGGAGCATTTCACCTATCCGTGGTTCAAGGATCTGTTCGGAGAGGAGAACGCCGACAAGGCGCGTTTTGCGCATCTTTCGGAGGCGCTTTCGGCGATCCCCTATCTCGTGAGCGTGGACGAGTTCCAGCATCGCGTGTATGAAAAGCCGTCCATGAGCGCCAAGGAGCGCCGCAGCGTATGGCGCGAGATCGAGAAAAAATATATGCCTTGGCGCGATTATGACGGCGTTCCGTTTCTGGAGGAGGGCGGCTTCTGGATGCAAAAGCAGCATATCTTCCTGTATCCGTTCTACTATATCGACTACGCGCTCGCGCAGACCTGCGCCTTCCAGCTCTATGGCGCAATGAAGCAGGACAAGGCGGCGGCATGGGAGCGGTATATGACGCTGTGCAGGGCGGGCGGCAGCCGCGGCTATTTTGAGCTGCTGGAGCTGGCCGGCCTCGAGTGCCCCTTCAATGCCGGCGCGGTGGAGCGCTCGCTCGGGCATGTGATCGAGGAGCTCGACGCTTCGCCGTATAACGCGCAGAAGTAAACGAGGAGAGGAGAACGGCCGTGCCGGTCAAGAAGGGAACCAAGCCGATCGCGCAGAACCGCAAGGCGCGCCACGATTATTTTATAGAGGATACGCTCGAATGCGGCATTGAGCTCAGGGGCACCGAGGTCAAATCGCTGCGCCGCGGGCAGGTCAATCTCAAGGACAGCTATGCGCAGGTCAAGAATGGCGAGCTGTTCGTCGTGGGCATGCACATTTCCCCCTACGAGCAGGGGAATATCTATAACCACGATCCCTTCCGCACGCGCCGGCTGCTCGCGCATAAGCGTGAGATCACGCGGCTCTGCGCCAAGGCGCAGCAGGACGGCATGAGTCTGGTGCCGCTCTCGCTGTACTTTCGTGACGGCCGCGCCAAGCTGGAGCTGGCTGTGGCCCGCGGCAAGAAGCTCTACGACAAGCGCCACTCGATCGCGGAGCGCGACGCAGGCCGCGAGATGGAACGGCGCATGAAGGAGGATCGCTGACCCGGGCAACTCCCGGGCAGATTGTGAGGATCCTGTGATACTTGGCGATCCGGCTGTTGTACTTTTCGGCCGGATCGCATATAATGATAATATCTTCATGGGGGCGAATCCGGTTTCGACGGGGATCGCGGAAGTTGGAGAAGCGAGCCGAAGCCCCGTGCTTCGTTAAAAACGGGAACAGTAATAAAGTAACTGACAATAGAAATACTTTAGCCGTCGCTGCGTAACCCGCAGTGACCGTCAGCCCGCGAAGACCTATCGTTGCGGAACCTGGCGTCATCAGGATAGGGAACGAACCCGCCTAAGCTTTGCGGCGGGCCGGATTTATGAAGCTACCGGAACCGATATCCTGCCGGTGAGAGATCGGGAAAGGGAATTTTAAAGCATCGGCTGCGCTCGGAGAAACTTCGGCGGACGGGTTTTCGGACGGGAGTTCGACTCTCCCCGCCTCCACCATAAAAGAACGCTAATTTTGATAGAAAGTTAGCGTTCTTTTTATTTGC
>CAZCAV010000015.1:0-44300 GCA_964496795.1 uncultured Oscillospiraceae bacterium
TGGCATTCGACGGGATCTACGAACAGGTTGCCGCTCGCTTCCCCGAAATACAAGTCGTAACGCTGGATGCAGGATACAAAACGCCTTGGATCTGTAAACGAATCCTGGAGGATGGCCGATATCCCTCCATGCCGTACAAGCGACCGATGACCAAGCGCGGGAATCACGAATGGTGGAAATATGTTTATGACGAATACTACGATTGTGTCATTTGTCCGGAATACCAGATACTCCATTACAGTACAACCAGCCGAGATGGGTACCGTGAATACAAGAGCGATGCGAAAACCTGTGCAAGCTGTCCCACTCGACGTCTGTGCACGAATAGCCAAAGCTGTCAAAAGGTAGTCACGCAGCACATTTGGAGGGATTTCGTAGAACGAGCGGAAGACATCCGCCATTCTCCGCTTGGCAAACGAACCTATGAGCAACGCAAAGAGACCGTGGAGCGAGTATTTGCCGACGCCAAAGAGAAGCATGGGATGCGGTACACGCAATACCGGGGATTAGCAGCCGTTACCAACTGGGTCAAGCTCAAGTACACGGCCATGAACCTCAAGAAATTTGCAATCCATTGGTGGAGAGATAATCGTTCTTTCCCGCCGAATCCATTTTTCGAATTACTTCATTTTCACATCTACGCAAAGAACCCGATCTGAGCTTAATGGATCGGGTTCTTTGACAGACTGACGGCGGCGAAGCGCGGATACACCGCGCTTCGCCGCCGTGAATTGCAGCCGTGTTTGAACGGCAGAGGCCCTATTGCAGATTCAGCTTGTTCTTGAGTATGGCGCGCGAGCAAAGGAAATACAGTACGCAAAGCCCCGCGGCTAAAGCGCCGTTCCAGATCAGCACGGAATGAAACATCCATGATCCCATCGATTCCGCCGTGGCCAGCTCCAGCAGGCCCACCGGCCCGATCGAAAACATTATGGTGCTGATCGTGCGAATCGTATTGACGCCGGCGGACAACGCGATGAACATGCCGATCGAGGCCATCAGGCGGTGCTTGCTTGCGCGTCCGCCCACGGTGATGGCAAAGTAGGCCTGTAACAGCATTTCCGCAAGCGACAGAATGACGACGACAAACAGCAGCAGATACACAAGCGTCATATTGACGTACTGTCCAAGGCTCGGAAGCTCCGTGAACACGCCGCGAATCGTCTCCAGCACGGCGGAATTCATCAGTCCCCTGGATGCGGTGCCGAATACGGCGAAAATCAGAACGGTCAGCGCAATCACCGCCAGATTGATCAGTATCCAGAGCATGCCCGTGATCAGCTTCGACCAGAGGATGCGTCCCGTGGTGGTGGGCAGCGTGAAAGTCAAATAGCCTTGATCGCCCAGCAGATTGCGATAATACTGTATGCAGATGAGCAGTATCGTTACCAGCGCCGAAGCCGCAATGCCGATACCGATCAGTACCATCAGCATGGCGGAAACGCCCGTAAAGGCAAAGCGGATAAGCTCGCCGGAATCGCTTCTGGCCGCTTCGCCCAGACGCAGGTTGATCGTCATGAACAGCGAGGCCAGAATCCCCGCGGCCAATATGCCGATCTGCAGCGGAAACAGTATGCGCGAAAGCGCGTTGAAATCGTGTTTAATCAGCTTGCCTAGCATCTGAATACCTCCCGAAACAGCTCGTCGAGGGAGCGGCCCTCCGTCTCACGGATATTGTCCGTGCAATCGTGCATGACGATGCGCCCCTCCTTGAGAAATATGAATTCGTCCAGCACCTTCTCAACATCGTAGATCAAATGCGTGGATATCAGTATCGTCGCGCCCTCGTCATAGTTGCCGATGATGGTGCTGAGGATATAGTCGCGCGTCGCCGGATCCACGCCGCCGATCGGCTCGTCCAGCAGATACAGCTTTGCACGGCGCGACATCACCAGCACCAGCTGAACCTTTTCCTTCGTGCCCTTGGAAAGCGTTTTCATGCGTGCATCCGGATTGACGCCCAGCCGTTTGAGCATATCGACGGCTCTTGCGCGGTCAAAATCCGCGTAAAAATCCTGAAAATAATCCAGGCACTGGTTAACGCGCATCCAGTCGGGCAGGTAGGTCTTTTCGGGCAGATAGGACACGATGGCCTTGGTCTGCGTTCCTACGGGCTTGTCGTCGATGTACACCGCTCCGTTCGTGGGCGTGAGCAGTCCCGCCGCCAGCTTGATCAGAGTCGTTTTCCCGCTGCCGTTCGGCCCGAGCAGGCCTATGATCCGGCCCGCAGGCAGCGACAGCGTCACAGTGTCGAGCGCCGCCAGGCCGCCGTAGCGCTTAGTCAGCGCTTGTGTCGTTAAGATGGTTTCCATCCTCTTCCTCCTCTTTTCTCAGAAACCCTATGGCCTCGCCCGCTTCATAGCCGAGCGCCGCCATGTTTGCCAAATAGTCCGCCGAAAGCCGGCCTGCCCTGTCCGCGCGCGCCTCGCTGATCACCGCGGCCTCGGTCGTGACCGTGCGCCCGCTGTTTCGCTGTGTGCTTACAAGCCGTTTATTCTCCAGATCGCTGAGCGCACGCTGCATCGTATTGGGGTTGACCGCAGCTTCAAGCGCCAGTTCCCGCACGCTCGGCAGCTTTTCGCCCATACCGTACGCGCCGGAGAATATTCTTTGCTCGATCGCATCCACGATCTGCACATAGATCGGCTGTTGGGATGAAAAATGCCATGGCAAATGGACTCACTCCTCTCTTCTGTATCACTGTATTGTTGTGTTAGTACAGTTATACATCCGGAAGCAAGTCCTGTCAATACCCTGAAATAATATATTTTAGTCTGCAATGTAGACGATGTCGCTGACCTCGCGGCCCTGGCCGGAGGGCTGGCTGACAAGGCCGTCGCGCGAGGCCATGACCGCCGTGCCGCCGCCGTCGAGGTTGAAGGCCGCGGCGCAGCCAAGCTCGCTGAACAGCTCGGAGAGCTGCACAAGCGTAAAGCCGTAATAACGCGCAGCGCCGTTGCGGGAGCCGTCCACGAGCACAAAGCAATAGTGGCCCGGCTCGTAATAGCCTATGGCGGAGCGCGGATTGTTGGCCGTCAGCGCACTGTTGAATTTTTCCTTGGGCGTGCCGTCCTCGTTGAGCAGCGAGGGGCCGAAGCCCCAGACCTGATAGGGCGCGGCGGCGACGATCTCCTCCGGATCGTAGCTTTTTTCCAAAAATGTGCGTATGCTTCCGTCCGTGTACATCACGCATACGTCCTCATCGTCCGCCTTCTCGCGGTACCATTCTCCATTGCGGCAGCAGAGGCCCGTGCGGCCGGAAAAATCGTAGAAATCTCCGGATATGGCGATAACCGCATCCTTGTCAATCGCCTGATCGACCGTGCGAACGCGTTTGGCATGGAAAGCGTCGTTGCTAAGACCCGTCTTGAAGCTGTCAAGATAGCGCACATAGATGTCCGCTACGCATACGTTGCTTTTCTTGTTGTTTGGGCTTTGAATCTGCGAAGTGATGGTCACGCTCACACGGTCGGTTTTATACACGCGCACAAAGCCGTCCTCGGTCTCGGTCTCAGACTGGACCGTACCGGTATAGGAAAAACGGTCGAAATACTGCTCGGCCAGAATATTCCCGCTCAGCAAAAGCCGGAACGCGGCAAAATCGGGGATCAGGCCCACGCTGCCATACAGTATGGCGCGCGCGTCGGTATCGTCGAGCGTGCCGTTGCCGCTTACATCGGCCGCGTCAAAATCAATGAGCCCGCTAGGCAGCAGCGTGGCGTTAACGCGCAGGATCAAGGCCGCGTCCGCCGCGGACACATAGCCGCTGCCGTCCACATTGCCGGCCTGCCCTCCCTCGGCGCGCGCGCCTGCAATCGGCAGAACGGCCAGACAGAGAAACAGCGCCCCCGCGCGGCACAGTCCGTTACGCTTCATACTTCCTCCTAAACCGGCGCCTGCTATGCGACGGGCTCCGTAATATACAGTATATCGCTTACGCTGCGCTCCTCGGCATAGGGCGTGCTGACGGCGCCCGCCGAAGCATACATCAGCGCGCTCGCGCCGCCATAAAGATTGTAGGCGGCCTTACAGCCAAGCTCGGAAAACAGCAGCGACAGGTCCTCAAGGAGCATGCCTTCGGAGGCGGGATTCTGCGTGCCATCCACCAGCAATAGGCAGTAATGCCCGGGCTCATAATAGCCTATGGCGCAGCGCGCGGCGCGCGCGGTGAAGTCCAGCGGGCAGGTGAACTTGGTCATTGGCGCCCCGTCGTCATCCAATAGACGCGGCCCGCAGATCCAGCTTTGATAGACCGCGCTCTTTTCCAGCGCGTCCACGTCCGCCTTGCCCGCGGCAAAGGTCTCCATCACACCGTTCTGATACAGCACGCACAGGTCGCTGGTTTTTTCCAGCCTGTCGCGATACCAGACGCCGTTCCTGACAAGCGGTCCCCAATTCACACGCAGATACTGATCGCCGTTGACAGCGATCAACGCGCCCGTGCGCGCCGCCATATCCGCCACGCTCTCACGGCTGGCGCCGTAGCTGCCGCCGCCAAACTCGGTGCGCAGGCTCTCGATGTGCTGAATATAAATATCCGCCAGGAAGCACACCGCGCCGGCATAGGCAAAATGCGAGACGCTGACGCTGACCGTTCCGCTGCGGTAATTATCGCCGCGGCGTACGGCGCCGAGATAGGAAAACTTTGTCAAAAAGCGATCCTGAAGCAATGTGTCCGTTCCGCCCACAGTCAGATCGGAAAAGCTCCGGATACGGCCCACGCACAGCAGCAGCACAGCCGCCGCGTCCGTGCGGCCCACGGTCATATCGCCGGTGGCGTCCGCCAGAGCGCTTGCGCCCGCGTCAAGCGTACGCAGGCCCTCCGCCGCGCGCAGAATGCCCGCCGCGTCCGCCGCAGACACCACGCCGTCCCCGTCGACGTCGCCGCTTATGCGCGTATCCGAAGCGGCCGCGGCCATGGCGGGCCAGACGGCAAGCATCAAAAGCGCCATAAATACGGCGAGGCGTTTCGTCATAATCAGCCCGCTTTCAGCAAAAAAATACATATATCATTGTAACGGATAAGCGCTTTGATTTCAAGCCTTCTCCCCGCCGGACGGCCGATCGGGCTTCAGGCGCATACGATCCCACAGGCCGTAGGTCTCGGTCGTGGACAGCGCGTGCATAAATTTTTGTTCAAAATCAGGCGTGATCGTGCAAAGATGCGCGATGATCTGCTTGGCTTCCTCGCGCTTTGTGTGCCCCGCTGCATCGCAGTTGGGCGGCAACACGGGCAGCTCCCTTTGCCGCGCAACGGAAAGCGCGTATTTTTCCGGGAGGAATATCAGCGGGCGTATGACCGTAACATCGCGGCGGCTCAGGTAAGTCACAGGCGCAAAGGTGTTGATCCGCCCTTCATACAGAAGGCTCATAAAGAAGGTCTCGATCACGTCCTCGCGGTTGTGGCCGAGCGCCACCTTATTGCAGCCATGCTCCACGGCATAGGTATTTAAAGCGCCGCGTCTGAGCTTGGCGCAGAGCGCGCAGGGGCTCCTCTCATCCCGCAGTTCGAACACGACCTTGCCGATATCGGTATATACGACCTCAAAATCCACGCCCACGCGCTCCGCCAGCGCCGCAATGGGCGCGGTGTCCTGCTGCTTGAGTCCGAGATCCAGCATGACGGCACAGAGATCAAAGCGCGTATAGGAAAAGCGCTGATACAGCTTCATGGCCTCCATCAGCAGCAGGGAATCCTTGCCGCCGGACACGCCTATGCAAAGCTTGTCTCCGTCCTCGATCATATGGTATTTTTCATCCGCACGGCGGATAGCGCCTAAAACACGTTTCATACTGTATTATTCTAGCGGCTTTCCCCGTCAAATACAAGACGCAAACTGTCGGAAAGCTCCGCGCCGATCAGAGCCTTCATATCCTCCGGCAGCGGCGCCAGCAGATGCAGCGTTTCACCGGTGATCGGATGCTGCAAGAGCAGCGTATGCGCGTGGAGCGCGGGCCGCCGTATGCGCGCGTCCTCCTCTCCGTACAGCCAATCGCCCAAAAGCGGACAGCCGATAGAGGCCATATGCACGCGGATCTGATGCGTGCGGCCGCTTTGCGGCATCAGGCGCACAAGCGTCAGCTCTCCGGCGCCTCCAACGGTCTCGTAGACCGTGACCGAGGGCGCGCCGCCGGCGTTCACGGCCATCTTGTAACGCGAGCCCTCCGCATAGCCAAGCGGCGCGTCGATACGCCCCTGAGCCGGCGACGGCGCACGCGTACAGAGCGCCAGATACGTTTTCGACAGGGCCGCCGTATGCTGGCGGCGCCTGAGAAGCTCGTGAATATAGCCGCTCCTGGCGACGGTCAAAAGGCCCGTCGTGCCACGGTCCAGACGGCTGACGGGGTGCATGCCGCAATCGGGCGGCAGATACGCGGCGAGCGCGTTTTCCAGCGTAAGCTCCCCAAGGCAGCGCGTAGAAGCGTGCACGGACAGACCGGCAGGCTTGTTGACGACCAGCAGATATTCGTCCTCGTATACGACCGAGAGGGGGAACGCCATGGGCTCCGGACGCGGCACGCAGGGCGGATCACCGATCTCGGCCGTCAGGATGTCGCCCGCATGGGCGCAGGCGGTCGTGTAAGCTGGCGCGCCGTTAAGCAGTATCCCGTTTTCACGGCGCTTAAGACGCGAGATTTGCCTTGCGGACATCTCCATCTCCGAGGAAAGCAGACTCCTGAGGTTGCGGCCGTCCTGCTCCGGCCTGATCATCAAGCTGCGCGGGCGCATCAGGCGGGTGCGCTCCCCTCGCAAAGCCCGAGGATCCGCCGGTAAACCTCCACGCCGCAAAGCAACAGCTCCTCGTCAAAATCGAAACGGCCGCTATGCAGCGGCTGCTGCGCGTTTTTACCGCCCTCCACGCCCAGAAACAGGAACAGACCGGGTGTGCTTTGCTGATAGAATGCAAAATCCTCCGCGGCCATGACCGGATCCGTGAGGTACAGCTCTTCCGGCGGCATATGCGTGTAAAACTCCTCCACGAGCGGCCGCGGATTGTTTACGCAGGGATAGTGCATCAGCGGATGCAGCTCAAATCGGGCTCCCGTGGCGACCTCCAGGCCGCCAAGCATAGCCCGAAGCCGCTCGCTGAGCTGATCGAACACCTCGTCGTTGAACACCCGCAAGGTCGCGTTCAGCTCCACGCGGTCGGCAATGATGTTGCGCGCCGTACCGCCGCTGATCTTCCCTATTGTCAGCAGCGCGTCCTGATGCGGATCGACGCTGCGCGAAATCGCCGTCTGCATCAGGGAAATGAGCTCCGCCGCCGCCACCACGGCGTCCACGCCCATTTGCGGACTCGCGCCATGCGCGCTTTTGCCGTGCACAATGACGTCGAACTCGCTTGTGCGGGCCATCATGGGACCCCAGCGCACGCCGATTTTGCCGCGCGGAACAGCGGGCCAGACGTGCAGGCCGTAGATACGCTCCACCGGAGGATCCTGAAGCGCGCCCTGCTCGATCATCAGCCGCGCGCCGCCACGGCCCTCCTCCGCCGGCTGAAACAGCAGTACGACATTGTAGCGAAGCGTATCACGGTGCGTATGGATCAGTCTCGCAAGCAGCAGCAGCACGGTCATGTGCCCGTCATGCCCGCAGCCGTGCATGCGGCCCGCGTGGATGGAGGCGTAGGGCGCGCCCGTTTCCTCGTCGATGCTCAGACCGTCGGTATCGGCGCGGAAAGCCAGCGTACCCAACGGATTTTCGGCAAGGTATACCGCCTTCACGCCCGTCAGCGCGGGCGTTTCGAGCCGGTCAGGCGCAAATCTGCGCAGCTGGCGCAGCAGGTAGGCCTGCGTTTTATACTCGGCAAAGCATATCTCGGGAATGCGATGCAGAGCCTGACGGTACTGTATGCAGGCCTTTTCAAGCTTGCGCACCGCGGGATGAAGCTGCATGCTTGCTCCTCCAATGTTTTTAATTATTCTAGCATACGACAGCCTTCGGCGAAAGCCTCGCGGCATATATAGCTTTTCGGCATGGGCGGATACATGAATCTTCATATTTTAAACATAATGATTTCAGATTTCCGCGCTATACTATATGCGTATGAAAGTTTTTGGAAAAATGCGCTGGCTGGTGATCCTCTGCCTGATCGTCGCCGCGCTTCTGTTGATCACGATGCTGTCGAACGCTTTCGTTCGCCCGCGCGCAGTGGTCTATACCATTCCCAGCGGCAAGCTCTCCGGCAGTCTGCGGCTGGCGCTGATCACCGACCTGCACAGCGCGCGCTACGGCCGCAATCAAAGCCGCCTGATGGCGCAGCTCGAGGCCTATGCGCCGGACGCCGTGCTGCTCTGCGGCGATATATACGACGGCACGGCCTCTTTAAGCAACGCCGCCGTTTTTTGCAGAGCCGTTGGCGCCGCCTATCCCTGTTATTTTGTGCTCGGCAATCATGAATATGCCACGCATGAGCTCGAGACCATACGGCAGGTGCTGGAGGAATCCGGCATAACCGTGCTCGAGGGCGATACGCTGCGCTTTTCGGCAAGCGGTACAAGCATACGCATCGCGGGCGTGGACGACGTGCGCTGCAACCGAATCGGCTATGAGGAACAGCTGGCGGCGGTCAAGGAAGCGCTGGACGGCGAAGATGAATTCTCTGTTCTTCTCTCCCATGAGCCGCAGTATATCGACGATCTGCTTGACGCGGGCGCAGATCTGATCGTATCCGGCCATACGCACGGCGGTCAGATCAGCCTGCCGGGCGTATTCAACGGGCTGTATTCACCCGGGCAGGGTCTCTTTCCAAAATATGCGGGGGGGCTGTACGCCTTTGGCGAACAGACCCTCGTGATCAGCCGCGGGCTGTCCAAGCTTCCTTTGTGGGCGCCGCGCATCTTTACGCCGCGCGAGCTTGTGTTGCTCGATCTCGTGCCTGAGAGCTAAGCTTCCGCCGTTTCGGAAGCAAGCTTTTTTACGGAGTCCTCTCTTAAAAGCGCACGCAATTCCCGTAAATAGGGAAACTCGGCTGCATTTTCCTCGCCATAGCTCAGATTGAGCGTGCGCTCAAGCGGGATCCAGGTATCCAGCGAACTTTCATTATGCTGAATGACCGCTTCAAGCTTGTCGAGCGCCTTATAGAGCCGCGCTTCCCGTGTTTTTTGCGCATTCATCTCGGAAAACAGCTCTCTGAGCTCACCGCGCTGCGGCTCGGAAAGGCCGTCAAGCATTCCCGTCACCGCGGCGTCCTCTGTCCTCTCATGGTCGCCGGTCTTAAGGAAGGATGGAATATCGCCCGTCAGCGCCTCGCCAAAATCGTGGACAAGGCACATGCGCACCACGCGGTCGCGGTCAATATCCTCTATCTCCGGCCCCACCAGCATCGCCATGACGGTCAGCCGCCATGAATGCGCCGCCACCGTCTCAGGCGCGCCGCCGCGGGTAACGCTGTGGCGCGCGTTCGTCTTGAGCGTTTCCAGCACGCCAAGAAAATCCAACAGTTCTCTTTGTTTCATGCCGGTATTATAGCACGCTTTTCAATACGCCTCAATGGCCTCGCTGATGAACGCGGCCGTGCCGTCGCCAAAGCGATCCAGATATGCGGTAAAGCGCGCGTCGCCCATATACATCTGGCCAAGGCCCTTCAATATCGGTGCAGTGCAGTCGTAATAGTATTTAGTAATATGCGCCTGCCAGTCCTCCACCAGCGCGCGCGCCTTTTGGCCCGCGGGCGCTTCGTCCCGCGCAGCGGCAAAGGCCTTCAAAATTTCGTCGGCCTCGCTCTGTATATGCGTCCAGTCCCCGCGTCCATATGCCTTCGTTCGCGCGGCGCTTTCCCTCCAGGCCTCCGTTTTGCCCCAACGCGCCTCGGCCTCCGCAGCGTATTTCTCTCTGGCCGTCTCCACGGCCGTGTTGTCAAATTCCTGTATCGACATGGTATCCTCTCCTTTCATGCTCTGCTCCGCAAGCCGTATCAGCGCGTCCAGCCGGTCGCGCTTGAGCGTCAGCAGCTCCTTCTGCTTTCTCAGCGTATCCGCGCGGTCGTAATCCGGCGCCGAAAGAATGCGCCCTATATCCGACAACGGAAATTCCAGCTCGCGATAGAACAGTATCTGCTGCAAGCGGGCGATATCCGTCCCGTCGTAGATGCGATAGCCCGCCTCCGTCACCTCCGAGGGCTTCAGCAGTCCGATCTCATCATAATACCGCAGCGTACGCACCGACACGTTCAGCAGCGACGCCGCATCGCCGATATTCAGCTTCATAACGCTCCCTCCTTTCTAAAAAACGGCGTTCCCTTCGCGGAACGCCGTCAGTATAAGGCATGACGCAGCGTGAGAGTCAATACCCCGTGTAAAATATGTTTGGCGTTTTTTCAGCCGCCGCTTGAGGACGCGGCCGCCGACGACGCGGCCGCCGCCGAGGCGCCGATGCAGGCCGCCGTCTGCGCAGCGCTCAGTACGCCGGTCACGGACTGTACAAGGCCGACGCAAAGCGGTATGTCCCGCTGCTCCGGCGCGAGCGTCAAAGCATAGAGACTCGCCGCGTAGAGTATGCGCAAGGACGCCTGCACCGACCATGCCGAAAAACCCTTCTCCCGTTTCAGGCGCGCGTCCATGTCCGCTATGCCCTGAGCCATTTGCCGAGGCTCCACCGGCAGGAGCGACAGTACGCCGAGCGCCGGAAGCTCAAAGCGCCGTCCGAACCTGAGCCCGCTTTCGCCAAGCTTTTGATACAGCTCGATCACGCAGGCACAGCGTTGCTCGGTTTCTCCCTCGCCAAGCGTCAGTACACGCGCCAGCGCATAGGTCGTTCCCGAGGCGGGAAACGTCGCTTTTAAAACCGGATATGCACGTTCCGTCTCGTCGTGCGAACGCTCCGCCGTCTCGCCCGCCATCGCCGCGAGCAGCGTATACAGGCAGGCCGTCTCCGCGCCAAGAAGGGGCCTTGCCTCCCGCTGCATTTTGAACATATCATATGCCGCCCCGACGCAGGCCTCGGCGTCAAACTCCTGCCGTATCATCAGCGGCAGGAAGGCCGCCTCGGCCAGATAGGGCGAATTGGGGAAGCCCGCTTCCCGAAGCATGCCGTGCAGTTTGAGCGCATCGTCAAGATCGCCTTCCGGCATGAGGCTGCCCGAAAGCAGTGTGGAAAGCGGAAGAAGCGGCAGACCCCGAAACTGCGAAAAACCGCCTGTGCGTCCGCGCACAAGCGCACGCATCTCATGCACGCGTCCGCCGTCCAGGAGCGCCGCGCGGCTCGTACGCAGCAGCGCGCACAGACAATGCGTCGCAGCTCCCTGCCATGGGAAGCTCTGCTTCATGCTCTCCCGATTGGCTAGAAACAGCTTGACCGGATCCTCCAAAAGCGCCTTGAGCTCCGCATCGATTACATGTCTTTCTCCATTCATCCAAGCACCCCCAAATGCTCCAGCAATATCTTCAGTCCGATCAGTATCAATATGCAGCCGCCCACAAGCGTGGCATACTTTTGATAACGCGCACCGAATTGATGGCCTATGGCGACGCCCAGCACCGACAGTCCGAAGGTGACCGCCCCGATGGTCAGTACCGCCGGCACGATCCTCACAGAAAGGAACGCAAACGATATGCCTACGGCCAGCGCGTCGATGCTCGTGGCAAAAGCCAGCAGCACAAGCTCCCTGAGGTTGAGACTGCCGTCGCAGGCACAGTCCCCGCCGCCGCCCTTAAGCGCGTCAATCACCATTTTTCCACCCACAAAGCACAAAAGCGCAAATACGATCCAGTGGTCCACGCTCGTGATATAACGTTCAAACTGGCAGCCAAGCAGCCAGCCGAGCAGCGGCATACCCGCCTGAAACGCACCGAAAAACAAGCCGATCACCAGCGCGTGCCGCCATTGGAAGCGCGGCATTTTCAGGCCCTGACACAGCGACGCCGCAAACGCGTCCATCGAAAGGCCCACGGCCGTAAGCAGGAGCGAAGCAAGGTTCATCTCAAAGTCCCCGCCAGCTTGGCCGCAATACGCGACGCAGCCAGAGTCAGCAGGCCCGCGTCCGCCTCGGTAAAGCGCGCAAGGCTGCGGCTGTCGATATCCAGCACGCCAAAGGGCGCGCCGTCCGCGCCGCAAAGCGGCAGCACAAGCTCGCTGCGGCTTTCGGCGTCGCAGGCGATATGTCCGGCAAACGCGCCGACGTCGTCCACCCGCAAAACGCGGTTCTGGGAAAACGCCGCGCCGCAGACGCCGCGGTTTTTCGCGATGCGCATGCAAGCGACCTTTCCCTGAAAGGGGCCAAGCACCAGCTCGTCCCGCTTCAAAAGATAAAAGCCGACCCAGCTTACGTCGTTCAGATTATGGAATAAAAACGCGGCTGCGTTGGCCATACCGGCCACGGCGTCGTCCTCGCCGTCAAGCAATGCGTCGAGCGCTGAAAGTAATTGTGAATCTTCCATGGCTCATAGTATAACGGCTTTTTCCGCGCTTTACAAGAACCGTGCCGCATGATAGAGTGAAAAAATGAGCATACTGATTCTGTCGGATTGCGAGGAATAATATGGAGACGGAAAAGCGGAGAAGATTCATTATTAACTTTCTCTATGCTGCGATCATACTCGGGATCGTTATTTTTATCTGCCGCTATGCGCTCGGGGCGCTCGCGCCCTTCATCATTGCGCTGCTGGTATCGCTTTTGCTCAAGCCCCTGATCCGGTTTCTGCGTGAGAAATGTCATATTCACAAGGCCGTCGCAAGCATCGTCGTCGTCATTCTGTTCTATGCGCTGATCGCCTTTCTGCTGGCGGTCATCGGCATACGGCTGTTTGCCGCGGGCAAGGCGCTGGTACTTGCAACGCCGGAATATTTCAATACCCGCATCGAGCCCTTCGTCATGAACGTCTTCGACGCCCTTGAGCGCTTTGCCGAGAGGCTGGACCCCAACGTCGCGGCCGCCTACGACGTCATATCCTCCAATCTGATGCAGACGATTGAGGACGCCATCGTTACCGCCTCCAAGTGGCTGGGCGGCCGCATTACCAACATCGCCGTCGGAACCCCCGGTTTTCTGCTGAACGTGCTGATCACCGTCATCGCCACGCTGTTTCTTTCCATGGACTGGGCCGTGCTCAGGGAATTCGTGCTTCGGCAGTGCTCCGACAAGACGCAGCGGCTGCTGTTTGAAATACGCACGCACCTGGGCCTGACGCTCTGGCGCTATACCAAATCCTACGCGCTGATACTGCTGATCACCTTCGCGGAAATCTGTATTGGGTTATTGATCATCGGCGTCAAAAACGCCGTGCTCATCGCGGTTATCATCGCCCTGTTCGATATACTGCCCGTCGTCGGCAGCGGCATGGTGCTTCTGCCCTGGACGATCGTCAAGCTCATACAGGGCGACTACCTCACCGGACTGGGCCTTGGCATACTCTACATTGTGGTTATCGTGGTACGCAATATCATGGAGCCGAAGATCATAGGCGACCGCGTGGGCCTGCATCCCATTGTAACGCTGCTGTCCATGGTCGTTGGCACATATGTGTTCGGCCCGATAGGCCTGCTCGGACTGCCGATCACGGTCGCGTTGATTCAGAGTCTGAACGAGCAGGGCGTCATCCACCTTTTTAAACGGAAGCCGCGGCATCCGTCCGAGGAAACGCCGCCCACTGAGGAAACGCCGCCCGCCGGGGAAAGCGCGGCGCCTTCCGAAGCGCCGCACGGGGAACCGGTCGAGCCTAAGCCGTCCGAGGATTTAGGAGAGTAGCGGCATGACGGATGGTTTTTCCATACTCGACTCCCACATGCACTACGCTTTCCCCGTTTCCGAGGACAGCCTGATCGCCGTATTCAAGGAAACGGGCGTGGACGCCGTCTGCCTGTCCGCGCTGCCCGGCGGCCTGCGGCTCGATCCAACGCCGGACATCCTGGCGCTCAAGGCGCGCTATCCCGATCGCATATTCGCCTTTGGCTGCCTTGACTGCACAGATTATTATAAGCGTCCCGCCGGCCTTTCGCGCCGCATGATCACCCGCGTCAAGCGACTGCTGGACGCGGGCTGCGACGGTCTTAAGCTCCTCGAGGGCAAGCCGACCATGCGCCGCCAATACCCGATCCCCGATTTTGACGCGCCCGTCTGGGAAGGGTTTTGGGAGTTTGCCGAGGAAACACGTCTGCCTATACTTTGGCACGTCAACGATCCGGCCGCCTTCTGGGATGAAAAGCGCGCATCCGCGCGCGCCCGCGAGCAAGGCTGGGTATACGGGCCGGATACCGTGCAGGGCAGCGAGCAGTATCGGCAGGTGCGCGCGGTTCTGGAGCGGCACGAAAAGCTCAATATCTGCTTTGCGCACTTCTTCTTTCTCTCGGCGCAGCTCGACCGGCTTTCAGAGTGGATGCTCCGCTTTTCCAATATGCGCGTGGATCTTACGCCCGCCATCGAGCTCTATCGGGAGCTGTCCGAAACGCCCGTCGAGGCGCGCGCATTTCTGGAGCGCTTTTCAGAGCGCATACTTTACGGCACCGATACGGGCGGCCGCGCGGCGCTCTCCGGCGCATCGGAGATCAATCTGGGCGAGGCCAGGCGTCGCGTTGACATCATACGCGGCTTCCTGTGCGAAAAAAACGCGGCGGGCATCCGCGCCGATAACGACTATCTCATAGGGGCGGAGCCCTTCGTGCTGCACGGCATGGGGCTTGAGCCTGAGTTACTGGAACGCATCTACCGTAAAAACTTCTTGGATTTTGTCGGGCGCGATACGCCGTCGGCAGTGGATATCGCCAAAGCGGAGCGCCTGTGCCGCAGCGCTATGCGCTCTCTGAGATCAGACGCGCACAGGCGGCACGCGCAGCCGGATCTATCCGGCGTACAGCATGCTCTGGACAGCTTAACGCTTATGAGGGGGGAATGAAGAATGAAAAAAGTGATCGCTCACCGCGGTTTTTCGTCGCGCTATCCAGAAAACTCCATGCTGGCCTTTGAAAAGGCCGTCGAGCTCGGCGCGGACGGAGCGGAGTTCGACGTTCAGCTTACCCGGGACGGCGTTCCCGTCGTATTCCATGACGAAAGCCTTTTGCGTATCACGGGCGACGATCTGCTTGTGTCGGAGCTGACGCTTGAAGAACTCCGGCGCTTCGATATCTCCTACCGTTTTAAGGGCCAGTGCCCCGTCCAGCGCGTGCCGACGCTTGAAGAATACTTTTCCATGAGCGCGCAGCATGATTTTTTGAACATCATAGAGCTGAAAACCGCTTATAACGAGTATCCCGGCATTGAGGAAAAGGTGATCGCACTCATTGATACATTCGATCTCTGCGAACGCGTAATCATATCCTCCTTCAACCACTATTCCCTGCTGCGCAGCAAGGCGCTCGCCCCGTCGCTTCCGCACGCGATACTCTACGAATGCCGCATTGCGGAGCCGCAGCGCTACGCGCGGGAGCTGGGCATGCAGTATCTGCATCCCTATTATAAGTTTCTCAGCGATGCGGAGATGGAAAAATATGAGCGGGCAGGCGTAAAAACCAACCCCTGGACCGTGGATGAGGAAACAGATATGCGGTATTTTCTCAATCAGGAGAATATCTTTGCCATCATGTCCAACAAGCCCGACCTGCTCATGGCCGTGCGAAGCGGCTCATGATCGCCTCCGCGGCCTTAAGACCGTCGATCGCCGCCGATACGATGCCGCCGGCATAGCCCGCGCCCTCGCCCACGGGATACAGGAAATCATGGCTTACGGAGCGCATATCCGCGCCGCGCTCGATGCGAACCGGCGCGCTTGTGCGCGTTTCCACACCCGTCAGCACCGCATCATAGAGGTCAAAGCCTTTGAGCTGCCGTGAAAAGGCGCATACGCCGTCCTGTATGCCCTCCGCCATAAAGGGCGGCAGGAGCTTCCAAAAGTCAGAAGCCCTTACGCCCGGCAGGCAGCTTGGCGTTACGCCGCCGAAGCCTGACGGCGTTTTATTTTCCAGGAAATCTCCAAGCCGGCTCGCGGGCGCGCAATAGTCGCCGCCGCCGGCGAAAAACGCCGCGCGTTCCAGTGATTCGCAAAAGCTCACGCCGCCAAGCGCGCCATCTGGGCAATCCTCCTCGCGCACCTGCACAACGATGGCCGCGTTAGCGTTTTTACCGTCGCGCGCATAGTCGCTCATACCGTTGACGACCGCCTCGTTTTCTGCCGAAGCGCTCTGGATCACGCGTCCGCCCGGGCACATGCAGAAGCTGTATACGCCGCGCTCGCCGCTTCTGGCAGTCAGCGCATAGCTGGCCGCCCCAAGTCCCAGACTTGAAGCGGACGCGCCGTATTGCGCCAGATCGATCAGTTCCTGTGGGTGCTCGATCCTCAGTCCTGCCGCAAAGGCCTTCTTCTTCATGGAAACGCCGCGGGAAAGCAGCATACGGTAGGTATCGCGCGCTCCCTGTCCCGAGGCCAGCACCAGAGCCGCACAGCGCGTTCTTTCGCTGCCGTTGACCGCAAGCATGCCGTCCTCCATATCCGTAAGCCGCGCGGAGAAGCGTACCGTGCCGCCAAGCCTTTCGATTTCACGCCGTATCGCGGCGACCACGAGCCGCAGCCGATCCGTGCCGATATGAGGCTTGGCGTCTACAAGAATCTCCGGCGGCGCTCCGAAGCGGGCCAGCGTTTCAAGCACGCTCTGCCCGCGCCCATCCTTGCTTCTGGAGGTCAGCTTTCCGTCGGAGAACGTACCCGCGCCGCCCTCGCCGAACATGACGTTGCATTCCGCATCCAGCGGCCCTCCGCCAAAGAACCGCTCCACGCGCGCCGTGCGCGCCTCCACGGGAAGGCCGCGCTCAAGGATCAGCGGCGCATAGCCGTTTTGTGCAAGCATCAGCGCGCAAAACAGTCCCGCCGGCCCAAGGCCCGCTATGACCACCGGACCGCAGGGCGCCTCCGTTCCAAAGCGTACGGGCGCCGGCGCCGGCGGCGTGTATGCCGCAACGCGCGCGTCGCCGCGCTTTAAAAGTCTCCGCTCCAGCCTCGGATCGAGGGTGACCAGCATCTGCAATTGGAAATGGATATCGTTCCTTTTGCGTGCATCGAGCGCGCGCCGTATCAGGCGCGCGCTCAAAATATCTTTTGCATTGACGGCAAGCGCCGCCGCGGCAAGCTGCGGCAACACCGGCTCCTGCGCGTTCAGGGGCGCGCGAATCCCACTAAGCAGCAACGGCATAACCAGTCCTATGACGCGGTGATGGTCACCGTCACCTCGGTCACGGAAAGCACCGTGTTCAGCTCCACCGTAGTATCCTCGTCGCGCACATGCACAAACAGCTGTATCGTGTGCACGCCTTCGCCAAGGCCGCTAAGATCGGCCAGTATGCTGACATCCCCGCGCTTGATCATGCTCACAAGGCTGTAACGGCCCTCAATGGTCAGATCCACAGCGTCAAGTCCGAGCACCGCTGTCAGGCCCTGTCCAAGATTGACCGTCTGAATGTCCAGACTCAGGAAGGTCGCCGTCTCCACCCGCTCGCGCACGTCCAGCACCACCGATACCGTATCGCTGTCCAGCAGGCGCACTCCCTCCGGTACGATGATCGTGCTCTCGACGGTTGTGCCGGCGGACAGGCCGTTGACGGGTATGGGCTGGAGCGTTACGCTCTCCACTTGATCCAGCGAACCGTTTTCGCTGACCAGCCGCACCGTGGCCGGCGTTGCGACGGCGCTGACGAGCTCGTGATTGACCGCCAGGTCGTCCAGACCGATCAGCGAGGCCTCCACGTCGATAGGCACCACCTTCAGCGGATAGATCGGCAGCCGCACCGTGGATGAGGGCAGCGTTCCAATGAGTATATCGGAGGAAATAACGTTGTCGTCCGCGTCGTATAAAACGACGTCGAAGGTACTGTATATCGAGCCCGTCCGACCGCTGAGATCGACCGCGCATTCTGCGCGCACCACCTGCGCCACATCCGTGCGCGGGCCGGAGATATCCAGCCGGGTCGTGGTGGAAAGCGCGTCCATATCCGCCCAGTAGCCGTCCGGCAGCTCGCCCGTAAAGCTGGTCGTCACAGGAATGGTTTTTGTGCGCAGCAGATCGATCTCCAGCGTTACCGAGGCCGGCGTCACCGACTGCACCGTGCCAAGCGAGGAGCTCACCGTCGCCTGCACCGGCAGCGTATATTCGCGCGCCTCGCTGATGTTCTTAAGGCTCACCAGCGCCGTGATGGAATTGGCGGAAAGGTAGGCGTAGTTCGTGATCTGCGCCCGTACGGCCACCGATACGTCCTGCAGAATCTGGCTTCGGTCTCCGCGCACGCAAAAGCCCTGCGACATAAGCTCCGCCTCGCCGTCAAAGCTCAGCGTCACATCGGATATGATCTTTGTGCGCAGAGGCTTCTGATCGGTCAGCACATAGCCCCACAGAAGCATAGCAAACACAAGCGCGATGATCTTCAGCGCGATATTTGTAGTAAAGAAGCTCTTCAGCGCGGACAAAAAAGCGTTTTTCTTTTTTTCACTTCTTGTCATTTCTGTCCCTCCGTTTCATGTTCAGAAACGAAAACGCCGAGATCTGCGTGTTCTTTTCGATAAACAGATTCTCCAATATGTCCTGCAATGCTTTGGAATCGATATAGCGGACCAGTTTGCCGTCGCGCGCCATGGAGATGGCGCCCGTTTCCTCGGAGACTACGAGCGTCACGCTGTCTGAGGCCGTGGAAACGCCAAGCGCCGCGCGGTGCCGCGTGCCAAGCTCCCGCGAAACCGTCAGGTCGTCCGAAAGCGGCAGAAAGCAGCCCGCAGCCAGTATCATAGCGCCTCGCACGATGACCGCTCCGTCATGCAGCGGCGTGTTTGGCTCAAAGATATTCTCAAGCAGCGCGCCGGAGAGTATGCCGTCTATGCGCGTGCCCGTGCGGATGATGTCGCCAAGCCCCGTTTTCTGCTCCACCACGATCAGCGCGCCGACGCGCCGGCGCGAAAGCGACAGTATCGTGCGGTGCATGTCGCGCACAAGCTCGCTGCTTGTCAGCGTATCCGTATCGGACCAGGCCTTGCCAAGCCGCTTTCCGCTGCGTCCCAGTCGCTCGAGCACACGCCGGATTTCCGGTTGAAACAGAATAAACAGCACGATGATGATGGTGCCGGATTTCATGATGGAGCCCAGCACCCAACTCAGCGTGTTCAGCGAAAGCAGCGAGCTCGCAACGGAGCACAGAAACAGCAGGCCCACGCCCTTGAGCACCTCATAGGCGCGCGTCTCGCGGGTCCAGATGATAAGCCGATACAGCAATACCGCGATAATGAGTATATCCAGTAAATCGAGAAGCGAAAACTGCGCAAATCCGCTCAAGATCGCCTTAATTACCTGATCGTATGACAAGCGCCGCTCCTCCTGACAAAATAGTAATCATGATTCCATAGCTGTAAAGCACAGTCCGATGCGCTAGTGGATAAGGTGCTTGCGAATATCCTTTTCATACTGCTCCACATGCTCGCGCAACGTTTCGCTGCTCAGCGTACGCTTTTCTGTATACTCGAGCAGCGCCCGTTCGTTCAGCTCCCGCTGTCTGGCCTGCCCTTCCGCATCCAGCAGAGGCTCCTCGATGGTCAGTTCGCCCAGTTTGCGTCGCTTCGTCTGCATGAATGATCGCACCCCCGTCCTTATATATTATAGCATACGCACCATACACCTGTTCAATGGGTATTTTAAATTATTAACGTCATTTTCACAACATTTGCCGTACATTTGACATATAGCGGCAATATATTGCGTTTACAGCGCTCTCAACCGCTCCTCGCCCCTGCGGCACAGTCCGTTCCATATGATAAGCGACGCCGCCGCCAGCGCCAGCGTAGCGGCCGGCAGCGTCCAGTACAGGCCCGTTACGGCCACCGCCGCGGCCAGCGCAATCAGGCAGCCGAACGCGCCGAACATGGAAGCGGCCATCGCTCCGCTCTGCTTGACGACCTCCGCCTCGTTCGTCCAATCCAGCCGCGGCAGAGACAAATTAACCGTTAGCCCGAATACCGCGGAAAACAGCGCGGACGCCAGCGGCGTGATATACATCCAAGGCCAGAGACGCGTCTCAAGCCTCAGCCCGATCGCCAGCAACGTGCCCGCTATCAGCGCCGTGGGCACAGCCAGCGTCAGGCTTACCAGTATCTTGCCAAGGAACAGCTCCCTGGCACGCACGGGCAGCGTACGCACGATCCATAGCTGTCTGCCCTCGATCGATATGGCGCTGCCGGTCGTGGCGGACATGGCGATGATCGCGCCCACGGCCAGCGGCACGGCGTTCATCAGAGGACGCATCGACGCGTCCGATAGGATGGAAGGATATATCTCATTCTTGACCGCCACTGAAGCGACGCCAAGCGCAAGCAGCATCACATGGCCAAAGGCCGTATTGGTAACGTACAGGCTCGAGGCCGTATAGCGCTTCCACTCCTTGCGGTACAGCGCCCGTACAACGCCGCTGCGTCCCTGACGGCTCATGAAAAAGTCCCTGCCGCGCGGCAGATCGCTCATGCGCCCGTGCACGCCCGTAAATATCCGGCCAAGCGCCGGCAGCATCAGCGCCATGGCTGCGGCGGCGCTCACAACGAACCAGACGAGCGGCAGCGCCTCGCCCGAGACCGCCGACTGTATCCAGGCGGCCGGCGGATAGTACGCAAGCGCGGCGGAGGAGATCGACGCCGCCTTTTCTCCGAGCCGGAGCATGCCGCTGTTCATCCACATGATCGCCGCAACCAGCACGATCATGAGTATAAACTGGCCCACAGTGCTCCAAACGCTGCTCTTTTTCATGCGCGCCGTAGCCAGCGTGATCAGCGTGCCAAGGAACGCGCCAAGCATCGTCGGCACGCACGGGAGCAGCGCGAGAATCAGCAGAAATACGGGATAATACCACAGCGGCGGCGCGGCGCGCAGCGCATAGATCACGCCCGCGGGAAGCAGAAGCAGCAGCCCGTATGCCAGATTGCAAATGTACATATTCGCCGCGCGCGCGGCAGCCACCGTCTGAGCCGGGACCGGCCAGCTCATGACCATATCATAATCGCCGAAGCCGTAGAGCATGCTCTTGGCCTCAAACATGGAAAATACCAGTATCAGCATGGAGCTCGCCATCGCCATGAGCCCGAGCATCAGTGAAAGCAGTCCGAGCGGCTCAAACACCTCTGCAAGCATCATGCTGTACACCACGGACAGGTACAGGAGCGCCACAACCATCACGAGCAGCACCCTGAGGTTTCTTTTGCCTTTTTTCTTCTCCTCGCCGGCCTTCTGATAGCGGATCTGGTTGACGCCGAACAGTGAGAGAAGCTGAAGCCTTGTCAGTATCCAAAACTCACGCATGCTCGCTCAACTCCAGAAACAGGTCCTCAAGCGAGCTGTCGCCCTTGACCTTGTCCATGTCGCCCGCCGTCACAAGCCGGCCCTCCCTGATAATGGCGACCTTGCTGCAAAGCTTTTCGGCCACCTCCAAAACATGCGTTGAAAAGAAGATCGCGCCTCCGTCCCGGCAGATGCCGCGCATGATCTCCTTAAGCGTGTGCGAAGCCACAGGATCGAGTCCGACGAACGGCTCGTCCAGCAGCAGCAGCTTCGGCGCATGCAAAAGCGCGCCGATGATGGCTATCTTCTGCTTCATGCCGTGCGAGCAGGCGCCTATGAGCTCGCCAAGACGCGGCGTCATCTCAAAGGCGTCGGCATATTTCTGTATCCGCGCCGTGCGCGTACTTTCGTCCACCTGAAAGATGTCCGCGACAAAATTCAGGTATTGTATGCCTGTCAAGTGCGCATACAGATCGGGGTTGTCCGGAATATAGGCCATCTCTCGCTTACAGGCGATAGGCTCAAGCACGATATCGTGTCCGTCCACCGTAATGCTGCCGCTGTCAAAGCGCAGTATGCCGGCCACAGCCCTGAGCGTTGTGGTCTTGCCCGCGCCGTTATGGCCGATAAATCCGTACAGATCGCCCGGCGCCACATGCAGCGTCAGGCCGTCCACAGCCTTATGATCCTTTGCGTAGCTTTTTGTCAGATTCTCAATACGCAGCATATCATAGTCCTCCGATGCTCGATTCCAGTCATTATACCACATTGACAGCGCTTCGCATAGGGCGTAAAATACCATCAGAACAGGAAAGACGAGGTGCCGCCATGCAACACGGATTCTTAAAGATCGCTGCCGTTACGCCGCGCATTACGGTCGCGGGCTGTCAGAAGAACGCCGCCGCCATCATCGAGAGCGTCCGTCGGGCGCAAAAGGACGGCGCGCGGCTCGTTGCGCTGCCGGAGCTGTGCGTCTCGGGCTATACCTGTGGCGATCTGTTCCGCCTCGATGCGCTGCTTGCCGACGCCAAAGCGGCCCTTGACGCCGTTCGCCGCTTTACCGAAGAAAGCGATACGCTCGTTGTGCTCGGCGCGCCGCTGGCCGTGCAAAACGCGCTCTACAACTGCGCGGTCGTACTGCAGGGCGGGCGCGTGCTCGGCGTAGTGCCAAAAACGCATCTGGCCAATTACGGCGAATTCTATGAAAAGCGTGTGTTCACCCCTGCGCCCGCCGACAACCGCGTCATATCGCTGTTCGGGCAGGAGGCGCCGTTCGGCAACCGGCTGGTGTTTCGCTGCCGCGAGATGCCCGCGCTCATGCTCGGTGTTGAGGTGTGCGAGGATATGTGGTCTCCCCTGCCGCCCTCCACGCAGCTTTGCGCCGCGGGCGCTACGGTCATATGCAATATTTCCGCCAGCAATGAGGCCGTCTGCAAATCCGCCTACCGCCGCATGCTGATTCAGTCGCAAAGCGGCCGTCAGACCTGCGCCTACGCCTTCGTCAGCGCGGGGCAGGGCGAGAGCACCGGAGACGTGGTCTTCTCCGGCCACGATATGATCTATGAAAACGGCTGCCTGCTTGCGGAGGCGCCGCCCTTTGGGAGCGGTTATGCCGTCACCGAAATCGATCTCAGCTTTCTTGTCCGCGAACGCCGCCGCCTGACCCGCTCGAATGTGCGCGAGGGCGTGGAGCTCGTGCCCTTTTCTCTGGCGCTTGCGCCCACCACGCTCAGCCGCAGCTACTGGAAAACGCCCTTCGTTCCGGACGATCCTGCGGAGTTGGCCGCGCGCTGCACGGAGGTCGCCGCTATACAGGCGCAGGCGCTGGCACAGCGCGTCCGTCATACAGGCGCCAAAACGCTCGTGCTCGGCCTGTCCGGCGGCGTGGATTCCACGCTCGCGCTGCTGGTCTGCCGCGACACGCTCAGGCTGCTCGAGCGGCCTGTTACGGATATTCTGGCCGTCACCATGCCCTGCTTCGGCACGTCAAAGCGTACCCGCGGCAACGCCGGCCTCCTTTGTGACGCGCTCGGCATTCCGCTTCGCGTCATCGACATCACCGCCGCCGTAAGCCGTCACCTCGAGGACATCGGCCATGCGCCCGATCAGCCGGACGCCGCCTTTGAAAACGCGCAGGCGCGCGAGCGCACGCAGGTGCTGATGGATCTGGCCAACATGGCCGGCGGCCTCGTGGTCGGCACCGGAGATCTTTCAGAGCTCGCGCTCGGCTTTGCGACCTATAACGGCGATCATATGTCCATGTACGGCGTCAACGCAGACGTGCCCAAAACGCTGATACGCAGCATGCTGCTTTGGATAGCCGGACAGGCGGACGCGCCACTTGCCGCCGTGCTCAGGGATATTGTGGCCACGCCGGTATCGCCCGAGCTTCTCCCCGGAAAAGACGGCGCTATCGCGCAGATCACCGAGGATATCGTAGGCCCCTACGGGCTGCATGATTTCTTTCTTTATCATCTGATCCGCCGCGGCGAATCCAAGGAAAAGATACTTCGCCTCGCCGCCTGCGCCTTTGGAAACGACTACACGGAGGAAACCATCGCGCGCTGGTACGCTCTGTTCTGCCGCCGCTTCTTCGCCAATCAGTTCAAGCGTTCCTGCATGCCCGACGGCCCGCGCGTAGGCAACGTCGCCCTCTCGCCGCGCGGCGACTGGCGTATGCCCAGCGACGCCGTACCCGACGCGCTGTTGTAGGCGAGCGGCACTCTGCGTTTTATGCGAACTGTTCGAGCGCGCGGGTATCGACCTTGGTTTTTAACAGACCCGGCCTGCGCGTCAGCATAGGCTCTTCTGCTGTTTTTTTTATCCTCATACATGGCTTCGTCCGCCAGTCGTACAAGCTGCTCCGCGTCCTCCATGTCCACGCAGTCCTTGCTCGCGGCGCCCATACCGACCGTGAGGGTGTATGGATCTTTGGCCTCCGCATTCATCCGGTCAAGCTCCTCCACGATCAGCGCCTTGATCCTGGCGACGTCCGCGTCGGAAAGCTCTCTGCCGACAATCAGAAACTCGTCCCCGCCAAAGCGGCAGAGGAAGGTATTCGTGACCATTCTGTTGCAGACCCGCTTGAGCGCGCAGGCCATGCTCAGCAGGGCGCGATCCCCTATGAGATGCCCGAATTTATCGTTGATCTGCTTGAAATTGTTGATATCGATCATGATGGCGGAAATCCGGACGCCGGAGCGGCTTTGGACGCTGTCGTTCAAATACTTGTCAAGGCCGCGCCTGTTGTTCAGGTTGGTCAGCGCATCCGTGGCGATCTGATCGTTTTGCTCGATCAGGAAGATCGCGGTGATGGAGATGGTGATGCCGACCTGCGACGAGGTGATGCCATAGAAAAACATCTGGGGCAGGCCCGCGATGGCGGGCGCAATGATGAAGGTGAGCAGCGGAAGAAGCGCTTTGCGGCGCGATTTGCTCTTTTCGCGCGCGATCGCAATCGCCGTCTGCACGGTGGGCAGCAGCATATACAGCCAGTTGACCGCCCAGTGAAAATAGACGCCGGAATTCCGGGCATACAGATTGTTTCCATCGACCACAAACAATAAATGCGTAAACGGATTGGTCAGCGCCAGTACGGTAAACAGAATCAGGGGGATCGCCAGCAGCCATATCTTTTTCTGGCCCAGGCGCGTAACCCTTCCCAGGCTCAGCCCGACATACAGCGTCCAGAGAAAGCCGATGACCACAAGCATTTCAAAATAGATCAGATTGCTGGCCTCGATAAAAATCCGCGCGCCGTAAAATATCCGCCCGCGGCAGATCCCCGCGATCGCATCCGCCGCGCACAGCGTTATCGTCGACCAGAGAATACGGTCGAAGATGATCTTTTTCGTGGGGTAGTTTTCACGCTGCCTGTGCATCTGCCACCTCAGCAGCAGAAGCAGCACTATGCAGATCAAATTGGTCTCGACATAATATATCGCGCTCATTTGTCAGCACCTCGTGAAAAATCGAGTTTGTTACAGAGGTTTCCCCACCCTGCGCCGCCCGATTTTGATGCAGGTATTTTGCATATTATACCACACTTATGCGAAATGCGCCGCATTTTCTTTTCGATCCGCCGCCGCGGGCGCGTCAGCTCTGCGTTTTGCCCCGAGAGCCCTCGGCAAAGGGTGCGGACTGTCGAAATAAGTTGAAAGCGCACGGATGGAATGATACAATATTATTTATGGTTATGAAAGGCATGCTGGCCTCCGCGCGCAGGGCGGCCATAACGGGATGAAATATTGGGATGCCGCGCTGAACGCGCTTGAAAACAGCGATCGAAGTTTCTCCGCAGTTTACCGTGTGATGTTCAGCTTTGGAGAAAACGTATTTTTCGAATGGAGTGACGGCGGACGCATTCAGACGATGACCTATCACAGTTGTCAGCTATGCGCCAAAGCCGCTGCGTCACGCATAGCTGACGCGCTTTCGGAGGTTCCCTGCAACGCCTTCGTGGGGCTGAGACTGGACAACTGCCCCGCCTGGGTGATCGCTTTCTGGGGCATTCTCATGGCCGGTTACCGGCCGCTTTTGATCAACACAAGACTTCCTGACGAGCAGAACGAGGCGCTCCTTGGCCTTGCGGGCGCGGCGGCCGTCGTATCCGACAGACCGCTTGGCGCATACCGGTTCGTCGATACCCGCGATATGGACAGACCGCCTCTTGCGCCCGTCGGCTTTTCCGCCCGTTGGGCGGATCAGATCGCGCTGTGCAGCTCCGGCACTTCGGGCTGCCCCAAGCTCTGCCTGTTCGACGGCCGCAGCATCAGCGCGCAGATAGGCAGCTCGCGCTATGTGCTGAGGCAGAACGATACCATCAACACCTATTATAAGGGCGAGGCCAAGCTTTTAGCCTTCCTGCCCTTCTATCATGTGTTCGGGCTTGTGGCCAATCTTTTATGGTTCAGTTTTTTTGGCCGCATATTCGTGTTTCCCCGCGATCTGTCGGCGGAGTCCATCATGGAGGCCTGCCGCCGTCACGGGGTTACGCATCTGTTTGCCATACCGCTGCTGTTCAATACCCTGGCAGCGGGCGTTCGCAGGGTCGCCGATGAAAACGGCCAGGCGGAGAAGCTGGAAAAAGCGCTGCGGCTCTCCATTCGCCTGCAGAGCGTGCTCCCGCGCTTTGGCGCAAGGCTGGTGCGCGGCGCGCTTATGCGCGGCGTGCGGATGCGTACGCTAGGCCCGTCGGTGCGCTTCTGCATCACCGGAGGCGGCTTCGTACCCGCGGACACGCTCTATGTTGTGAACGGCCTTGGCTACGCGCTGTATAACGGCTTTGGCATGACGGAAATCGGCATCGGCTCGGTCGAGCTGCGGCTCCCTGCCCGCGACCGGCTGACGGGCTCTGTCGGACGGCCCTTTCCCTCCGTGGAATACCGTGTCGACGGAGACGCGCGCGGAGAGCTGTTGGTACGCGGCGATACTCTGTTCTCGGCCATGCTCGAGGGCGGCGCGGAAATAAAGCGCGATCCCGAGAGCTGGTACGCGACCGGCGATCTGGCCTGCTGCGACAGCGACGGCAATTATTATGTTGAAGGACGGCTTGACGATCTGATCGTTACAAGCGGCGGCGAAAACCTGGCGCCGGACGCGCTGGAGGCACGATTCATGTTGGAGCATGTGCGGCGGCTCTGCGTTGTTGGTCTGCCGGACGAGCGCTCGCATACGATCGCCGCTCTCGTGGTCGAGCCGGAGGATAATCTGCCGCCGCTGATACTATCGCGGCTGATCCGCCAGATTTTTGAGATCAATCGTTCGCTGCCGCTTGGGCTGCAGCTGGGGCGCGTTCTTCTGGCGGAGGAGCCGCTGCCCATCGTGATGGAAAGCAAGGTGCAGCGCGGAGAGCTGCGCCGGAGGCTGTCCCGCGGCACGCTGGCCTGCCGCGAGCTGCAGCCGGAAGCGGCCGGCTGCGGCGTCTCTTCTCAGGAATACAACGAGGCGCTTGCGGGCGTGACCGCGCTATTTGCAAAGACGCTCGGCTGCCGCGCAGAGGATATCGGGCCGGACGCGCATCTGGTACGCGATCTTGGCGCCAGCAGTCTGCAATACTTCGCGCTGGCCGCGCGCATCGGGGAAGCCTACCGGATCTCACTGGATGCTTCGGGTGGAACGGCCTGCGCCACGCCACGGGAATTTGCCGAGTATATCCTGCGCGGCGGCTGATCCGTCCGTGCGCTGCATACCAGTAATATGGGGGAATGGTTATGAGTCTGAATAAACGCTGGAAAGAATTTGTCTATGCCGCATCCGGCTTCGGCCCGAATCTTCTGATGGTGCTGATGATGTCCTATTTTACCGACGCCGTCTATCCCGTAGCGCTCAGCGCCGATAAGGCGGCCTGGAGCATTACCGGCTATACGCTGATCTATCCGGCCATATGGGGCTTGCTGTGGACCATAGGGCGGATATTCGACGGCGTGATCGACGTGCCGCTTGCGCACCTGACGGATAATCTGCGCACCAAATGGGGCCGCCGCCGTCCAACGATCGCCATAGCCTTTCTGCCGATGGCGCTTGGCTATCTGTTTTGCTGGATGCCTGTCGAAAACCGCGAGAACAGCGTCGTCAACACGGTATTCATCATCGCCATGGCGCTGATATTCTTTGCCTCGTACACCATGTGCCTGCTCGCGTTCTACGGCAGCCTTTCCTCCGCCTGCCGCGACGAGGCGCAGCGCACGCGCGTATCGAGTTATAAATCCTTCTTCGATACCATCGGCTATTGTCTGGTGTACGCGCTGATACCGGTCTTCCTCAGCATGGGACTGAATATCCGGCAGCTTGTGTTTTACGCGATGCCCTTGATGCTCACGATACTGATACCGTTGTTTATGCTCAAGGAGGGCGTCAAATACGAGGGCGGCTACGCGCTTGATACCGGCTCGCGCACAGGCTTTGGCGAGAGTCTCAGAACCGCATTCCGCAACAGGCTCTTCATGTTCTGGATGCTGCCGAACGCGCTCTCGTTCTTTGGGCTTCAGATGTTCCTCGTCGCCCAGAACGCGCTGATCTCCGGCTGGATGGACTTGGGCGCCGGCTACGCGGCCATTATGAATACATGCGCCTTTGCGCCCGTTCCGCTGATGCTGTACATCTTCTACCGTATCTATCACAGGCATGGCATACGTCCCGCCTATCAGACGGCGCTCGCGCTGTTTTCCATAGCGATACTTTCCTTCCTGTTCGGCGGCCGGTACTTCTGGGGCGACGCCATTACGCCAAAGATCATCATCGGCTGCATCGGCGGCGTGCTCGGCAGCTATTCCATCGGCGCCTTCTTCGCCATGCCATATCTGATCCCCTCTCAGATCGCCTCGGTGGAGCTTGAGCTTACCGGCAAGGATAATACCGCCATGTATTTTGCCGTGCAGGCGCTGATCACCGCCTGCGTCGGCGCGATCTCCAGCGGACTTATATATGAGTATGTCAAGGGCCTTTCCCTGTTCGGCGTCGAGAAGGGCGGCCTTGCGCTCGTGCCCTGCGTGGTCAGCGCGGCCTGCATCGCGGGCGCCATCGTGTGTCGCCGCATGCCGCGCCGCTATACGCGCGAGCTCGTAGCGGAAAAGCTGGGCCTGCCGCTGCCGGAAAATGAAAAGGAAGTCAATACGGACGCATGAAAACGCTGGTGCTGTGGTTTGTCAAGCTGACGGGCGCGCTGCCCGCGCTTCTCTACCTCAAGCGAAAAACCTATTATGTCAACCGGCGCGCGCAGGGACGGCGGATCAAGGGCCCCGCTCTGATCGTATCCAACCATACCTCGCTGTGGGATTATGTGACGATGCTGTTCCTGTTTTTTGGACGCACGCTGCATTTTCTTGCGGCGGAGGTGCTCTATAAGCCCCGCATCATGTGCTGGTTCCTCGACTGTCTCGGCTGCGTACGCGTCAACCGGAAAACCGCCGATATGTCCTTTATGGCTCCTTCCATCGAGCTTCTCAGGCAGGGCAAGGTCGTGGGCGTATTTCCGGAGGCCTACCTTTCCAGAGACGGGCGTATGCAGGACTTTAAGCCGAGCTTTGCCTACATTGCGCTAAAATCCGGCGCGCCGATCATTCCCGTGTACTGCGCCGGCCGCTACGGACTGTTCCGGCGCGCAAAAATCGCCGTAGGCGAAAGGATATATCTTGGAGATTACTGCACGGAGGCCGAGCCCTCGCCGGAAACGCTCCAGCGGCTCTCCGGTCTTGTGCGCGCGAGGATAGCGGAGCTGGGCGATTTTATGACAGCCTGCGATCAGACCAGAGCGGCCGAGCTTTTTTCACTGCACTGGTTTCCCTATGATTTTCTGCGCATAAGCTCCTGGCCGCTGTGGAAGCTCCTGTTCCCGATCCGCTATCTCTATGCGGAGGGCTGCGCGCACAGCCGCCGCGTCCATGGCGGCGCCGTGCTGATCACCAACCATTCCACGCTCTGGGATCCGCCGCTGATTGCGCACGCCTTTACGCGGCGCCGCGTATACTTTATGGCCGCGGAGGTGCTTTTTGAGCAAAGCATTTTCTTGAAATGGTTTATGACGCTTATCGGCGCCATTCGCGTCAACCGCGACGCCGCGTTGGATCTTGAAAGCTTCAACCGCACGCTGGCCGTCCTAAAGGCCGGCGGGCTCGTGTGTATATTTCCGGAGGGACGCCTTTCGCTAAGCAACGATCTGCTGCCCTTTAAGCCCGGCATGGTGCTCATGGCCGCCATGTCCGGCACGCCCATCATTCCCATATACAAGGCGGAAACGCCGCGCCCGTTCCATCGTCTGCATATGATCATCGGAAAGCCCGTGGATCCCCGCGCCTATCTCAAGGGCGGACAGATCACCGCGCAGGATGCGGAACGGCTCAGTCGGCTTCTCTATGCCGATATGCTGGCGCTCAAGGCCGAGTTGGCCGCTAAAACAGGCGGGAAACCAAGCCCTGCCACCGATCAAAAACTGGAGGCGAACATCGGATGAAACAGGAAAACTCAGCTTTTGCACCCTACATGGACGCAGCCGACTGCGCGCGTATTCAGCGGCCGGAGACCATCGCCGCGCTTGTCGCAAAATTCACGGAATATGGCGCGCACGAAGCGGCCGCCTGGACGAACGAAACACGCAGCTACGGCGAGCTGGCTTCCGACATTGCAAGGACCCGTGGCTATCTAGTGTCGCAGGGTCTCTCCGGCGGCGCGCGCGTCGGGCTCCTGATGATGAACGATTACCATTTTTTACGTCTTTTCTATGCGCTGACGACGCTCGGCTGCGTCGCCGTACCCTTTATGATCAATACGCCGCCGGATGCGCTTAAGGCGCTGATCCAAAAGAGCGAGCTCTCGGCGTTTGTCTACGGCGCCCCCTTTCAGCCTCTGATCGAGGGGTTAAGCGCTTCCGCGCCCGCGCTGCGCTTCCTCGCCGCGGCGGACTGCGGCCTGGGTGAAAGCGCGCCCGCCGACCCTGCGCTGACCGCCGATACGCCCGCCGTCATTCTCTATACCAGCGGCACCACCGGCCGTCCAAAGGGCGCGGTGCTCTCCCACGGCGCGCTCATGCGCGGCGCTTATAACGGCTGCTTTGGGTACAGGGACGTGTTTTTTCAGCGCTACTATGCGCTGATCCCCTTTGCGCATGTGTTCGGGCTCGTGCGCTGCCTGCTCACGGCGCATCTGACGGGCTCGCTCCTGTATCTCTGTCTGGATATGAAGGCCTTTATCCGCGATCTGCCTGCGGCGCAGCCTACGATCATGGTGCTCGTACCGGCGCTTGCGGAGCTGTTGTACAGCGTCGGCAAGGGCTATGGGATGCAGGCGCTCGGAGGACGGCTCCGGCTGATCATCGCCGGCGGCGCGCCGGTATCGCCCATGCTGATGCAGCGCTTTTCTGACCTTGGCGTTACGGTGGCGCCCGGCTACGGCCTCACCGAAACCGCCAACCTCGTCAGCGGCAATCCCGACAGCGGCCGCAAGCCGGATTCCGTAGGCCTGATCTACGCAGATCAGGAGTACAGGCTCGCAGGCGGCGAGCTTTGGCTCAGGGGCGACAATCTGATGCTGGGCTATTTCAACGATCCCGTGGAGACCGCCGCAGCCATGCAGGACGGCTTCTTCCGCACGGGCGATCTGGCGCGCGTGGACGAGGAGGGCTACCTGTATATCACCGGCCGCATCAAAAACCTCATCATTCTCGCCAACGGTGAAAACGTTTCACCCGAGGAGCTGGAGAATCTGGTTTGTGCGCTGCCCATCGTCAAGGACTGCCTCGTGAAAGAGGATAAAAACGATTTCGGCGTGCCCGTCATCGCCGCGGAGGTGTTTGCGGACGCCGCGGCCGCAAAAGCGCAGGGACTTCAAGACGTACAGTCTGCTGTGGAGGCGGGCATACAGGCGATCAACCGCAAGCTGCCCTCCTATAAGCAGATTGTCAAAATCACGCTCACCGACCACGATTTTCTGCAGGGCGGCATCAAGAAGGTCAGATGAGGAGCAGGCTATGATACTGGAAAGACTGAAAGCCCTCATCGGCAGGGTCATGCAGGGCTATGATATTCCGCTCGAGAAGATCTCTATGGATTCCACGCTCAAGGGCGATCTCGGGTTTACGTCGATATCCATGCTGCTCATGGCCATCGCCATTGAGGACGAATTCCAAATTACCATCCGTCAGCTCGACGGCGACGGCTTGATTACCGTCGGCGACGCCTGCGCCTATATTGAGCGGGCGCTCGGGCAGCGGCCTTATCCGGAGAAAGCTGAGGTCGAGTAGGCTCCGGAAACTGTCCGCGGCTTTATTCCCCGCGCCGCGCATGCGGGTGCGGAAGCGCTCCTCCGGCAGCCCTTGCAAGCTGCCGGAGCGTTTGGAGCATCATGCGGCGCTGCGATTCGTCCAGATCGCGATAGGCCTGGAGCATGGCGGCGGCCTTTTGCAGCCGGCGCTCCGAAAGCTCGGTCAGCGTGCGGGCGCCCGTGGCTTCCAGAATCCCGAACAGAGCGTCTGTAAAGGCGCGTCTGGAAGCATCGTCCACGGAATCCACCCAGGTTTTGAGCGCGCGGTCAAGATAGCGGCTGCCGCCCGTCGTGGATTCAAGATGCACAAAGGAAGGGCCGCAAACCTCCCATGTCAGGCCGTCGTGCTGCAGGGGCCCGCTTTCAAGGCTGCGGATGACCTCATAATCCTCCTCATGCTCGAGCAGCATGCCCACGATCGAGGACTGCGGCACCAGCGTCGTAATGCGGTCGCGCACGCGTCCGTACTGCTGCAGCTCAAGCATGGAGCTGCGAAAGCCGGGCCCGTCGTTGTTGTACACATGCAGTATCCGCGACTGAAGCGCGGGCGGACAGTACGCGGCCGCATAGACCGCGAGGTTTCCGCCCTTGGAATGGCCGCCCACGCGCAGGGGCTCCGCGCCCGCGCCCGCGATGCGCGTCACATATTCCACCGCGTCCATTTGAGCGGGCACGGCGGAGAGGAAGCTCATGTTGAAATTCTCCTTCCAGCCGGCCAGCGTATCGTCCGTACCGCGAAATGCAACGAACAGGGAGCCGTCGCCGAGACGCATGGTCAAAGCCGAGAACTGCTCCTCGCGCAGATCGTCGATGCGATTGATATAATCCGAAAGCAGAACGCCGCCGAAGCGCTCCGTCTGCGCCGCCTGCCGGATCATGGGCAGTATGGCGTCCGAAATCAGTACGCCCAGCTTATCCGGCGCATTGCCCCGCGCTGCAAAATAGCGTCGGGACGCCTGCGCAAGCGTTACCGGCGCTCCCTCCTCCGGCGCGGGCACGCAGCCCCGCAGATCGGGGCAGCAGAGCTTGCACAGGACCAGGTTATCCACCTCGTTCAGAGGCGCCTGAGCAAAGCTGAGATCGCCGCGCCAGCTCAGATAATCAAACAGATTGGCCATGCTTCATTTCGTCCCTCAACTCGATATCCGCATCCTGAAAAAAGAAACGCCGCGTTGTGCACAGGCGGGACAGCGGGCCGTCCGCCCTTTCCTTACCTGCCGCATAGGGCAGGCCCATTTCTGCAAACAGCGCATACTGCCGCTCCAGGCGCGCTGTAAAGCCGTGATAATCGCCGCCGGTCCCGCGCCAGCCAAGCTCCGAAACAGCGCAAAGACGCGGCAAAAGATTGTAGAACAGCTTTTCCTCATCCCGTATCCATTCGGTCCACAGACAGCACTCCACGCCGAGAACGCCGTCCCTTTCCTTAGCGCCAAGCCCCTTCGGCCAGGGATGATAACGATAGGTCTTCTCCAGCGGCGTCATGGCGTAGGGATAATCGAAATACAGAGAGCGAAAGCCGCTCATGATCGCCTGCCCGCCCGCGGCCAGGTGCGCCCGCGTACGCGCGTCGCCCTCTATGGCCGGAGGCGTCCAGTGCTGGCAGACGGCTTCCAGCGTCAGCAGCGGCGTCAGACCGTCGTTCCATACGATCGCGCGCTTTCGGAGAGTTTTCAGATGCTCCATGAGCCGCCATGAAAACCAGCCCTGCAATTCGCGCTCGGTTTTCAGGCCCAGTTCGCGCATCCTGGCCTGACACTTGGGGCATTGTCTCCAAGCGGTTTTGACCGCTTCGTCACCGCCGATATGAAAGCAGGAGAATGGGAACAGCTCGGAGATCTCGTCGATCAGCGCGAACAAAAAATCGAACGCGGCCTCATTGCCCGCGCAAAGTATATGCGCAGAAAAATCCCGCACGCCATAGCGCGTCTGAACCTCGGCCGGATGCGGAAAACAGGCAAGCTCCGGATACGCCGCCAATATCGCGCCGGCATGCCCGGGCAGATCGAGCTCCGGCACGATCTCCACACCGCGCGCATGCGCATAGTCTACCATCTCGCGAAGCTCCGCTTTTGTATAGAAGCCGCCGTGGGGCAGCCCGTCCTGCTCTTCGCCGTGCCCGCGCTTGACCGCGCTTGAGCGCCGCCATGAGCCTATGGCGTTCAAAAGCGGAAAACGTTCGCTCTCCACACGAAACCCCTGATCGTCGCTCAGGTGCAGATGCAGCCGGTTCATTTTGTACAATGCCAGAAGGTCTACCAGCGATCTGACTGTGGAAACGGGAAAGAAATGCCGGCAGACATCCAGATGCAGCCCGCGCCACGAGAAAGCGGGCGTATCCTCCAGCGTGCAAAAGGGCAGCGCGCCGTCCTCAAGCATCTGCCGCAGCGTGGCCGCGCCGTACAGCGCGCCAAGCGGGCCGGCCGCCCGGACGCGTGCGCCGGCTTCATCGCAAACGATCCGGTAGCACGGTTCATCAAGGTCTGCGTCCTGCTCAAAGCAAACCGCACGGCCGCTCTCCGCCAGCATGGGCAGCAGCGACCGTATGCCTGCGTGCGTATCCAGAAAGGCTTCGTCGATTTTCATGCCCGCATTGGCGGGCAGCAAGTACGCGCCGCTCTGCCGGCGCAAGGCTTTCGGCTCAGGGATCATAGACATGCCTCCTGTGCGTATTATAGCGCATACCTGCACATTGTGCTATACTGGCTTCAGAGGTGATACCATGTATCCGTTGCTCAAAAAGGCCGTGCCCCTGCCAAAACTTCTGGAGTATCAGCGCTATCTGTTCATCGGCCCGCATCCGGACGATATCGAGGTCGGCTGCGCGCCTACGGTCAGACGGCTGGTCGAGGAGGGGAAGCAGGCGTTATTTTTGGTGCTCACCGACGGCTGCATGGGCTCGATCGATCCCGCGCTCTCGGGCGCGGCGCTTATAGAGCGCCGGCAGGCGGAGGCGCGGGACTCCGCCAGACTGCTGGGCGTGCAGGATGTACGGTTCCTGCCCTTCCGCGACGGCGGATTATACGCCGTGGAGGAGGCGGCCCGCGCCGTCGCAGCGGAGATCGTGCGAACCAAGCCGGACGTCGTATTCGCGCCCGATCCCGGCGTGCGCAGCGAATGCCATGCCGACCATATCAAAACGGGCCGCGCGGCCAGCATGGCCATGATGATGGCGCCGTTTTCCGCGCTCATGGAAAGCGTTGGATGTGCCGGCAGTCACGCCCCTTCCGCGCTTGCGCTCTACTATACGGACGCGCCCAACGCGTATATTCGTATCGGAAAGCAATTCTCCGCGCGCGCGGAGGCGATCGCATGTCACAAGAGCCAGTTTGCCGAAGCGGACGTCCAAAACCTGACGCTCTACTTTACGCTGCGTTCGATTCGCCTTGGCGGACTCAGGGGAAAATGCGACGGCTATCGCGTCCTTGCTCCGACGCACATGCACTGTTTTCCGGAGGCCTCGCGCTGGTAAACAGGCGGCAGCTTCAAAAAAGGCTTGCGCGGATAACAGCCGCGCAAGCCTGTTTGTATGTAACGCTTTATCCTTTAGTTTTCTTCCGTTGCCTTCCGCTGCCCGATCTCGGAAAGCATCATGTCGTAATACGTCTCGTCAATGATGAACTTTTTCCTCTGAATGAAGAGCGCCGCCAGCAGCAGCAGGATAGGCACCAGCGTTACCGCGATGCGCAGCCAGATGCGCATGGACAGCGTCCCCTGATCGCGGAAATTCAAGTTGGCCGCGCTTTCCTGACCGCTCTTTAGATCGCCCACCTCGAGCGTACAGACGGAGCCCTCCGCCAGCTCGTCCGCATTCACCTCGGAAAGCCGGCCCAGATACACGGCTTCTCCGTTTTCCTCGCGCGTGATCATGGCGTCGCCAAGCGCGGGCACATACTGCGCATCGATCTGATAGCCGGCCATGACCGCGTCCGCATTGATCTCGCGGCTGATGGCTTCCGAAGCCGCGTCATATGCGGCCGTACCGATGGACAGCCCCTGATACTCTTCAAGATACCCCTGTATCTGCCCGACATAGTATGCCTGCTCCGAAGCGGTCGCGATCTTGGCAAAGAAGTCGCGCTGCGTTTCGAGCGTGCTGATCGATTGGCTCAAAAGGAAGGTGCCGGAAACCGTCAGCACCAGCGTGATGATCAGGGTGTGCATGGCGGCGGCAAACTTGGCCATGAAGGGCCTGAGCGTGGAAACGACAGCCTCGTTGCGCTCGCCGAACTTATAATCGTTATACTCGACGCAGTTGGTCATATTGACGATCGAAGCCATATAGAACAGCGACTGTCCCGCCGAGATCAGCACGCAGAATGCGCAGAGCGCGATGATCGAAAACGGAAATACGGCCGTCCAGCCCATCGCGCCGAGCAGAATGTAGCCCACAATGGCAGCCGCGATGCTGACGTTTTGCAGCTTTCTGCGGCCCAGCATGCCCACCAGCCAGGGATAGAGAATATTGACCGCTACGCTTGTGATGCCGTAGGCGCAGACGACGTAAAAATACAGCGTGCCGTTATAACCGAGCTCCAGATACAGTAGATTTGCCGCCAGCGCCGTCAAAAGCGCGCTGCCGATGTTGTAAAACAGCATGGACAGCGTCATCCAGAGTATCTGATCGTTGCGGACAATGGTCTTCCACATTTTGGCGAGCGATACCTTTTCGGCATTCTCCACCTTGGCGCGGGGCGTTTCCTTGACGCCCACCGCGGTCATGATCTGACTGCCGATGAATACCGCCGCGATGACGATCGCCACCATGCGGTAGCCCGCGCGCACATCGCCCACGGTGACCATCGGGATCAGGCCCTGCGCAATGATCGCGCCCACACCCGCGAAAAGCACGGTCAGCGTGGTGACGGAGTTTCGCTCCTTGGTAACGCTCGACAGGCTGGGGAGCATCGCCCAGTAGCCGATGTCGTTCATCGTGAACGTAGACTCCCACAACAGATAAATGACGCTCATGAACACCACAAAGCGCCAGCCCGGGATGCTCTGTATGCCAAACATGCAGATAATGACCAGACCGCAGGTGATCGCGCCGATGAGTATCCACGGCTTGAACTTGCCCCAGCGGATATGCGAGCCCTCAATGATCGCGCCCATGAGCGGATCGTTGACAGCGTCCCAGATGCGGCCGCCCACGCCAATGATCAGGCTCAGCGTGGTAAACTGCGCCAGCGTCAGCGAAACGCCGAATTGAATATAGGTCAGCAGGAACGAGGCGATAAGCTGATAGACCATGTCGCGGCCGATGCCGCTTGTGGAAAACAGCCATTTGTTTTTGGTGAACTGTTTTTTGCGTCTGAGCTCGATTTCCTCCGGCGAGAGCGCCAGAGCGCCGGCTTTTGCTTCCATAATAGCGACCCCCATCCACTTGCAGATATGATTTTATTTAGCATACCATACTTTTGCGTCACAAACAATCAAAGCGCTTTGAGATTTCGATGTTCACATGACAGGTCAACCCCAAGGGGTCTTTTGACGGACTGAGGAGGAGCGAACGCTCCTCCTCACGATTATATTGCGCGTCTAAAACCCCGTCTCAAAGCTTCATGGCCACGTCCCAGGCGTTCCATACGACGGTGCGCAGGTTGCCGACCTTGTTCGCGTCGCCTACGATATGAAGCTTTCCGGCCTTGGAAGCAAGCGGCGCGGGATGGTAGCCCACCGAGAGGATGACGCTGTCACCTTCCAGCTTAAAGGACTTTCCATCCTTATCGACAGCGATCACACCGTCCTCCAGGATCTCGCCGAGCTTTGTCTCAAGGTAGACCGGCACCTGCTTGGCCGCGAAGAAGTCCCGCAGATAGCTGGCGTTGGCAAGGCACACGCCCTTCACGGCGATCAGGTCGTTCTTCATCTCAATGATGGTCGGCTTCTTGCCCTTGAGGTAAAGGTCGTAAGCGATCTCGCAGCCGGTCAGGCCGCCGCCGATGATGACGACCCTCTCGCCCACCGGCTTTTCGCCCAGCAGATACTCCACGGCGTCCATGCCGAGCTCGGCGCCCTTGACGGGCAGGCGGTTGGCGATTGCGCCTGTGGCGATAACCACCTCGTCCGCGTCCAGCGCGGCGGGATCCGTCACCTCGGCGCCGAGCTTCACCTCAATAGCGGGGTTTTTGGCAAGCTCACGCTGGTACCATGCGATCAGGTCGCGATCCTTCTCCTTGAAGGAAGGCGCCGCCGCGGCGATGAACACGCCGCCCAGTTTATCGCTCTTTTCATAGATCGTAACCGTGTGCCCGCGCTGCGCGGCGACGAGCGCGGTCTCCATGCCGCCGATACCGCCGCCGATCACCGCGATACGCTTGCTTTTCCGAGCGGGTATGATCTTGTACTTGTCCGCCTGCATCGTCCGCGGGTTCAGGGCGCAGCGGGCGATATGGCTTGCGTCCTCCATGGACTGCCCGTTGGCGATCCCCTTGTAGTGCGTCATATTGAAGCAGGCGTTGTGGCAGCAAATGCATGGACGGATATCCTCTATGCGATCCTCAAGAAGCTTGGTGATCCACTCGCCGTCGGAAAGAAACTGACGCGCGATGCCTACGCCGTCGATGCGGCCCTCGAAGACGGCCTTTGCGCCCGCCTCGGGCTCCATGCGGCCCGCGCAGACCACGGGAATGTCCACAAACTGCTTGATGTGCGCCACATCCTCAAGGTTGCAGTTCCTCGGCATATACTGCGGCGGATGCGCCCAGTACCATGCGTCGTAGGTACCGTTGTCGGCGTTGAGCATGTCGTAGCCGGCATCCTGCAAGTATCTGGCGGCCTTCTCGCTCTCCTCCATGTCGCGGCCGATCTCGGTATACTCCTCGCCGGGTATGGCGCCGACGCGGAAATCCTTGGTCTTGGACAGTACGGAATAACGCAGGGATACCGGAAACTCCTGTCCGCAGGCGGCCTTGATCGCCGTAACGATCGACACGGGGAAGCGATAGCGGTTTTCAAACGAGCCGCCGTACGCATCGGTGCGCTTATTGGTATATTTGAGCGTAAACTGATCGAGCAGGTAGCCTTCATGCACTGCGTGAACTTCCACGCCGTCCACTCCGGCCTCCATGCAGAGCTTGGCTGTTTTGGCATAGGCGTCGATGATCTCCTCGATCTCCTTGACGCTCATCTCGCGGCAGGTCACCTTGTCCGACCAGCGGGACGGCAGCACGCTCGGGCTTGCGGACTGGTATTTGACGTCGATGACGGGCTTGATGATCGCGCTGAGCACGGGGTTGTTATGCACCATCACCATTGGATCGGTAATCGCCCAGGAACGGCCCATACCGCCTGTGATCTGCACGAACAGCTTGGCGCCCGTTTTGTGGATCTCGTCCATAAAGGGCTTGAGATCCCTGAACATCTTTTTGTTCTGCCAGAGCCAGCGGCCGCCCATAGTGTCCTTGATCGGCGCGATGCCGGGAATAATAAGGCCGACGTTGTTGCGAGCCCGCTCAAGGAAAAAGTTGGCGGCCTCCTTATCAAAATGGTTCGGCTCCATCCAGCCAAACAGCGAGGTGCCGCCCATGGGGCAGAGTACGATGCGGTTCTTGATCTCTACATTCCCGATTTTCCACGGGGTAAACAGAGGCGAGTATTTTGGATCCAATTTTCATGCGCTCCTTTACTTTGATGTGCGGGCCGCGGCCCGAATCCGCCGCCGGTGCGGCCGGTGTGAATACTGCTTATCGATATATGTTTATCATATCAAATTGCAACTAAGCTTGTAAAGGCATTTGCCTGCCGAAAGCGCAAAAAGCTGCGCCGCGGAAGCCCCGCGGCGCAGCTTTGGATACGGAATTGCAGATTTACGCGTTGACTGCCTTTTCGTAGACGCTGACCTGCTTTTTACCAAAATGCTTGGTCTCAAAGCGGACGACGCCGTCGATCTTGGCAAAGAGCGTATCGTCCTTGCCGATGCCGACGTTTACGCCGGGATGAAAATGCGTGCCGCGCTGCCTGACGAGAATATTGCCCGCAAGCACGAACTGGCCGTCCGCGCGCTTCGGCCCGAGACGCTTGGCTTCGCTGTCACGGCCGTTACGGGAAGAACCGACGCCCTTTTTGTGAGCGAAAAGCTGCAGATTCATTTTGAACATGTGTTACACCTCCCTGTCGATGGTTTTGAGGGTTCCCGGGTATGACGCCTCTATGGCATTGAGTCCGGCCGTCATTGTGTCAAACAGCATAGCGGCCTTCTCCCGCTGCTCCTCATCCGCATGGGAGAGAAGCTTACAGCGGATGCCGTCGCTTTCGTCAACGGCGATGTCGGCGTCGAGTTTCAATACTTCGGCGACTCCGATCACACAGGTCTGCGTGATCGCGGAAACGGCGCTGCACACGAGGTCGTTTCCATATTCGCCCTGATTCGCATGCCCGCTGCACCGGAAGCCGCTTATGCGGCCGTGTTCGCGCAGCAGCGTCACCGTAATCATGATCCTTAGCCGATCGAGAGGATCTCGACCTTGGTATAGGGCTGACGATGGCCGTTTTTCTTGCGGATGTTTTTCTTCGGCTTATACTTGAAAACGATCACCTTTTTGCCCTTGCCATGCTCGAGTACCTTGCCCTTGACGGCTACGCCCGAAATAACGGGCTTGCCGACCTTTACGCCGGCGTCGTCAGACACAAGCAGCGTCTCAAACTCCACCTCGGCGTCCACGTCGGCGTCAAGCTTTTCGATCAGAATCTGATCGCCAGTTTCAACCTTATACTGTTTGCCACCGGTTTGAATGATTGCGTACACGGATGGGTGCACCTCCTTCTACCAGACTCGCCCGATCGCGGCGGCGCGTATTTTTTACGCACGCTTAGCGGCCGCCTCGGAGCGGTTCACCGCAAGATTGTATCACAGGCAAAGACGCGTGTCAATGCAGTATTTTGCAGTCCTTTTTGGCCTCCGCGACCTTTTTTTCCGCCAGCGGACGCACCGTAAACTTCTCAATATGCAGCGTGGGATTGGCCCGCACATAATAGGTGCCCTCGGCCTCCTTGGGGAAAATACAGCCGTGCTTCTTTTCGGTTTCGACCATGGCCGCCACAACGTCCGGATGCGCCTCGACCAGCATGCGCTTGTTGTTGCTGCCGCGTATCACCTGCATGGCCTGCTTCTTAATCTTGGCGACCATGCTCACGGGGGAAAGCACGCGCGCGTCTCCGTTACAGTAGGGGCAGACCTCCTGCAGCGTGTCGCCGATGTTGCGGCCGGTTTTTTTACGGGTCATCTCCACAAGGCCCAGATGCGTAAAGCCAAACACATGCGAGCGCGTATGATCGTCCTTGAGCGCAGTTTTCAGCGTGTTCAGCACAAGAGAGCGGTTGCCCTCCTTTTCCATATCGATAAAGTCAATGATGATGATGCCGCCGATATCGCGCAGCCGGAGCTGCTTGGCGATCTCCTTGGCCGCCTCGCAGTTGACCGCGGTGATGGTCTTTTCCAGGTTGTCCTTGCCCACGAACTTGCCGCTGTTGACGTCGATGCAGGTCAGCGCCTCTGTGCGGTCGATGATGACGTAGCCGCCGCTTTTGAGCCAGACCTTGCGCGAAAGCGCCTCGTCGATCTTTCCCTCCGTATCATAGCGGTCAAACAGCGCTTCGCTTTCCTTAAACAGAATGCGCGCCTTGAGCTTGGGCGCCATCACATCCGCGATCTCATGGAGCTGATCGTAGCAGGCGGCCTCGTTGACAAACACACGGTCCACATCCTTCATCAGCAGGTCGCGTACCGTGCGGAACACCAGCGACTGTTCGGCATGCAGCAGCGCGGGCGCCTTGGCTTTTTTAGCTTTCTTCTCTATGCTTTCATATAGCTTGACGATGCTGGCAAGGTCTTCCGAAAAGTTTTCCCGGCTTTTGCCCGCCGAAGCCGTGCGCACGATTACGCCCATGCCCTTGGGCTTGATTTCGTTGAGTATCTTGCGCAGCCTTTGACGCTCGTCGTCCTTTTCTATGCGGCGCGAGACGCCCACATAGTCCATCGTCGGCATCAGTACAAGCGAGCGGCCCGCGAGCGTAATGTGCGTGGTCACGCGCGCGCCCTTTGTGCCGACGGGGTCCTTGGCCACCTGCACCATGACCGTCTGACCGGGCTTGAGCAGGTCGCCGATGTTGCGCGAGGCGGGCAGCTGTTCGATCTCATCGTCGGGATCGTCCGAAAGCACGATGTCGCCCGCATACAGGAACGCGTTGCGCTCGAGTCCGATATCCACAAAAGCCGCCTGCATGCCGGGCAGAACGTTCTGCACCTTGCCGTTGTAGATGTTGCCGACAAGGCGGGCCGTGCCCTCCTGCTCAACATAGAGTTCGACCGGCGAGCCGTCCTCCACCACCGCGACGCGCGTCGAGAACCCGTTCGCGTCCACCAGAATTTCCTTATTCATTTTCTCCTTCTCTTTCTAATCCTGCGGCAAGCGCGGCAAGGGGCCATCCGAGTCGAAATACAGGGCGGTCCGGCACACGGCCGCCGTACCCTTCGCCGCCAAACGGTCAAACAGCGCACCGAGCAAAAGCTCCATCCGCAGTCCGCCATCGGCCTGCAATCGTCCCAGAACACGGAGGGAAACCTCTTGTCCCTCAACCCGCTCCACGATGACACTCAGGATTTGCGGACGGATATCGACGGGTTTGGGCCCGCTTTTTGTCCGCTTGGTTACTATGATTTCGCCGGCCAGCAGGCTGCTAAGCGCCGCGGTAAGCGATTCCTCCGTTACAAGGGTATCCATTTTCAGCTCCGCCGTATACGCCGCCGCGCGCAAAAGGCCGGACAGCGTGCCCATATCCTCTGGCGCCTCGAACGCACCCGACACAAAAAAGCCCTCTGGCAGAGCCCTGTTCAGCCGCTCCGTAAATTCCTCCGGCGTCATGCCGGTCTCCATCTGAACATCGAACAATTCCGCGTCTCCGGCCATACCCGTGGACAAGGCCGAGGCAAAGGACAGCAGCGGATGCGGATTGAATCCCGCGGAAAAGCGCAGCGGCAGATCGGCGCGCGCCATAGCGCGATGCAGCGTGCGCTGTATGTCCAGATGCGATATAAAGCGAAGCGCCGGCTCCTTATGATAGGCTGCAATCATACGCATGGTCTTTTCCAAAACACCCGTTACAGCGCTTCCGGCAGTCCGGCGTAGTCTCACCGGACATGGCGCGCTCATACTCCTTTTGAAGATATCTCTTTGTTACCAGCATGTCAACCCCGTCCCACGGCAAAGTTCCGTCCGGAGCGTAGGTCTTTTCGGCAAAATCCGCGGCGCAGAGACCGTTGTCCGAAAAGGCCTGCTCCCACAGCGCCGGCCGGAAATGCTCGCTCCAGGAATCGAAGCGGCAGCCGAGCGCGTGGGCACGCTCAAGCACGCCAGAAAGCCGCGCATCACCGCGCGAGAACGCCGCTTCGAGCACGCTGAGGTCGGAATAATGGCAGTTGAGCTGCACGCCGCGCACGCCCCTCATGGCGTCGCGCAGCAGCGCCTGCTTGCGGCGGATCTCATCCGGAGCGCTCTGCGGGCACCATTGAAAGGCTGTGAATGGCTTGGGTACAAACGTGGATGCGCTGACAGTAAGCCTGAGGCCCTTGCCGCGCGCCTCCTTGGGCTGCGCATAAAACAAAGCGGACACCCGCCGCGCCAGATCTGCAATGCCCAGTATATCCTCATCCGTTTCGGTCGGCAGCCCGATCATGAAGTAGAGCTTGACCGTGCTCCAGCCCGCCGAAAACGCGTCGGAAACAGCCGACAGCAGATCTGCCTCCGTTACATTCTTATTGATGACGTCCCTGAGCCTCTGCGTGCCCGCCTCCGGCGCGAAGGTAAGACCCGCCTTGCGCACGCTCTGCATAACGCGGAAATCCTCCTTGAGCCTTGCATCCACGCGCAGCGACGGCAGCGATACCGACACGCGCTTTTGCTCCATATCGGCCATGATCTCGGGCACCAATCGGTGAACCTCGGAATAATCGCCGGTGCTGAGGCTCAGAAGCGATACCTCGTCGTAGCCCGTACAGGCGACCTGCTCTCTGGCCATGGCCAGCAGGGAATCGCAGTCCCTTTCGCGCACGGGCCGGTAGATATAGCCTGCCTGGCAGAAGCGACAGCCGCGCGTGCAGCCGCGCATCACCTCGATGGCGACGCGGTCGTGGATAATCCCCATGTACGGCACAAGCGGCTTGCCGACATACGGCGTTTCGTCCAGCGAGCGTACGATGCGGCGAACCGTCTTTCCCCCATCCTCCGTCAGCAAAGGTACGTATACGCCTGTAATCGCCCTGAGTGCGCTCAGGATGTCCGCGCGCGCTGCGTTCTTCCGCCGAAGCAAACGGATTTGTTCCGTT
>CAZCAV010000016.1:0-41674 GCA_964496795.1 uncultured Oscillospiraceae bacterium
TTTCATAAACAGTGTATTCGCGGCTGTTTGTCCGCTATTACCCCGCGGTAATACCGGCAGGTGTTACCGTGTCGGTTCGTCCCTATTGCGTTCGCGTTTGCGCTGCCAGTCGAAAAGCAGCTTGATAATGGTATCCTCCATCTGCCTTGGCGTGTATCCCTTTGGAAAGTAACGGCCAATGCGTTCTCTGCCGAGCTTGATCTGCTCCTTCTGATTGGGCTTTTCTTCGTTCAGCATTTTTGTGATCGACCGTTCATCGAGCCGGTTCTCCTGCGACAACTTTTTGAGCTGTATCGTCTGTGCATGGGAGGGTGTGCAGTCGTTCTGCTCTATTGCCGTGAGCAGACTGCGCTGCTGTTCCTCGGTGAGATACGAGAGTTCCACGGCGGGATTGAATGCGATTTTCTTATCGTCTACCATTTGAAGCAGTTCGGGGATGAGGTGGGTCAGACGGATGAAGCGTTGTACTTGATTGCGGCTATCACCAGATGCAAAGCCAATTTCCTCATCAGTACGCAACTTCGTCCCAACTTGGGACGAAGTTCCCTGATGGCTCATTGCTTCCATCTTCATCTTATACGCAAACGCCTTTTCGCTGGGCAGAATGTGTTCCCGCTGCAAATTGGCGTCCACCATGAAGATGACAGCCTCGTCGTCCGTCATGTTCCGCACGATGACGGGAAGGGTTTCGATGCCGAGCGCCTTGCAAGCAGCAAGCCGCCTGTGACCGGAGATCAGCTCATACCCCTCGCCCTTTTCTCGTGCGATAGCTGGCGTGAGGACGCCGTACTCCCGTATGCTCTCCTTGATGCGCTCCATCTCGTCGCCCTCCAGCACCTTGAACGGGTGGTTGGGAAACTCCGTGATAGCAGAAACGGGCACTTGCCGTACCCGCTCCGTCTGCTCTGCCTCTCGCATTTCATCTGTTTTGAATAAATCATCTGTCGTCGTGATCTCTATCGGTACGCGATTTCGTCCTGACATTGGCTTCTACCTCCTTCGTTAATTCTTCATAGGCAGCGGCGACCTTGCCGCTTGGGTCATGGGCATAGATGCTTTTGCCTGTTGCCGTAGCTTCTGCTGCGCTGATGGCAAGCGGTATTTCCGTTTTGAACACTTTGAGCCTGCCCGCATAGCTCCTGCGGAGCGCATCTGACACATCCTTTGCGAGATTCGTTCGGCTGTCCACCATCGTCAACACAGCGCCTTCGATTTTCAATCCGTGATTCAATCCGCGCTGCACCTTTGTGATGGTCTGCAAAAGCTGCCCCATGCCCTTTGTCGGCAGGTAATGCGATTGTACGGGGATGATTACGCTGCTTGCCGCCACAAGCGCATTGATGGTTATCATGCCGAGGGACGGGGAGCAGTCGATCAACACATAGTCATATTGCTGTTTGACGGTTTTGAGATAATCCGCCAGAGCAAACTCTCGCCGCATTGTGTTAAACAGCGTCATTTCCATGCCGGACAGTTCGATATTGGCGGGCATGAGATCAACGCCTTCCGCATGGTGTAATATTGCCTCGTTGGGCGATAACGGTATATCGTTTATCACCTTGCCCAGTACCGTAGCTAATGTGTGTTCGATGCTGTCGGGATTCTTCCAGCCAAGACTGTCCGTCAAATTGCCCTGACTGTCTGCGTCGATGAGCAGGACTTTTTTGCCTTGTTTGGCAAGTCCTATTCCTAAATTGACGGTGGTCGTTGTTTTACCCACGCCACCCTTCTGATTCGCAAGCGCGATTACTTTTGTCATTTGCTTTTTTACCTTTCTTCGTCCTTTGAGTTCTGATGTGAAAGATCAACATTGCGGGGTAGTTTCCATAGTGTGCCTCCTCATTGTTGTGTTTGAAATCCCCTTCCCCGCCGAAATGGGGAAGGGGATTTGTGCCGCTTATGCTGTTATACGTTGTTCGCGGCTCAGTTCCACTGGAATTCCGGAGCAGCATACATCCTGGTCAGCTCCATATATTTGGCCAGGAATGCGGCGCCGGGCTTGCCGTTGGCGTCCATTTCGGCAGCATAGTCGGGCAGCACATTGGCAAGGGCTGCATCCCATTCCACCAGTTCTTCAGCCGTCGGGGTGACGATCTTTACGCCGTAATCGGGCGTCTGAAGCAGCTTGATGGCATCCTGATCGTACTTGTAGTACAGTTCGTCTACAAAGTCCGCCATATCAAATCGGGAGTTGATGATGTAATCCTGGCAGGCCTGCGGCAGCTTGGCAAAGGTAGCCTTGTTCATGACAAGGGACGCAGTCGTGCAGGTGGAAGACATATCGTAAGCGTAACGGCAGACTTCATACCAGGAATCGCCAATCATTGAAGAAGTCACAGGAGCCAGCGAGCCATCAGCCACGCCCTTTTCCAGCGTGGAATAGAACTCAGTCGGCGGGCAGGATACGGGGCTGGCGCCCAGCGCCTCGGTGGCCTTGCCCTGCAGTGCGTTGGACACGATAAACATCAAGCCCTTGCAGTCAGCGGGCTTCGTGACCTCTTTGCCGGTCGTGGTCAGGAAGGCATGAGACATGGTGTAGAAGAACATGGGCTGCACGCCGCTGTAATTGGCCTGCATCTCAGGGAAGGCGTCATAAAGTTCATTGTACACGCGGGACATGCGGTTGCAGTTGTTGGAAGGATAGCTGCATTCTACGATCGAGTCGTACTCGAAGCCCAAAGTGGAAGCACGCACGAAGCCGCAGTCGATGATGCCGTTCGTGACGGCGTCAAGCACTTCGGGCACATTGACGAGCTCAGCATTGTAATGAAGCTCAAACTTCACGGTGCCTTCGGAAAGCTCCTCAATTTTGGCAAAGTACGGCTTGTAGATATCTGTGACCTGAAGGTTGTTCTCGGCGTCGTTGGTGGAGAAGATGATGGTCATGACCTCTCCGCTGGGCGCTTCGGCAGGATCGGCTGCGGCAGCGGGTTCTGCTGCGGCGGCATCACCGGCGGCTGCCGGCGTGGCGGTCGGGGTTGCACAGCCCGCAAACACGACGACAGTCATGATAACGGCCAGGCAGAGCGCGAAAAGACGACTCGCTTTTTTCATAGATGTTTCCCTCCTGAAAAATATTGATGTTGAAGAGCTCTGAACAGCGTCAAAACCAAGCGACATCCGCTCACTTGTCTTGACACGACAAAACTATCATGATTTTTTGTGCGCGTCCAATATATAGTTTTGCATAAATAATAGAATCTGCTCAATGAATACGCCGAACAATTTTATACAAGCCGTCTAGAGCGTGTTTCTAAAATCCCGCAAGCGCAATTTCACGCCCTCGACTTGCAGGCTCTGGAAACACACGCTAGAATAATCCGGGATTGTCCATAAAGTATCGGGCGACATAGTCCATCAGTATTTTAGCCGAGCGTGACATGTAGTTGGCTTTATAGGTGATGATGCCGAACCCCACGCTGCAGGCCGGTTCGACGAGCGGCAGCGCCGTGATATGCGCCATATCGGTGCGCAGGCCGCTGAGGTTTTCGCGGTCTACGCCATGGCAATCCCACATGATTTTGCTCATGATGGAGATACACCCGTACTGCCGTGTCAAATCATTGAAAAGATAGGGCTTGATGCTCGTGTAACGGTAATTTGGGGTAAAGCCGGCTTGCCCGCAATAGTAGTCAAAGGCGTTGCGCGAATCGAAGCCGTCGATGGCACAGATGAATTCTTGATCCTTGAGCTCGTTGAGACGGATGCACTCCCGCTTGGCAAGCGGATGTGTGTCCCGAACGAGCGCAAGCAGTTCCGTTTGCCACAGGGGCTGCCAATCGAAGCCCTCCTCGATCTCGCATCCGCTAGGCTTCATGATGATGCCGAAATCGAGTTTTCCGTTCCGCAGCCGCTCCAAAATTTCGGGTATCGTAAGGATTAAATGAATCACTTTGGTATCGGGCCGCGCAATCAGATAATCCTGCAGAACCGCAAAAGTATCGTTAAAAAGCGCATCGGCAAATACCGTCGGCGTACCGACGGCGGAGCTGATATCCTGCATCTTCTGCTTGGCATTGTCCAGCTCCTGCAAAGCTTTTTCAACATGAGAATAAAATTCCTGACCGTATAGATTCAGTTTGATATTCCGCCCGACGCGATCGAAAAGATGTACGCCCAGCTCATCCTCCAGGCGCGCGAGGTTTAAGCTCAGCGTCGGTTGGGATATATGCAGTTCGGCCGCCGCTTTGGAAACATGCTCGCAGCGAGCGATCGCACAAAATTGTTCAAGCTGATAAAGCTGCATCGTGAGTACGCTCCGTTCAAAATATCGTAGTTCCGATGGCTGTTGTTAATATATTGACGCAATTAAATGAGTACGATTTTATTATATATTGGACGGTAGAGCGCGTCAAGGATATGATTGTTGTATATTCTTGGAACAAGATAAACCAACTGGAGGAACGCTCATGCACAAATACTATCCGCATCTCTACGAACCGCTACGCGTCACAAACAAGGTCGTGTTGAAAAACCGCATCATCGCCGCGCCGAGCAAGCCGCATTTTATTCAGGGGCCCGAAAACTTTCCGGCGACAGGACTGATCAAGCACTATGCAAATAAGGCCAAGCAGGGTGCGTCGCTTGTTATTTGCAGCGGCGGCGTGGATCCGGTATATGAGCCCGATATTCCGTGCTTCCATTACGATGTATACAACACCCATGCGCAGTATTATATGGGACAGCTTGTGGAGGCCGTGCATTTCTATGGCGCAAAAGCGGCCTTTGCGGCGTTGTTCAACGCGCCCGCGGGCTACGACTGCTCCGAGGGCGAGGCCTTCATCAACTTCCGCAAGGATGGGGATCCCGACCACTACGGTAAAGAAATGCCGAAGGAAATGATCGCGGAAATGGTGCAGGGGTATGCACGCTATTGCAAGACATTGCAGGAGCAGAACATCGACGGCGTATTCCTGCATTTTGCATATCAGCACGGCACGGTATCGCGCTTCCTTTCTCCTCAAACCAATAAGCGCACGGATGAATACGGCGGCAGCTTTGAAAACCGTACGCGCTTTGCCTTCGAGGTGCTCGATGCCATCCGTGCGGCCTGCGGACCGGACTTTCTGATCGAGTGCAATATGGCCTATGCCGATCCCGGAGACGGCGGCTGGACCATGGAGGATACCATACGCTTCGCCAAGGAAGCGGAGGGCCGCCTCAATTTCCTTCAGGTACGCTATTCCGAGATCGACCCCTGCCATCCGATCGGGTTCGATCTGCGCGAGACGCCGTTTGTGGATCTGGCCGCGCAGGTCAAGGCTTCAAAGCCTGGCGTGTTCATCGACGGCGTGGCCGGTTTCTTTGATCCGGCGGTTTGCGATAAGGCGTTGGCCGACGGAAAGGTGGATACCGTGTCGCTGGCGCGCGCGTTTATCAGCAATCCCGATTGGGGAAAGCATGTCAACGAGGGCGAGCCGGACAAAATCGTGCCCTGTATCCGCTGCAACCGCTGCCATGTATTCGATGCTCCTTACCGCAGCGCCTGTTCCGTCAATCCGCTCTGGGGCATGGAGCACATCGATCCCGGCCTTGTGATCCCGCCGGACAAAAAGAAGCGCGTTGCAGTCATCGGCGGCGGCCCCGCAGGCATGAAAGCCGTTCTGACGCTTGTGGAGCGCGGGCACGATGTGACGATCTATGAAAAGAGCGACCGCCTCGGCGGCGCGCTGAAATATACGGACCATGCGGCGTTCAAATGGCCAGAAAAGCGTTTTAAGGACTGGATGGTGCGCCATGTGGAGGAATCCGGCGCGAGGATCTTCAAAAATACGCTTGCGACGCCGGAGCTGCTGGAGCAGGAGGATTACGATGTTGTGCTGCTGGCCGTGGGCGCCAAGCCTGTGGTGCCGCGCATCCCGGGTGTGGAGGGACGCAATGTAGTAGACCCGCTTTACGCGCACAACAACGGCACGGAGCTCAGTAAGGACATCGTGATCATCGGGGGCGGACAGTCCGGTGCGGAATGTGGTATCCATCTGGCGCAGGAAAACCACAATGTCACGGTGATCGAAATGCGCGATGTCTTTGCACCCGAAGCACACCGTGTGCATTTCTATTCTATGTTCATCAACGAGATTGAGAAGCTGCCCAACTACCGCTATATCCTGAAAGCACGCTGCAACGGCATTTTTGAAGATCATGTAAGCTATCTGGATGAAAACGATGTGACGCATACCCTGCCTTGTGGCACGGTCATACTGGCAGCGGGCTATCAGGCGGATGTGGACCAGGTGATGGCACTCTCCAAGGCCTGCCATGAGTTCTATATGATCGGCGACTGCGTCAAGGTAGCAAACATTCAAAAGGCTATCGGCAGCGCATGGACGATTTCGAGCACAATTTGATTTGAAAGGAAAAGATAAAAATGAAAACGATACTGATTTCCGGCGCATCCCGAGGACTTGGTAATTTACTGGCACGCGAATACGCAGCCGATGGCTATCAGGTGTTTGCCGGCGCACGCAATCTCGATGCGAACGGTATTAAGAGCCTCCTGCAAGATTTCCCCGACAGCATAGTTCCTGTGAAGCTTGATATTTCTGACGGCGAAAGCGTAAAAGCCGCCGCCGCCGAGGTAGCCAAGCGCTGTGACGGGCTGGACATGGTCATCAACAATGCCGGTATCCATGGCTCCAAGGACGATTTTGACGATTATGATGTGGAGCTGGTGACTGAGGTATTCAATACCAACGCGGCAGGCCCGCTGCGCGTAGCGCACGCCTGCATGCCTCTAATGAAGCAGCGCAAGGGAACCGTGCTGTCCATCAGCTCGGATCAAGGCAGCGTCAGTCGCATGGAATGGCACGATGACCTCGGATACCGCATGTCCAAGACGGCCGTGAATATGCTGACCAAGATCCTATCGAACTATATGGTGCCGGAGGGGATGCTGGCGTATTGCGTCAATCCCGGCTGGATAAACACGGATATGGGCGGAGCAAATGCTGCTGGCGATGCACATGCGGCGGCTGCAGCGATCAAGACGCTCATGGATAAAAAGATTGCGGAGCACAGCTCCATACTGTATTCTAATATCGACGGAAGTCAAATCCCTTGGTAAATGGAAGGAACCGCATGACAAGCAGAGCGTACCCGAATGTTTTTTCCCCCCTCACGGTCGGGCCGGTCACGATCAAGAACAGGATCGAGGCCGGTCCGGCAATTCCTCTTTTGGCCAGCCCTGGAGGCATGGTCACAGACGCGCTAATCAGCTTTATGGAACAGCTGGCCCGCTCTGGAGCGGGCATAGTCACGGTGGGAGACAGCGCGGTGGACGATTCGTTTGCCATGGGGCACCTGAACCAGCTGAATCTTGGGAATCACCGCGTGATACCGGGGCTTGCAAAGCTCGTGCAGGCCATAGAACGCCATGGCGCCGTAGCTTCCATCGAGATCAATCACAGCGGCCGTTTTGTTCCACCATTATTGCTGTCAGGCGGGCAGCCATGGGGCCCTTCTCCCGTGCGTTCCCGCGCAGAGCAGCAGTTTCAGGGGCAAAAGGGACGCGAGGCTGTGGATGTACATGAAATGACGCCTGCAGAGATACGGCAGGTCGTGGATGAGTTTGCCACGGCTGCGGAGCACTGCCGGATGGCGGGCTTCCGCATGATCACCCTGCATGGCGGTCACGGACATTTGATCATGCAGTTCCTTTCCCCGCTGTCCAATCAACGCACAGATGAATACGGCGGCAGCTTTGAAAACCGCTGCCGCTTTGCCGAAGAAGTCATTCGCGCTGTTCGTGCGCGCATCGGGCGGGACATGGCGATCGAATATCGTCTGAGCGCTGAAGAACAAGTGGCAGGCGGGCTCCATTTCGGTGAAGTGACAGAGTTTGTGCGGCGCATCGAAAACCAAATCGATATGGTTCAGGTTTCGTATGGCAGCATTTGCGAACCGTCTACCGCGCCCATTCAGATGCAGCCCATTTATGTGCCGCGCGGGCCGCTCGTGACATATGCCGAGCAGCTAAAAAGAAGGGTATCCATTCCCGTGTGCGCATTAGGCGGCATCACAATGGAGATGGCGGAGGATATTCTGGCGGCAGGAAAAGCAGATACCGTCGCAATAGTGCGCGGCCTGCTGGCAGACCGGCGACTGGTCGAGAAATACCGTGCTAGAGACGGTGAGAACGCATGTCCCTGTGTGCGCTGCGGGTTATGTATGGAGCAGACTTCAAATTTTCTGCCGGTGATTTGCGCGGTTAACCCGTTGATCGGCCGGGAAAGCGAGTTTACGGAGATTTTCCCTGCTCTGCATCCGAAACGCGTAACGGTGGTCGGCGGTGGGCCTGCAGGCATGCAAGCGGCACTAACGGCAGCAGAGCGCGGTCATCAGGTCGTTTTATACGAAGCGCGCAATCATCTGGGCGGAAACCTGGTCATTGCTTCCGCACAATCCTATAAGGAGGATATGCAGCGTTATTGTAACTGGCTGGTGCATCAGGTTATGCAGGATGCGTCCATAGAGCTGAAAATGTCCAGCCGCGTAACGGCGGCGGAGGTTGCCGCAGGCAAACCGGATGCCGTGTTCGTAGCCATTGGGGCGGCCCCCTATATCCCCGTATTCGAGGGGCAGGAAAATGCGGTTTGGGTGGGAGATATTGCGCAGGGCAGCGTGATGCCCGGCCATAACGTGCTGATCATCGGCGCCGGCCTGACCGGGCTGGACGAGGCGCTAGAGCTGGCGCGGCAGGGCCGCATTGTTACGGTGGCGGATGTGATACCTGCCGATAGTTTTGGCAAGGGTTGCAATGGCGTTGCAAAAATCGCGCTGCTGTCGGAGCTGCGCCGTCTGAATGTTCGCTTTATTGGCGATGCTTTGTTGCGCTGCGTTACCAAGGAGGGTGCCACGCTGGCCATATCTTATGATGACGAGCAGTTCCTGCCGGCCGATACTGTAATCATTTCAACAGGCTTTCGCGCCCGTGCGCAGGAAGCCGGAAGCTTTCTTGACACCGCCTCAAATGTGGTTTGCATAGGCGACTGCGTGCGCCCCGCCAATATCCACAAGGCCGTTCACGCAGGCTTCAACGCCGCCTATGATCTGTAAAATGGTCGGCGGTCCACATTCTATTACGATAGAATAGTAGTTTACCTTTACCAGTGCTCTGAAAAAAACACAAGTAAGAATCTTCTCGGCAAAAAACTTGCCGCTTTGAAGCATCCTCGGCCAGAACTAGAATGTGTTTCTAAAGTCTGCAAGATGAAATTTTGCATTATCGTCTTGCAGATTGAGGCAAAAAACATAGGCCTAGTGGCGCTAAGACGAGGCTTAATAACGAAAATGTGCAAGCTAAGGGCGTAAAATTGTGCTTGCGCGATTTTAGAAACACGCTCTATTTTCATGGAAGTGATCCTTGGTAGCGTCACGATTACCCATCCAGCAAATCCGCATTACAAACTTACCATTACGCATCGTCCCTTTCCAAACCATGGAAGCCCTGCAAGCATAGCCAAAATATAAGGTCGGCATGGAACACGGCAGATGGCGTCATTGGCCTTGCCGGGTGATTTCCGCGGCTTATTCCGGCATGCTCACCGACAGCCGCATCTGCCTCAGCAAACGCGGCACGAATCCTCCCGGCGTATCCTGACAACCGAATCGGCACGTTGGTTGATGATGGCGAGTTCCCCCATGATATGGCGCTGCCGGAGAGTCTGGCTTGGAGCCTCTGCTGCGACAACATCCGGCGGCTAATCGGCCTTTGATTATGCTGCGGCGGTACACGAAAGTCTGCCGCGAGAGCTTGACAACAGGTACATAGAAAAGGTACGGTAAGGAAAACCCTTGGAGAGGAACAGATGAACGACAGACTGTGGCAGCGCGCCGGCGAAATACTGGCGCAAATGACGACCGAGGAGAAGATCGGGCAGACGCACCAGCTCATGCCCTCTATCGTGGGCACGTTTGATGTTTCCTTTGAGGAAATGATCGAAATGCTGACCGATGGCCGCATCACGCAGGAGGAGTTCCAAAAGAGGATGGCGTCGCTGCAACGCGACTATCATGAGGACGATATCCGTGCGGGACGGGTCGGATCGATCGGATTGGACGATCCCAAGGAGGCGAACCGCTTGCAGCGCATTGCGCGGGAGGAGAGCCGTCTGGGTATTCCGCTGCTGTTCGGGTTCGACGTCATTCACGGGCTTAGGACGGTGTTTCCCATACCGCTTGCAGAGGCGTGTGCGTTCGATCCCGCCCTGTACCGCCGCACGGCGGAGGTCGCCGCGCGGGAGGCGCGGGCGCACGGGATCAGTTGGACGATGGCGCCGATGCTCGATCTTTCGCGTGACGCGCGCTGGGGACGCATCTGCGAATCCTTTGGCGAGGATCCGTATCTGGGGGCGGTGTATGCCGAGGAAAAAACAAAAGGCTTTCAGGGTGAAACGGCCGCAGCGGGCTGCATTGACGCCAAGCATGTAGCGGTCTGTCTCAAGCATTATGTCGGCTACGGCGCGGCGGAAGGCGGCCGCGATTACAATACTGTCAGCATTGCCAAGTCCATGCTGCATAACGCCTATCTGCCGCCGTTCAAACGTGCCGTTGAGCTGGGCGCGCTGACCGTAATGTCGGGTTTTCACGAGCTCAACGGGCTTCCCTGCTCTGTGAATCGCCGGCTTCTGACGGATGTACTAAAGAACGGATACGGCCTTGAGGGCTTTATCGTCAGCGACGCCAACGCCGTGCAGGAGTGCATCGCACACGGCATAGCAGAAGGCCCTGAGGATGCGGCGGCCAAGTGCCTGAATGCGGGGCTCGACATGGACATGGGCTCCGGCTGCTTACCGGATAATCTGCCGCACGCATTGGAAACGGGCCGCATTTCCATAGAAACGCTGGACAATGCTGTGCGGCGCGTGCTGTATGCCAAGCTTGTTCTGGGATTGTTTGACGAGCCGTACACGCCCGAGGCGAGCGCCGTTTGGTGTGAGACCGTGGATGCCGAACGCCGCGCTCTGGCGCGTGAAGCGGCGGAAAAATCCATTGTGCTGCTAAAAAACGATGGCACGCTGCCGCTAAAAAGAGAAACGCGCATCGCCTTGACGGGCACGCTCGCCGACAGCCCGGCGGAAACGATGGGCGCATGGGCGATCTCCGGCCGTCCGTCAGACTGTGTGAGCATCAAACAGGGTTTGGAAAACAGCGGGATAAGCGTGCAGTACTTTCCCTGCTGCGCGCCCGAAGGCCCCATCAACGAAGCCGATTTTGCACAGCTTGCAGATGCGGAGGCCGACATCATCGTTGCCGTCGTCGGCGAAACATCCGCCATGTCGGGCGAGGCAAGCTCCCGTGCGGATATCACGCTGCCAGGAGAGCAGCGAACGTTTCTGGCGCGGCTGCTGACGCTTAAAAAGCCGCTTGTCGTCTGTCTGATGAACGGCCGTCCCCTTGCCATGCAGTGGGAGGATGAGCACCTGCCTGCGATCGTCGAGTGCTGGCAGTTGGGTGTGGAGATGGGCAATGCCGTTTCTAATGTGCTGTTTGGCGAGGTTGAGCCGACAGGCCGCCTGACGGCAAGCTTTCCGCATGTGACCGGCCAGTGCCCCATGTACTATAACCACACAAGCACGGGCCGTCCCGGCAGCAGGAGCAAATTTACATCGCGGTATATCGATTCTCCGCTCGGCGCGCTGTACCCGTTCGGCTACGGGCTCTCCTATACCGGCTTTGCCTATTCGGATCTGTCGGTCACGGAAACGGAAACCGCGCTCACTGTATCCTGCACGCTCACCAACACCGGCGCGCGCACCGGCACGGAAACGGCGCAGCTCTACATGCAGGATGTATGCGCAAGCATCGTACGGCCCGTCAAGGAGCTCAAGGGCTTCCAAAAGGTCACGCTTGCGGCGAGCAGCTGCAAGACGCTCAGGTTTACGCTGTCCAAGTCGGAAATGGGCTTTTATGATGATGAGGGCGTTTATCGCTTGGAGGACGGCGAATTCCGCATCTATGTCGGATTAAACAGCCGCGATTGTCAAGCGACAAACCTGCGTGTGAGGTTTTAGCGATATGTGGCAGGCAAACGAGGCGACCTATAACGAACAGACGATATTCGGCGTGACTCCGGATCTGCAGCTTATGCAAAGGCTGCTGGCAGGCAACCCCGCTTTGGTGCGCGAGGGCTCGCTCTATGCTGCTATCTGCATACTTGGCGAGGGCCTCGAGCCGCTGCCGGAGGATGCTTTGCCACCACCGGAGGAACGCCGGCACAGTATTGATCAAGTCGTGGCTGAATGCTTTGGAGAGGATACGGTCTTCAGCTTTGCGCGGGCAGGCCGTACGCTCGTTTTTACCACGCGCAGCACGGAGGACATGGCGGTGGAGCAGGAATCGGCTTATCGCGACCATGTGATTCGGGGCGCAACGCGCTTCGCCTCTGCTGTCGAGGCGGAGCTGGGTATTGCTATCGCCCTTTCCGTCGGCCCGATATTCGAGCGGCTGGAGGACTGTGAGCACGCTGCCGGTAATGCGCTGATCATGGCGGATTTTATACGTTTTATCGAGGTGCCGGTCGCCGTCGTAGACGAAAAATACTATAACGGCATGAAGCAGGTCATCAGAAAGCAGCATCCGGATTACCGGCTCGACAACTACGAGCGCCCCATGATATCCGCACTGCTCAACGGAAACCTTTCACACGCGGAGTTGATCGTTAACAACCTTCTTACCGCGCATCTGCTCGACCCCCTGTTCGTGTTCCCCACGCTGCGCGCGACGATGGTGAACACGGTGCGTATGTGTATGTCCATGATCTGCCTCGACCCACGCGCACTGTCGGACAGCGAACCGCGCCTCCCCAAGCTGCAAAAGGCGATGCACAGCTGCGATACGGTGACGGAGATGCGCATGTACATTCATGCTTTGTTTGATATGCTGGACGAATATATCCGCAACACGGGCACGGACGCCGCGCTGGACGAAAAGCTGCAGCGCATCGTGAGTTATATCAACGAAAATTCTCACAATCCGATGCTGAGCGCGACAACCATCTGCGACACTTTTTCCCTCTCCGCATCGTATTTTTCGCGCGTGTTCAAGGAGCGGATAGGCGTCAATTTCTCAGCCTATCTGCAAACGCTGCGCATGATGCACGCCAAGGAGCTGATGCGGGATACCGCGTTCAACATCGACTCCATTGCCCAGCAGGTCGGATGCCTGAGCGGACAAAACCTGCTGCGCTTGTTCAAGAAATACGAGGGTGTAAGCCCCTCCGCCTATAAAAGTCTGGCTGCGGGCATGTCGGAAGCTGCCGAAAGGGAGCCGGAGTTCAAAAACTGACGCCCAAAAGCAAAAAATGAATCACCACAAGCGCGAACAGATACGGTATGATAAGCATGCAGACAAGGTCTGCATGCAAGAAGCTCTTCTTTATCTATACCCGTATCTGTTTTTTGATCCCATCATCTGAGCGATGATAAAATAAATAACAGGAGGAATGGAAACACATGAAAAAGCTGATCAGTCTGGTTTTGGCGCTCTGCATGGTATTTGCCCTGTGCCTGACGGCCGCCTGCACGCAGGTGGAAGCAAACATCGCGCCTGCCGCGGAGCCGGAAGCGGCTGCCGAACCGGAGACGGAAGCTGAGCCGGAGCCGGAGATCATGGAGGATCCCTCCGAGATCACCGTTATCCTGTGGGCAAACGGGGCGCCTCCCGCCGCAGAAGCGCTGGCTCTGGTGAATGAGAAGCTCAACGAGATCACCGTGCCCGCCATCAATGTCATTGTGGATCTGCAGATCTGGGATGTCGGCACATACATCGGCACGGCAGCGACCGCCGTCAGCGCTGGCGACAACATCGACCTGATGTGCACGTTCCCCGCCGCCGCGCCGCACTACAGCTCCATGTCCGCGCAGAACATGCTCGCGCCGCTCAACGATCTGCTGGCTGAGTATTGCCCCGACATCATGAGCCTGATCCCCGAGGCCTGGTGGGCCGCCACGACCAAGGACGGCAACATCCTCGGCGTGCCCGTGTATGCCAACAAGTCCAACAACTACGGCGTCACCTTCGTCAAGGAATGGCTCGACGAGACCGGCTACACCGTGGACGACATCAAGACGCTGGACGACGTCCACGCCGTGCTTGCCAAGTTCCACGAGCTGCATCCGGACAAGATCGCCCTTTCCGGCGACAATCTGACGCTGGACGTCACCTATCCGGGTTTCGATTTTGCCAACAACAGCTACTTTGATACCCTTGGCGACACCACCTCCGTAGCCGTGGCCGTTCCCTTTGCCGCCGACGGCACGACGGATTATAAGGTCGTCAGCCGTTACGAGACCGAGGGCTTCGAGACCGTCCGCAAGACGCTGCAGACCTGGTACGCCGAAGGCCTCATCGACAAGGACGCCATTTCCCACAACGGCAATGGCTTCACGCTGACCGTCAATGCCGATGTGTTCGCTGGCTTCGCCGTCGCCACGCCGACCATGAAGGCCAACAGAAGGATGGCAACATTGAATCCCTGCGTGGATGTGGAGTTCATGCCCGGCACCGTTTCGACCGCTGCCGTAACACAGTTCACATGGGCGATCCCGACCAGCTGCGACGAGCAGGTTGCCGCCGCAAAATTCATGAACCTGATGTATTCTTCCGCCGACGTCTATAACCTCATTTGCTTCGGCGTGGAAGGCGAGCACTATGTGCTCAACGCGGACGGCCAGATGGAGCTGCCCGAGGGCGTGACGCCGGAAACAAGCCCGTACTATCCGAACTGCTACAACTTCACCGCGAACACCGTCCTGGGCAACACCTGGGCGGGTACGGATGCCGAGCTGCCGCAGAAGGAAGAAGCGGCCATCAAGGCCTCGATCGCTTCTCCGCTGCTGGGCTTCACATTCGATCCCTCGGCCATTGCCGACAGCGTGGCGCAGATGGGCGTGATCGCGCATGACGAGATGGGGCCCGCCATCTTCACGGGCGCCGCTACGGACGCACAGTTTGCCGAGTTCATCGCCAAGATGTACGAAAACGGCTTGCAGGCATATATCGACGCAGCGCAGGCGCAGATCGATGCGTGGGTAGCAGCCAACAAGTAAGAAACGATACCGAACCACAGCTCGAAAGGGCGGCAACGCCGCCCTTTCGGCATATCCGATCAGAAGGAGGCGCGGCATGAAACAAAAGCGGGCTGCCATTTCCAGGCTGCTGCCGGTGGAGAAGCATGTTATGTTCGACGTGCTGATCCTGGCCATCCTGTCGGCTGCGACATTTTTCTTTCCATTCGCTACATATACCTATAATAAGGTTGCGTACGGCTTCAACGGCATATACTTTTTGACGGGCGCCAGCATTATCAAACGCACGGTGCATATCGCGCCCGTGCCGATGCTGTATGTGTTTGTGGCAATCATCGTTCTGACCGTGGTGCTGGCATTTTTATATAAACGCATCAAACCCAAATTGGGTGCGGTGCTGATGCTGGTGCTTGGCATTTTGCAAATGGCTATGGCGATGCTCACAAACACGCAGCTCGCGGGCATGATGGAGGGCGTCAGGAAGGTCAGCTCCGGTTGGGGGCTCACGGCGATGATGCTTCTTGGCGCGCTGCTGATGATACGCGCGCTTTATACGCTCTACCGGCTCGGCGCGATCAATGCGCTGGATTTCATGGTGTTCCCCGCGGGCGTCTATCTGCTCATCAACAACTATTTCCCTATGGCGGGTCTGTTTATCGCGTTCAAGAACATCGATTACAGCGTCGGCATACTCAACAGCCCGTGGTGCGGGTTTGATAACTTCCGTTATCTGTTCACGACGTCGGATGCGTGGCTCATCACGCGGAACACGCTTTTATACAATATCTCGTTCATCGTCATCGGCAACCTGCTCGGTATCATCGTGGGGCTGTGCCTTGCAAACATGCTCAACAAGAAGATGCAGAAGTTATACCAGACGACGATCCTTCTGCCCCAGTTGATCTCATACGTTATCGTGGCGTACATCGTGTTCGCATTTTTGAGCAACGAGGCGGGACTGATCACCAAGGCGCTGGAAAGCAGCGGGACTTCGTACAACTTCTACACCACGCGTACATGGTGGCCGATCATCCTAAACATCGTGTATAATTGGAAGGGGATCGGTTACAGCGCGATCATCTATCTCGCCGCAATCACGGGCATCGACCGCAATCTGTACGAGGCGTCATCCATCGACGGAGCAAACCGCGTGCAGCAGATCTTCCGCATCACACTGCCCATGATAAGGGGCACGATCATTACGCTGGTGCTGTTGCAGATCGGCCGCATGTTCTATTCCGATTTTGGGCTGTTCTATCAGGTGCCCATGAACTCGGGGATGCTCTTTAACGTCACGCAGACTATCGACACATACGTTTACCGCATGCTGATGGTCAACAACCGTGTGGGTATGGCGTCCGCTGCAAGCTTTTACCAGTCCATCGTCGGCTTCGTGCTCGTGCTGCTGGCCAATCTCATCGTGCGCAAGGTCAGCCGCGAGAACGCGCTGTTTTAAGGAGGAGCGTTATGGAATCACATCATATCTTAACGCGGGGCGAAAAGACCGAGCAGACGCTGCTCCATATTGTGCTGGCCGTGTTCGCGCTCTGTGCGGTGCTGCCCTTTATCCTGCTGCTGTCCTCCTCCTTTTCTGATGAACAGACGATCAAGACCCTCGGGTATTCGTTCTGGCCGCGGGAGTGGAGCACCTATGCGTACGAGTACCTGTTCAAAGCAAACGGCGCATCCATCCTGCGCGCGTACAGCGTCACGCTGTTCGTGACGCTATTCGGCACCTGTCTGAGCCTGATGATTACGCCGCTTGTCGCCTATGCGCTGTCGCGCCGCGACTTCAAGCGCGCGGGAATCTACTCGTTCTTTGTGTTCTTTACGATCATCTTCAACGGCGGCATCGTGCCCGCGTACATCATGTGGCTCAACCTGTTTGAGATCAAGAACACGGTCTGGGCATTGATCTTTCCCAACCTTTTGACCAACGGGTTTTTGATCATGATCGCCCGCAACTTCTTTTCGTCCAATATCCATCCCGCTATGATCGAGGCCGCGAAGATCGACGGCGCGAGCGAATTTCAGGTATATTTTAAGATCATCCTGCCATTGTCTCTTCCCATCATGGCAATGCTTGGACTGATGGTGGGGCTGGGCTATTGGAACGATTGGGTCAACGGTCTGTACTATTTGACCGATACCAGCAAGTACAGCCTGCAGGTCATGCTTTCGAGCATCCTGTTGAACGCGCAGGCCATGTCCGCCATGGGCGGATCGGCCGCAGCGGCGATGAAGCTGCCAAGCACCACCGTGCGTATGGCCATTGCGGTCATCGGCGTGGTGCCCATCATGGCGCTGTACCCGTTCTTCCAGAAATATTTCGTCAAGGGCATCATCCTTGGCGGCGTAAAGGAGTAACCATGAGACGGTATTCTGAGAAGATCATTCCCGAAATGAACGCGGCTGCGGTGACAATCGCGGAGAACGGGCTGCCGATTGTGCTCAAGCCGAGCCCAACGGAGCCTCGCCAGGGCTTTATCGATCGAACGCTGTGGGAGCAGGTCAAGGACTCGTTCTGGATGCGGCAGGGCAGTGCGCCCGTCGAGTTGAAGGCGAAGCCGCCAGTCGCTGAGATCGTTGCCGCCATGCGCGACGGCATGGGCGGCTTCAACGAAAATCTCAATTCCGTAGAGATCTATACCAAGTACGAGGAGCTTTCCGCGGGCGGCAACACGGTCGGGCTGTGGCGCTACTATACGCGCAAGTCACAGCACAAAATAGGCCGACCCGCGCTGGTGTATTACCATGGCGGCGGCTGGAACGGCGGCACCGTATACGCGGTGGAGAACGCCTGCCGGTTTATTGCGGAAAAAGCGGATGCGGTCGTGTTCAGCGTTGATTACTCGCTTGCGCCCGAAAAGCCGTACCCGAATGCGGTGAAAGACTGTTATGCGGCAGTCTGCCATGTGTATGCTCACGCGGCGGAGTATGGGATCGACAGAGACCGTATCGCCGTGGGCGGCGACAGCGCGGGCGGCAATCTGGCGGCGGTGACGGCGCTGATGGCGCGGGACAAGCAGTACCCCCATATCGCGCTTCAGATGCTGCTGTATCCGGCTGTGCTGCGTGGGGACACGCTGCCGGCAGACTACGCGTGGAGTGTGGATATGCTGGGCATGGCGGACGAGCAGAAAAAGGCGTTGTTTCCGCTCACACAGCTCGGTAAGCCCGAGCCCGCAGAGACGGACTTCAACTATCAGCTGTACTGCCACAATCATGAAGATCCGTGCGATCCGTACATCAGTCCCGCTATGGCGGCAGCACATACGGATCTGCCGCGCGCGCTGCTGTTGTCAGGCGAGTTTGACGGGCTGCGTATTCAAACGGAATACTATGGAAAACTGCTCAAAAACGCAGGAGTGCCCGTGCGGACGGTTCGCTATCGCGGGCTTTCACACGCGATCGTGGACATGCTCGGCATTCTGCCGCAGGCGGAGGATATTTGCCTCGAAATGGCAAACGCCATGCTTGAGATGTAAAGGAGACTCGCTTTGTTTAGATGGGATGGGATATTCATGCAGATCGTGCGCGCGGTGGCGAACTACATTTTCGTCACGCTGCTGCTCGCTGTCTGCTCCATCCCCGTTGTGACCTCTGGCGCGGCTGCCTGCGCCGCTGTCTCATCAAGGAGGAAGGGCATGTCCCGCAGACCTTTTTAAAGAGCTTTCGGGCAAACTTCAGGCAGGCCACGGTCCTGTGGCTGATCTGTGCCGTGATCGGCGTGGTGCTGTGGCAGGGGGTGCGTGTGATGACGGCGCAGAGGGAAGACTTATTGGCCGTCTATCATGGCGGCAGGCCGCATTTTGCATCCTCCGTGGTTTTCAATGTGCGGCGCGTGATCGACCTATGTGCGCTGGACTGCGGATACGTCCCTATACCCCTTTGAACGAGCGCATCGTTCCGATCGTGGATGACGAATACAAACAATACGGAGGCTGCCGATGACCGAACGAGAAAACTTTTTTGCCGTGCTGCGGCACGAAACGCCCGCGTGGACGCCCTGCTTTTATGATGCCTATGTTCCAATAGGCTCCTCCGTGCTCAACAACACCGGCGAGCCCGGCAAGGGCGGGCGCGATATGTTCGGCGTAAACTGGCTCGTCACGCCCGATACCGGTTATCAACCCATTCCCGATCCGCGGGAGCACCGGATCGAGGATGTCAACGACTGGCGGGAGATCCTAGAATTTCCAGACCTCGAGGCCATCGACTGGGCGGCCTGCGCCCAAAAGGATCTGGCGGGCGTCGACCGTGAGAGCAAGGTGGTATGCTGCTTCGGCATGGAGGGCAACTTCAACCGTCTGCAATCGCTCATGGGCGTATGCGAGGCACTGATGGCCATGCTCACCGATACCGACGCGGTATACGATTTCTTCGAGGCCTATACCGCCTTCAAGATCAAGACCATCGAAAAGATCGGCGCATATTACAAGCCCGATATCTATGTCAACGGGGACGACGTGTGCTCCTCGACGGGCCTGTTCTTCTCGCCGCAGCTATATAGGGAGTTGATCAAGCCCTTCGAAATCCGACTCGGGCAGGCGGCCGTCTCGCAGGGAATGCTTGTGGAGCATCACGTTTGCGGCCAGTGCGAAAGCATCATTCCGGATATTCTGGAAACCGGCGCTTCGATTTGGCAGACCGCACAGAGCATGAACGACCTGAACCGCATCGAACGGGAATACGGCGACCGACTGCTGATCCACGGCGGCTGGGATTCCTACGGTCCGCAGGGCTTTGAAGGCGCCACCGAAGAGCAGGTGCGTGGCGAGGTACGGCGTTGCATCGATGAATATGCGGGAAGCGGGCATTATATGCTGTTTCCCATCATCATAGGCGATCCGGCCGACGAAAACCTGCAGCGCCGTCGTGGCTGGGCCAGCGACGAATGCAGAACCTACAGCGAGAAAAAACTGCTGAGGGGATGAGAAGCGCATTATGAAAACGAGTTCCACGGCGATCCAGCCGGCCCGGGCCTGCCCGCGTGGCCCGCGCATACGGACAAGAGCCGAGTTCTTCAATATATGAATGAGACGTGTATCGGTCCATACGGGCCGGGCAGGGAGTGTGAATCATGCTGAAGTGGGATAGCCCAGCGATGCTGTTCTTGAAGGCGGTGGCGGATTATGTCTTCGTCACGCTTTTGCTCGCCCTTTGCTCGATTCCGCTTGTGACCTTTGGCGCGGCTGCCTGCGCCGCTTATGACACGGTACGCCGCTGTCTCATCAAGGAGGAAGGGCATGTCCCGCAGACCTTTTTCAAGAGCTTTCGGGCAAACTTTAAGCAGGCCACGATCCTGTGGCTGATCTGTGCCGTGATCGGCGTGGTGCTGTGGCAGGGGGTGCGTGTAATGATGACGCTGTATCCCGACAACACTGCATCGACCGTGCTGCAGGGCGTGCTGCTCTTTATCGGCATGGTCATGCTTGTGCTGCTGCTTTACGGCTTGGCAGGTATTTCCCGCTTTGATAATGCGCTGGGAAACATTCTCAGAAACAGTCTGCTGTTGAGCATCCGCAACCTTTGGCGCACGCTGGGTCTGCTGCTGCTGGCGGCTGTTGGCGGCGTGCTGATTTATTTTGTGCCGCTGCTTGCAATCATCATTCCGGCGTTGTTGGTTTTCTTCTGGGTGCGCTGCATGGAGAAAGCATTTGCGCCGTATCTCCCCGCAGAGGAGCCGCCAAAGGAGGACGCTGACGCATGAGTATGCACAATGAAAACACCGTTTTCCCATTCCTATGGATGCGGGGAGAAGCCGCAGCGGTGCTGCGTGAGGAGATTGGCAGGATCGCGCAGTGCGGTATTGATGCGTTGTGCGTGGAATCGCGGCCGCACCCTGATTTCTTGGGCGACGGTTGGTGGCGCGATCTGGATATCGTCATGGAGGAGGCCGCAGTCCGTGGCATGCGCGTGTGGATACTGGACGACTCGCATTTTCCCACAGGCTATGCAAACGGCGCGGTCAAAACACATCCCGAGCTTGGCAAGCAGTACGTTTATTGTGCGCACGCAGACGCCGTCGGCCCGCTCGTTCATGCAGCGTTGGACTGCGCCGCTTTGATGCAAAAGGAGCTTACCTGGCGCGATCTCGTGTACAAACCCGCTCTCCCGCCGCTGATACAGGAAAACCGGCTCCTTTCGGTCACGGCGCGGCGCATGGCAGGCGGAGAAACGCTTGCCGCCGAGGCCGCCGACCTCACAGAGCAAGTGATGGACGGCCGTCTCATATTTGATCTGCCTGCGGGGCAATGGCGCATCAGCGTGTGCTATGTCACGCGAGACGGCGGCGGCGATCCCATCTATATCAATCCCATGGATGGGGACGCGGTAAAGCTGCTTCTCGATACCGTGTACACGCCGCATATGGAACGGTACGGAAAGCTGGTGGGGAACGTGTTCGTTGGATTCTTCTCGGACGAGCCTTCCTTTGGTAATTTGCAGGGCTTTGACACAGACGCCGCCGTCGGCCGCAAGCGCATGGCGCTGCCGTGGTGCGGGCAGATGCCCGCAATGCTGGCCAATGCGCTGGGCAAAAACTGGCAGGAGCTTTTGCCGCTTCTATGGACGGACAGCACGGACGAACGCCAAACGGCGCGCATGCGGCTTTGCTATATGGATGCGGTGACACGGCTGTATCAAAAGAATTTTTCAGAGCAGATCGGCTCATGGTGCGCCGCGCGCGGTCTTGCGTACATCGGTCATGTTGTGGAGGACAACGGCGCGCATACGCGTCTTGGCTGCGGTGCGGGTCACTATTTTCGTGCGCTCAGCGGGCAGCACATGGCGGGCATTGATGTTATCGGCGGTCAGATCTGCGTTGGCGGTGGCACGCAGGTGCGCCATGGCTTCGGTGATGCAGACGGTGCGTTCTTCCATCATGCGCTGGTGCCGATGGCCGCAAGTGCAGCCATGCTTGATCCAAAAAAGCAGGGACGATTGCTGTGCGAGCTCTACGGCGCGTACGGCTGGACGACGGGCGTACGGGACATGAAGTGGATCACCGATTTTCTGGTCTGTCGTGGGGTGAACCGCCTCGTGCCGCACGCGTTTTCCATGGCGGAATACCCTGATCCCGACTGTCCGCCGCACTTTTATGCGCGCGGGCACAACCCACAGTTTGAGCATTTCGGCATGCTCATGCGCTACGCGGATAAACTCTGCAGGCTGTTTTCGGGCGGAGTTGGCGGTGCGCGCGCGGCGATCCTCTACCCCGCGGAATGTGACTGGATGAACGCCAGCATGCCTCTTGAAGCCGTAGCGCGCGAACTGGACCGCACACAAACCGATTTCTGGGTACTGCCCGAGGATATGCTTGGCTGTTCGCTGCCAAAGGATGTGGCGGTCGATCTGTTGATCGTGGGAAAAACGCGATATTTGACGGCAAAGGCGGCGCGCACGCTTCTGGAGCGCGCACCCGAATCCTGCCTGTTTGTAGACGAAAGGCCCGTGCTGATACCCGAAGCGGACGCTGCAGAGGAAACGGCGCTGCTTTCTATGCTGGCCCGCATACCTGTGGTTTCGCTGCGTGCGCTTGGCGAATACTGCCGCGGCAGAGGCCTGTGCGCGGGTACGGCGGCTCCTGCGTTTGAGAAGCTGCATATTTACCGCTATAAAGCGGATAACCAATGGCGGCACATGCTGTTCAATGAATCGGCGACCGATGTGTTTGACGGTACGGTCGCACTGACAGGCGGAGAAACGCTGCATCTGCGACTGTGCCCATATGAATCGGCGGTCTATATGGACGGAAAGCTTATTTCCGGTCCTGTGCCGCCGCGCAAAGAAACCGCGCTCGTATCGGATATCTCACATGGCTGGCGCGTATCGCTTGCCGCTGCGGACGGGGATTTCGGGCAGGCGCGCGCGTGGGAAGCCCTTCTGCCCGTTTCGGATGCAGAGCCGCGGTTTGCGGGGCGGATGCGTTACGAAAAGGCCGTTACGCTTACCTCTGCGCCCGGAAGCGCCGTGCTTGCGGCGGAGCATGTTTACGAAACGGCAAGCGTGTATGTAGACGGTATTCGCACGGATACACGGCTGACGCCGCCATACCGTTTTTCATTGGGCGACGCGCTGCACGCGGGTGAAAACTTCGTTTGTGTCGAGGTCGTCTGCCCGCCTGCGCGGGATGTACTGCGGTATGAAGGCGGGCCGTTCGGGCCGCAGCGCAGCGTGCTGGAGCCTACGGGTATGTTTGGCACGGTCTCGTTGGAGATCTTAGAATAAAGGAGGTAACAGTTATGGGATTTGCCATGCGCATGAAAACGAGCGACATCATCAAGCCTGAGAGCTTACACAGTACCTTTGTGAACGGACAGAAGAGCGGTTTCTGCTTTGATGTGCAGCTTGCGTATTATCGCGGGCACTACCTGTCGGACATCGACTGCATGGAGGTTCTCGTTGACGGCGAAAAAATACCGCAGCATGCCGTTACGCTGGAGCTCAATGGCAAGGAATTCACGACCTACCAGTTTGCGCACGCCGAGACGGAGTTCTGGAGCCAGGCGGCGGTGGCGCGCGTCAACGTTGTCAAGGCCGACGGCCTGTCCGCAGGCGAACATGAGCTTACGCTGACGCTGATGCTGCGCGTACCGTATATGGCAATGGGTCCGCGCGCGTATATGCCGCTGGACTGCGGCGATACCGTGACGATGACGCTCGCATAAGGAGGTATGTATGAGCAAGGTGAAATTGGGTCTGACACTGTTCTGTTTTACGCATGAATACAACACGCATCAGTATAGCTTTGAGGATTGCGTGCGCACCGCAGCGGAAAACGGCGCTGCGGGCTATGAGATCGTGGGCACGCAGATGCTGCCGGACTATCCGCGCGTGAGCGATGAATTCCTCGGCAAGGTGTATGCCTGCAAGGCGAAATACGGCATCGGTCCCGTGACCTACGGCGCAAATCAGGACCGCGGCAAGCTGCCCGAGCGCGACCTGACGGACGACGAGATGCTCGCAAATGCGATACTCGACCTCAAGGCCGCGCAGAAGCTTGGCTGCAAGCTCATGCGCGTGCAGTATATGATGAGTCCGGCTGCCTTTGAACGGCTTGCGCCGTATGCCGCGCTGTTTGACGTCAAGTGCGGCATTGAGATCCACAACCCCGAAACGCCGACCTCGCCGAAAATCCTGGAGTATGTCGAGGCGATCAAGCGCAGCCGGTCGAAGCACCTTGGCTTCGTACCTGATTTCGGATGCTTTGCCACCGCGCCCAACAAGCCCATGTGGGATGCAGCTGTTTCCGCAGGCGTAGGCGAAAAGTATTTGAAAATGGCGGCACAGATGCGCTATGACGACGTGCCGCTTGACAAGGCGCAACAGCAGCTTTCCGAAGCGGGTGCGCCGCTGCCGCAGATGATGCGCGCTTTGCAGGGCATGTACGGGTTTGTGCAGTTTCGCAGGGAATTTGACGCGGACAGCCTGCGCTTTATCCTGCCGTATACAGCATATTTGCACGGTAAGTTCCATTATCTGGACGAAAACGATCACGAACCGTCCATTCCCTATGAGAAAATCCTGCCGATCCTTGACGAGTGCGGCTATGACGGATATTTGATCGGAGAGTTTGAAGACGAGCTCAACTGCGGCGGGACGGCTTTTTCGAAGCAGTTTATTAACATGGCGAAACGGATTTTGAAATAAAGCGAAGAGTGGAGAAGAATATGAGCAAAAAACTGAGAATCGGCATTATAGGCTGCGGCGGCATTGCAAATCAGAAGCATTTTCCGGCGCTGAACCATTACAGCGAGCTTTGCGAAATGGTCGCGTTCTGCGACATCATTGAGGAGCGGGCGAAGACCGCCTGCGAAAAGTACGGCACGCCGAACGCAAAATACTATCTGGATTATCACGAGCTTTTGAATGATAAAAGCATCGATGTGGTGCATGTGCTCACGCCGAACGTGATGCACAGCCCCATCACGGTCGCCGCGTTTGAGGCGGGCAAGCATGTCATGTGTGAAAAGCCCATGGCGCACAATACCGAGGCCGCACAGGCTATGCTGGACGCATGGAAAAAGAGCGGCAGACAGTTCACCATTGGCTATCAGAACCGCTTCCGCCCCGAGGTGCAGACACTGCATGCCGCCTGCGAGAACGGCGAGCTGGGCGAGATATACTTTGCCAAGGCGCACGCCGTTCGCCGCCGCGCCGTGCCAACCTGGGGCGTATTCCCGGATAAGTCACAGCAAGGCGGCGGTCCGCTGATCGATATCGGCACGCATGCGCTTGATATCACGTTATGGATGATGAACAACTACAGGCCCGTATCCGTGATGGGTTCGGTGTACGAAAAGCTGGGGCACCTGCCAGAATCGACCGAGGGCAACATGTTTGGGCCGTGGGATCCGGAAAAATTCGAGGTTGAGGATTCCGCGTTCGGGTTTGTGAAGTTTGAAGACGGCGCGACAGTGTATCTCGAGGCGTCGTGGGCGCTGAACGTACGTGATTCCAAGGAAGCATCCACTACGCTGTGCGGCACAAAGGCGGGCGCAGAGATTAATTCGGGCATGAGCTATCCCGCCAACGAGCTGATCATCAACAAACCGTTTCACGGCATGCTGACCGAACAGAAAAATTCTGCGGCGGGCAATATCGCATATTTCGAAGGCGGCGACGCTGCGCCCGAGATGGTAGAGGCCAAGCAATGGCTGACGGCCCTGCAGAACGGAACGGAACCGTTGGTAAAGCCCGAGCAGGCGTTCACCGTGACGAAGATCCTCGACGCGATCTATCGTTCAGCGGCAACAGGCAAGGAGATCAAGCTGTAAGGGGACAACGATACGATGGAAAAGAAAGATATGAACCTCGCCATTTTAGGCTTTGGCGGCATGGGGTATTGGCATTCACAGAACGCGGTCAAGGTCGACGGCGTGAATCTGATCGGCTCCTACGATACCAATGCGTGCGCCTACAACGACAGCCCGCAGGTGCGCGTATACGAATCGGAGGATGCGTTGTTTTCCGATCCCGCCGTCAACACGGTGCTGCTGACCGTGCCAAATCATCTGCACAAACAATATGCCATCAAGGCGGCGCGCGCGGGCAAAAATGTGCTATGTGAAAAGCCCGCCGCGCTGACCGTTGCCGATTTTGATGAGATGACCGCGGAGGCAAAGAAGTGCGGCGTACTGTTCACCGTGCATCAAAACCGGCGCTGGGACAAGGACTTCAATATGGTGCGCCGCATCTATAACGAGGGAACGATCGGCGATGTGTTCAACATCGAATCCACGCTGTACTCGCCCAACGGCAAGGTGCATAACTGGCATCAGTTTCCCGAATACGGCGGTGGGATGCTATACGATTGGGGCGTGCATCTGATCGACCAGATCCTGATGCTGATCCCGCAAAAGCTGTCGTCGGTCTATGCCGATCTAAAGAGCGTGCACAATCCGTTGGTGGAGGATTATTTCCGCGTGGTGCTGAAGTTTGAGGACGGACAGTCCGCGTGCCTTACGCAGTCCACTTTTGTGCTAAAACCTGCCCCGCGCTGGCTTGTCTGCGGCGATAAGGGTACGGCGGTCATCAACAGCTTCAACTGCGACGGCACGGTGTATACGACCAGCGAGCTTGTGACAAAGCTCCCGCCGCGCATCGTGGAAAGCCCCGCGGGGCCCACGCGCTCGTTTTTGCCGGTACCGCCGGGGAAAATATTGGAAAGTTCGCTGCCCGAGGTACATACCGACTGGACGGATTTCTACAAAAACTATGTGGACGCAATCAATGGCGAGGCGGAGTTTATCGTGCAGCCGCCGCAGGTGCGGCGCGTGCTGGCGGTGCTGGAAGCATGCTTCCGCTCCGGCAAGAGCTTTGAGAGCGTACCGTTTACCTACGATCAGGAGAATGCGATTGTTGTGACCAACATCTAACGACGCAGAGGGAAGGAAGTATATATGAAGGTACTGGGACTCAACTTTGGCCGTAAAAACGGCAACTGTATCAAATTTTTGAATGAGGCGATAAAAGCGGCTGCCACTTCCGGCGCGGAGACCGAAATCATACACATGATGGGCAAGAAGATCGCGCATTGCGTGGGCTGCGGCTCGTGCAGCCGCGCGCTTGAAAAGGGCGACGATATCCGCTGTGCGATCAAGGACGATTACGAAGCCATATCGGACGCGGTGTTGGATGCGGACGCCATCATCGTCTGCGCGCCCGTGTATGTGCTCGCGCCAACGGGACAGCTCAAGAACTTTATTGACCGCTTCGGCCCTGCGCATGACAAGGCATATATGTGCTTTGAAAACGAGCTGCGGCGCGAAAAGGGAGCAAAGCTTTTGCCCGACAACTGTTTCAAAAAGCACTATGTCTCCTACATTTCCGTCGGCGGCGCGACCACGGACAACTGGGTGTCGCTGGGCATTACGGGTCTGCTGCTGTTTGGCATGTCCCTGAACATGATCAACGTGGATATGGTCAGCGTCAGAGGTGCGTATCGCCCCGATTATCAGGCGGAGTACCTGCCGCGCTGTAAGCAGCTCGGTACACATACGGTGGAGGCGTTCGGCAAAAATGCGGCGGAGGCATGGTCGGGCGACGCGGGCGTGTGCCCCGTGTGTCATAACGATGTAATGACACTCGGCGGTACGACGGATGTTTCCTGTCCCATCTGCGGTATCCACGGCAAGGCCGCCATCGAGGGTGGCAGGCTCTCCGTCACGTTCAGCCCCGAGGAGCAGCGTCGCAGCCGCCTGCGCTTTTCGGGCGTGCTCGAGCATCAGGTGGAGCTTGGCCGAAAGCAGCGGTATGAGCATTTCGATCAATATATGGAAAAGTTCGTATCCATGCAGGACGACATGTAAAAACAGGAGGTTCGATCATGAAGCTAAGCGTATTGACGGTTCCGTTCTACGGCATGTCCCTGGAGGACACGCTTTGCTACCTGCACGGCTTGGGCGTGGAGCAGGTCGAGCTTGGCGCGGGCGGGTTCCCCGGGAGCACGCACACGCTGCCATACCTCAACGGTGAACAGCCCGCAGAGGCACTGCTGGAGCTGCTGGCCAAATATGACATGAGCATCTCTGCCATCGCCGCGCACGGCAACTGCGTGCATCCCGACAAGGCCACGGCCGACCGGTATCAAAGGGACTTTGAGACGGCGGTCTGTTTTGCCGAAAAGCTGGGCGTGGACACGCTGGTGACGTTTTCCGGCTGCCCGGGCGGAAGCCCCGCAGACGCGACGCCCAACTGGATTGTCTGCCCGTGGCCGGACGACTTCCTGCGCGCGCTCGATTATCAGTGGAACGAGGTGCTGATCCCGTACTGGAAAAAGGCCGCCGCCTTTGCAAACGACCATGGCGTGCATAGGATCGCGCTGGAGATGCACCCGGGCTTCTGCGTGTACAATACGGAAACGTGCCTAAGGCTCCGTGCCGCCGTGGGCGATACCATCGGCGCGAACTTTGACCCCTCGCACCTGATCTGGCAGGGCATGGACCCGGTGGCGGCGATCCGGTATCTGGGGAAGGCCATCTATCATTTCCACGCCAAGGATACGCGCATGGACAGATACAACACGGCGAACATCGGCGTGCTGGACACCAAGCATTATGGAGACTTTCAGAACCGCGCGTGGTCGTTCCGGACGGTCGGCTACGGCACGGGTGAACAGAATTGGCGTGAGATGATCTCCGCCTTGCAAACGGTGGGCTACGACGGCGCGATCAGCGTCGAGCACGAGGACGGGATGATGTCCGTCAACGAGGGACTGGAGAAGGCCGTGCAGCTTTTGAACCGCGTGATCGTGCGCGAGCGCGCGGGCGAGATGTGGTGGGCGTAACGGAAAAACAGCTTGCGTAGTCCGCATGTGACGCAACGCCGTGACTGACGAAGCGGAAAATCCCATTTTGCTGCGTGGTTACCACATTTCACAGGGATGGAGCAGCCGGGCAGCAGTATCAAACCATACGGACAGGTAAAGAGAATGAATCATTTTGCACGCTCCAAACGGTGCACGCATAAGCATAACATGATAACGAATCCCATTATCCCGGGGTATTATCCCGATCCATCGATTTGTCGCGTGGGCAGGGATTTCTATCTTGTGTGTTCCAGCTTTGAAATGTGTCCCGGGCTTCCTGTGTTTCACAGCACAGACCTTGCGCACTGGCAGCAGATTGCCAATGCAATGACAAAGGAAAACGGATTGTTCGTCACGAAAAACGGCGGCGTCGGCGGGCTGATGGCTCCGACAATCCGCTATCATGAGCAAAGAAAGCTGTTCTATATCATTAACGCAAATTTCAGCGATGCCGGGAATTATATCATTACATCCAGAGACCCCCGCGGTCCGTGGTCTGCGCCGCACTGGCTTACGGATGTTCCGGGCATAGACGCGTCCCTTTTCTTTGACGATGACGGGAAAGCTTATATCACGGGAACCGGCGATGTGTGGGACAACGGCTCCGGGAAGAAAGAGCGGGGTATCTGGGCGGCTGAATTTGATATGGATACGTTCCGATTGAAAGGGGCGCCCACCGCGATTTTTGGCTCTGCCCTAAGAAATGCCGCTTCGCCGGAAGCGCCGCATCTGTATCATGTGGGAGATTACTACTACTTAATTATTGCGGAGGGCGGCACGGAGCACTACCATTCCGTTGTGGCGGCGCGCTGTAAAGCTGTGCTCGGAGCCTATGAAGGCGCTGCGGCAAATCCCGTTTTGACGCATCGTCATATGGGCTACCGATGCCCAATCACCAATGTGGGACATGCGGACATGGTGAAGCTGCCGGACGGAAGCTGGTACGCTGTTTTACTGGCATCGCGGTTAATTGAAGGAAAGTACAAAAATTTAGGGCGGGAGACCTTTATCTGCCCGGTCGAATGGGAACGGGAGTGGCCGTTGTTCAGCCCAAAGACCGGCAAGCTTGAATTGGAATATGAAGCGCCGGCTTCGCTGCCGGTGACGGAGTACGAGGCGCTGCCCGCCAAGGATGATTTTTTGCAGGGCACGCTTTCATTGGACTGGGCCGTCTGGGGAACGCCAACGGAGGAATTCTATACGATTGCGGATTCACGGCTTTCGCTTAGATGTCTCGCGCAGCCGGTCGCAGCCGATCTGGAGCCGATGCGGATGGGACGGAATACGGCGAAGCCTCCTTTTGCGGCAGTCATAACGAAAAGGCAAACAAAAATCAATACAACGGCGTCATGCTGCATGGAATTCGAGCCACAGAACGCCGAAGCCGCAGGATTGATCGTGGTGCAGGCGATGAACCACCAACTTCATGTCCGGCTGGTGCAGCAAGGCGGCGAAAAGCTGCTTCAAGCCGTTGTATACACCGCGGACTATAATCATCCCCCCTATTTCCCCGGGTTTGAAGCCTCTACGCGGGAAGAAATCATCGCTCAGGCAAAATGGGGGAAGCACCGGATCGTAATTGAAATCGAAATGCAGATGGAGAACTATAGCATACGTTACGGAACAGAGGGTTCTATACGCAAGAAGCTGTGTGATTTCGATGCTGCCGTGCTTAACCCGGAAAATGTGGGCTGCATGGCCGGAACCTTAATTGGCGTTTTTGCCACTTCAAACGGAAAAAAATCAGAAAACCATGCGGATTTTGACTGGTTTTCGTTAAAGTAAGCATGTAGGGGCTGTTGCAAAACGAAAAGCGACAGCCCCTTTTTCCGAATGACTGAGCGAGCCGCAAACGCTTGTGAAGACATTTTATTCCTGCTTTTGTTTGTGCATGGCTCTGCACCTCCGGCGCAAAAAGGGGCCCGCGCGTTTTTGAATCAACGGCTGAGCCCCACACTTTTGCAAACTTCATTCGGCCGTAGGGTAAGCCGATATTCCTTGACCGGCAGGGTTATTCTGCTGCGCACTCTTCCTTCTTGACGCCCATATTGCCAACATACTCCGCTTTTCCGAAGCCGAGAATGAGGATGAAAATCGTGTTAAGCAGGATAAGACCGATAGCGAAGCCAACGCTCTTTCCAAACGATCTGGCAAGCTTCAGGCAGAATTTTACAATGAAAACAATACCGACCACGCCCATGGCGATTGCCAACAGGGAGAGCACAATGCTTGGCTGCGCCTGTTCTTTTATGCACAGCTCATAGATCACCTCGCTTCCGCCGACAAAGAGAGCTGTGAGCCAGAAATAGAGCGGCCTCCAGCATATCCCATATAAGACATGTCCGTCGTACAGCGGGATGATGGACTTCCACCCGGGCTGCCCCGCCTTCTTGAATATCTTCCACCACGCTATGATGGTAAGAACGGCTAGAATTCCCTGAATTATGTACCCGATTGTAGCTGCATTGGCGATGGCTGAAGTTTCAGACATTGTAGTACCTCCTTTTTTCAATAGACCTTGCTGCCGATGCTTCGCGGAATCATGTTTGCATTCTCCGCGTATTCCGATTTTAAGACAGCGAAATTCACAAAAGCAACACACTTTTTGACCGATCAAGAAAAAAATAAACCTGGCAAAAAGCCGGGTGCTCCTCGTTGCCTTCCATGCCAAAGGGGCGGCAGCAAGGGGAAAAGCGGCAGTCCCGTTTTGCACAGCGCAGGCAAAGAAAACGGGTGGAAAAAGACAGTCTTATCCTGCAAGCTTCTCATGCTTTCCCATCGTGATCATACTTTTTGGGTTCCAAAGCCAAGCAGAAGAGTATTTTTCAATTATACGAATGTTTGCTACTATTTCAATATACCGAGACAAATACCGAGACCAAATGCAATGCTGGATACGGATCCCCCCAATAATAGTTTCTGACATTCCCTTGCCCATATTTGCCGCAACAAAAGATGGAGGAGTACATTTCGTGAGAAAACTTGGAAAATATTCTAGAGGCGTCTCAATTATCGGCGTTGGATGCACGCCGTTTACCAACTCGTTAAAGAACCCGGATACGCAGGGCATTACCGAGAGCGAGCTTTATGGATATGCTGCGATCGAAGCTATGAAGGATGCCGGGATCGATCCCAAGGAGATTCAGGCGTATTTTCACGGACAGGGCAACCCTATATGCGGGTCGGATCTGTCAACGGCGAACGTTCAGGTAAACGATTGGTTCGGAACTTCCGGCTTGGGTTCCTATGCCCATTCCGAAGCCTGCTGCACCGGCTATCTTGCTTTGGATCTAGCCGCACAGTCGGTGGCGTCGGGAAAATATGATTTCGTACTGACAGGCTGCGTAGAGATGGGCATGGACAATTTTGTGCCGGGACAACCCGCATATATACGCAAAGTGATGACCACTGAAGAATTTGCCTCCCGTGTCGATACGGTTTTTGATAACGCCTACGCGCGCTATTTCGGCGGCCCTTCCGGCGCAATGAGCGATGCGACCGCCGCGTGGTATATGAAGGAAAACAACCTTACAGCGGAACAGATGGATGAGATTTTGAACACTTTGGCTATCAGCAACCGCAGAAACGCATCGCTGAACCCTCTGGCACTGAAGCGCGATCGCTTCGAGGATCTCGCCAAGGCGGCCGGCTTTGATGATGTTATGGACTACATGAAATCAGAAAAGCATAATCCTATGCTTACTGAGTTTTTGCGCAAGCACAGCATGGAGGCGCGCGCGGATGCAAGCGCTGCATGTATCGTCTGCCCCACGGAGCTTGCGCATCAATTCAAACAAACGCCCATAGAAGTCCTTGGTGTCGGAAACAGTGTGCTGGACGGCATCCATCCGAATTTTGAGCTCAACGCGACCATCGAAGCGTGCCGCCAGGCGTATGAAATGTCGGACGCCAGGCCGGAAGAAGTAGATTTGCTGCTATGCCAGGATTTCTTCCTTTCGTCTGTCTTGATGGGTGCGGAGGTCTCGGGGTATATCCCGAAGGGACAGGCATGGAAGTATATTTTGGAGGGCAAGGTCAGGTTTGACGGGGAGAAGCCGATCAACACCAATGGCGGCCGGTGCTCTTTTGGACATGCCCATGCAGCGTCGGGTCTGGCGGATGTATATGAGGCCGTTAAGCAAATGCGGGGCTTGGCGGGAGAGCATCAGGTAAATAAGCTTCCCAAGACCACCCTGCTGCGCGGTTACGGCGGTGGGCAAAACGTATGCGTCGAGATACTTCGGACGGTTGAATAAAGGAGGCTATCCATGAAAATGGAACGAATAGTAAAGAACTTTTATGCTGAACTTGACAATGGCAGGATTATTGGCCGAAAATGTAAGGCCTGTGGTGCTGTTGAGTTTCCGCCAAGGATCGCCTGCACAAAATGCGGGCACTTTGAAACGGAATGGTATGAGATGAGCGGAAAAGGTCTCGTGACAGATATCGTGGTGCCCGGCGCACTGGCGAATGCGGCGAACGACATTTTCAAGCCCTATGTGATAGGATGCGTGACCATGGAGGAAGGCCCGCTGTTGAATGCTATCGTGCGCGGTATTTCGCCCGAGCAAGAGGTTGCCATCAAAAAGCAGCTGCCGCTTCCCGTGAGCGCGTGCATCTGTGTTCGCAGCGGAATCAAAACGGTCATTTTTGATGTGGTAAACAGATGATCGGGCGCAACGAAGCAGCATAGTCAAAAGGCATGGATTCCAACCTGAAAGGTATTTTGCAGACAAGGCGGCTTTGGATATAATGATAGCAGGATGAGAAATACATGCGTTCTGATGCGGCAAAGGTTATTCCGTGAGTGAGGAAAGATACTTTTTCGTGTAGGCGGCAATCTTCTCGGCGATCTTTCGGCACTCAGTCTCCTTCTTCTGGCTCCAGCGGACGCCAAGCGGAACGGTGAAATCAAGTCCCTCCACCTCACATAGGAAGAAGTTTGCATCGTACAGGTTGTTGTTATTGTCCACCGGGATGAAACCGAAGCGCCTTTCGCGTTCCAAACGCTGCAGATAGGTGCCGATCTCGAACACGATAGACGGAAAGCCGACAACATCCACATTCAGGTTGTTGCGGCGGAAATAGTCGAGGCATTGCTCAATGATTTGGCCGTAGGGGAGCATCACGGCATATTGTTCAAAGACCGAAGCGGACAGAACCTTGCATGCAGGCATCAGCGAGCGGGGAACGATGGCGCGCACAGGGATGTCGAACAGCTTGATGTAGCGGTCGGTCGGCTCGCTGACGGAGTCAAAAGCAAAGCAAATGTCCAATGCGCCGACATCGAAAAGCAGGTTGCCGGTGCCGTGCACCCACTTGATGCTGTAACCAAGGAAGCTGTCGCCGACATAGTCCATCAAAGCGCTGACGGCGCTGATGCTGGTGACATAGCCAAACGTGATGTCCGTCGTGCCGGTCAGGGCAGACATCGAAGCGAGAAGCTCGTTATAGCAATCCATGAGCTTATTGCCCTGCTGCTCAAAGAGCAGCCCCGCCTCCGTCAACACGAGCCTGCCATCGACGCGCATGAACAGTTTTTTGCCCAGCTCGTCCTCGAGCTTATCGATCTGGCGCGACAGGTTCGGCTGAACAGTCAAGCACTTGTCCGCGGCTACCGTAAGGTTGCCGCAGGCAGCAAAAGCCAGAAAATACTCGATTTGTTTAAGCGTCATGTGCTTTCCCTCCAATGCGCCCGCAGCGCAATAGCTTGACAAATCATTTTACCACGGTTTGAAGCGGTTTACAAACGCAAAGGCAAAGGGGAAAAGCCTTCCCTCCGCGCTCACCCAAGATGCGCACATGCAAAGCTGTATATGTTTAGATGTGTTTTTATAGATAAAACGGAAGCAAAGAATAAAGAATAATACCTCAAAAAAAAGAAAGGGAGATCATTACCATGAGAAAACTGATTGCATTTGGACTCGCGCTCATCTTTGTCGTTGCCAGCATGACGATGTTCGGTTGCGCGAAGCCCGCAACCGAAGCACCTGCCCCCGTGGCGGAGGCCCCTGCTGCCGAAGAAGCTCCGGCAGCCGAAGAAGCCCCGGCGGAAGTGCCCGTTGATGACGGCAAGGTCTACGAGCTGGTCATCAGCCTGACCTGGCCCTCCGAAGGCGCGACCACCAAGGTGGTAAAGGAGCTTTGCGCCTCCATGGAGGAGAAGAGCGGCGGCCGCCTGAAGTACACCATATTCGATTCCGCCACGCTGCTGGCCATCCCGGACATCTTCAAGGGCGTACAGAACGGCCTTGCAGACATCGCCTTTATGCCGGCGAATGTAGCCTTCGACTACACACCCATCAACTCGCAGCTTCTCGTGCTGCCGTTCATCGGCTACAAGAGCGAGCAGCAGGCGTTCGACATCTACCAGCAGCTCCGCGCAGAATTCCCCGAAATCGATGGTGAATTCAGCCAGTACGGGCTCAAGAGCCTGGGCGCATGGTTCAACGGCGGTACCGATCTCTACATGACCAAAGAGAATGCCAACATCACATCCATTGAGGATATGAAGGGCATGAAGGTTGGTATCTCTGATCCGTGGCTTACCAAGTTTCTGGACAAGATCGGTGCTGCGCCGGTTGCCATCAACACGGGCGATGCGTATACTAGCCTTGACAGCGGTGTGATCGACGGCTGCATCCAGCATGCGGGCTTCTTCCGCGTGACCGGCTGCGGCGAGCTGCTGAAGACCTGCGTCCGTTTCGGCACATCGGGCTTGAGCCGCGGCACTTCCCTCATGATCATGAACGAGGAGTCCTTCAACAAGCTTCCCGCCGACCTCCAGGCTATCGTTACGGAAGGTTGGGATGAGTTCATGGTGCGTGCGCAGCAAGTCGAAACCAACGAGCTGACCAGCTATGCCGAAGCGCTCACGGGCATGGGATGCCAGTTTATAGTGCTTACCGACGAGCAGGTCGCGGCCTTTGCAGAGCAAGCCAAGACCATCCAGCAGGAGTGCATCGACAACTTGGCCGGTAAGGGCATTGCTTCGCAGGCCATCTTTGACCGCGCGCAGGCCTTGATCGCCGAAGGCTGATCCCATCTTTACAGTGTTCTGAGAAATGAAGCGGAGGCGCAGCTTAGCAATCTGCGGCGGCGCCTCCCCTTTCATCAAGCAAACCGGACTGTGCAGCAGCTTCAGGCGGGCAGTACGGTTCATACAAACAAAAGGGGTGATGACCGTGCGAGGTTTCATTAAATTTGCGAAGGCAATTGCCAAGGGCGCGCGCTTTCTCGTAATGGTAGGCGTTGTGTTGATCATGCTGCTGACGGTGGCGGATATCCTGATGCGCTGGATATTCAGCAGCCCCATTCTGGGCGTTATGGAGTATTCCCAGATGCTGATGGCGGTAATCCTGTTAGCGGCTGCCTCCACTGCGATGAATGATGCGCATATTCAGATCGACATAGTAACCTCGAAGCTCCCGAATTGGCTGCAGGTTGCATTCCGCATGTTCACACAGGTGCTGTCGTTTGTTGTAACGCTCCTGATCGGCACGAGAGCGACCGTGGAAGCGGTGCAAGCGTTTAACGAGCATCTGACCTTTTCTTCCCTCAGCGTCATGAAAGCGCCATTTTACCTTTTATACGCATTAGGCATGTATGCCATGTGCATTGCCATCGTTGCATTGTTCTTTGAGGCTATACTCAAGCTTCGGGACATGAATAAGGACGGCGAGAAAAAGGAGGAAACTGTATGAGCAGAGAATTGATAGGCGTCCTTTGCATCGTCGTACTGTTCGTGCTGTTGGCTATGCGTATGTGGGTCGGGCTGGCGATGGCTTTTGCCGGATTGCTCGGACTGCTGTTGATGCGCGGTTTCGATCAGGCCTGGGCCATGCTGTTTACGGCCAGCTTCAACAATATCGCAAGCTACGCGCTGTCGGTCATGCCTATGTTTGTGCTGATGGGCTGCGTGATATCGGAAACGGATATTGGCGCGAACCTTTATAAATCCATGCACAAATGGCTGGGCCACCATCGCGGCGGTCTGGCGTATGCCACCGTGCTGGCCACGGGTCTGCTTGGAGCGATCACCGGTTCGCAGCTTACCGGCGCGATCGTTATGAGTAAGGTTGCCCTGCCGGAGATGGAGGCCGTACACTACAAGGACAAGCTTTCCTGCGGCAGTATCGCCGCGGCTTCCCCGCTGGGCATACTGATCCCCCCGAGCACCGCATTTATCATCTATGGCCTTTTGACCGAGCAGTCCATCGGCAGGCTGTTTGTGGCCGGCATCGTGCCCGGTGTCATTACTATCGCTGTATTCTTTGCGGCCATCTTTATCATTTGCCGCAGGGACAAAGACCTTGGCCCTGCGCTCAAGCAGAAGGCCAGCCTAAAGGATCGTTTCGGGTCGCTAAAGCACATCATGCCGATCCTAATACTGTTCGTGCTGGTGATGGTCGGCATCTATGCGGGCTTTTTTACGGCCACAGAAGCGGGTGCGGTCGGCGCGTTCGGCGCGCTCATCATCACGATCGTCACCAAACAGCTTACCAAGCAGAAGTTTTTCAAGAGCCTGAAAGAAACCTCAAACCTGATGGGCATGATCATGCTGCAAATGGCCGGCACCTATATCTTCAGCGCCGCCATTACATACAGCGGCCTGCCGGCCAAGCTGGGTATGTTGGTTGCGGGGATGCAGCTTCCCAACATCGTCATCATCATCGCCATCATCATTCTGTATCTGCTCCTCGGCTGCTTCCTGCCGGAGTTCCCGATGATCATGCTGACCGTGCCGATACTGTATCCCATCGTCAAGGCAGTCGGCTTCGACCTGCTTTGGTTTGGCGTGATGATCGTAGTCGTCATGTCGGTCGGCATGATGACGCCGCCCATGGGTATGATCGTGTTTGCACTGAGTGGGTTTACCAAGAAGCCGGTCGGGATGATATTCAAGGGCGTTGTGCCGTTCCTGCTGGCAGAGCTGGTAGTGATCATTCTGCTGATACTCTTCCCGACCATTGCGACCTGGCTTCCCAGTCTCACATAAATGAGATAAGTCTGCAATGCGGGAAGGCGTCGCCCTTGGATCGCGGCCCTCCATGCTATGCTATGTGAAAGAGAGATATGCTGTGAACAGAAGGGAAAACGCGCTGACGGCGCTGCGTGGAGAGAAGACAGAGTTTGTACCTTGCTTTTTCGATGCTTTTCAGCTCACGCCGCCGGATCTGATGCTGGAAAGTCCGCCGATCATCGACGGGATCCCGCAGGCGGGGCTGGATGGCTTCGGCGTACACCAGACCCCGACCCAAAGCGCCGATGGCGCGTTTACGCCGACCTTTGGCGTCCCGCCCGTACTGACGGATGTGACCGAATGGAAAAAGCAAGTGCGATTTCCCGATTACGGCCAGTTTTCGGACTATGACTGGAGGCGATCGGCGGCAGCGGTTGAGACGCGAATCGATCGTGGAGAATATGTGATAGACACCTTCAGCTCCAAGGGAATGTTCGAGCGCATGCACGCATTGATGGGCTTTGAGCAGACCATGATCGCGCTCATGGAGGAGCCGGAGGCCTGTGCGGAGCTCGCCGGCGCGATAGCAGACCACAAGATCCGCCAGATCGAGCTGGTTGGCAGGTACTATAAGCCGGATTACTATACCTATATGGACGATTATTCCCATAAGCTTGGACTGTTTATGTCCCAGAGCCTGTTTCGCACGGTGTTCAAGCCGCAGCTCAAGCGCATTGTGGATGCCACCCACGCAAACGGAATGATGTTCAGGCTGCACTGCTGCGGAAAGATGGAGAGCCTGCTGGATGATTTTCTGGAGCTTGGGATCACCGCTTTTGACCCCGTACAGCCCTTTCACGATATCCCCGCCATGAAAAAGAAGACGCTGGGGCGCGCAGGACTGATGGGCGGCTTGGATGTGCAGGGCGTAGTGGATCTCGAGGGCGCGCCCGAGGAACAGATCCGCGCGGAGGTGCGGCGCTGCATCGATGCTTATGCCGCAGACGGCGGCTATGTGCTCTACGGCGCTTCGATATTCATGCGCAGTATTAGGGAGCGGCAGCCCGGCGGAAAAATATGGGCCGTGATAGACGAGTGCCGTCGATATGGCATAAACCGCTGACAGGAGCCGTCTTAGCACGAGTATTCCGTATTGAACGGTACATCCGTTTAATATAATCAAATGAAACTATGGAGGAATTATTTATGAGCGAAGCCAGAAAAGAACACCCTTCTTTGAAGTATCTTCGTAAGGATCACGCGAACTTTGACATCGTCGGCCGTCCGGCACTGATATTGAACCATATGCAGCGCGGCCTGGCCGGCGAAGGCATGTTCATCCCCAACTGGGGCCCTCATGCCGCGGGCGGTATCCGTGACTGCGGTATGGTAGATAACTGCCGCCGCCTCGCAGACGCATTCCGCCAAGCGGGTCTGCCTGTCATTTTCTGCAATGCTATTCCGAAGCCGTTGCCGTACATGCCCTCTTACGGCGATCTGCCCAAAGAGCAGAATGCCGCTTTCCCCCAAGCCAAAATGTACAACCCGGTAACGGACGAGTTCACGCGCAAGGGCTGCGAGGTTATGCCTGAGATGGGCTATAACGAGGAGACGGATTACATCATCTACAACTGGCATGTCCATCCCTTCACCTGCTCCGGCCTCGACCAGCTCATGCGTGTGCTCGGCTGCACCACGGCAGTTTTCTGCGGTTTTGCGCAAAACTCCGTTGTATATACCTCCTGCTTGGTCGCACAGGATTACTGGATCAACCCGATCGTGCCGGTCGATGCTTCCTATGTGTGCGTACAGACCCAGAAGGAAGGCTACCATGAGAACCTGGACGAGATCGTGACGGAAGCCGTCATTCGCGTCATGCTGCAGGATTGCGCCCGCGCTACCTCCACCGACGCGTTGATCGAGAAGGTTAAGAGCTTCAAGGACCCCGGCGTGCCGGATCACAGAACGTACTATTACGGCGCGTCCGAAAAGGTTCGCAAGGACTAAGCAAGCGTTATATATCCAGAGCATGCAGCGAGTTCTGTGCCTATTCGGCGCAGAACTCGTTGCTAAAATCATAGGTTGCTCAGCAAACAGATAGGGAACGGATGGATACAAAGGTTAAACATTTGAACGATTTGACCCGCGGGCCGGTGGGCAGGCAGCTGCTTTCGTTTGCTGCGCCGGTCATGCTCGCAAGCCTGCTGCAAGGGCTGTACAGCATTGTGGACATGATAATCGTCGGCCGCTTCGGCAGCGGCGCCGCATTGTCCGGGATCACGAACGGCGGTCAGATCATGACGCTGATTTCATTTCTTGCCGTTGGCATGTCCTCCGGCAGCAATACGCTGATCGGGCAGTATTTCGGTGCGGGCGACGATGAAAACCGCCTGCAGGCTGTCCAGACTACGGTGACGATGCACTTTATCATCGGATTGGCGCTGAGCATACTTTTATTCTCGATCGCGCGTCCCCTTATGCGCGCCATGAACGCGCCGGCTTTGACCGAGGCCGTGCGCTATATGCGGATATGCGGGCTTGGCACCCTGTTTATCGTATGCTACAACGGCCTGAGCGCCATTGTGCGCGCACAGGGAAATTCCCGCATGCCGCTGCTGTTTATCGCGTGCGCGACAGCCGCCAATGTAGTTTGTGATCTATTGTTTGTAGCGGTGCTTGGCATGGGCGAGGTCGGCGCGGCTATCGCCACTGTGGCGGCACAGGCTGCTGCCTGCATCGCGGCGCTCACATATATCCTGCGGCATAAGGATATATTCGGGATCGCGCTGCGTAAGCTCCGCTTTTATCGCGATAAATGCGCCGCCATGCTGAAGATCGGGCTGCCCTGTGCGCTGCAATTCTGCCTGAGCGGCATATCGTTCACTCTCGTGACCGTCTTGATCAATCGCTACGGCGTGGAGATATCGGCCGCAAGCGGCATCGCCACGCGCATCAAGGATCTTTGCATCGTTACGGCAACATCGATGCTGACGGCGACGGCCACAATGTCAGCACAATGCCTCGGCGCTGAGCTGTATGACCGCGTAAAGAAGGTTGTTGGGCAAGCGCTGCTAATCAATCTTGCAATTTCGGTCGCGCTAATAGTGTTGATCGAAATTTTCGCGCCGTTTTTTGTTGGCCTGTTTACAAATGACCCGGTTATTCGGGAAGCGGGCGTACGAAATCTGCGCATAGAGATACTGGGGCAGTTGTTTTATATTGTCTTCCCCGTTATCCACGGCCTTGCCACCGGCGCAGGCGACACCAGGTTTGTTTTGCTCAATGGCGTTACGGCGTTGGGCATCGTCCGCGCGGGCTGCGCCTTTATACTCGAGCCGATCATGGGCGTCACGGGCGTTTACTGGAGCTGCGTCATTTCACCCGCCACTGCCATTCCGTTGTGCCTTATCTATTATTTCGGATTAAGATGGCGTCATTCCATTGCAAGGAGATAGCGGCCTTTTCCGAGGGGGAATCGCCGAGCAAGCGCCCGGTATGCGCCTCATTTTGTTGCCTCCGTTCCTATCTGCGTCCTCCCGGTCACTCGCCAAAGCGCACGATGTTTGCCGTCTTATCTTGCAGCGTGTGCTGCACCATAGCATCCGCGTCCATCTCCTTTAGCAGCGGGCCCCATACATTGACAAGCGTGCCCGAAATGGCAAAGCCCGGCAGCGGTGCATAGGTGTTGCCGCTGTAAGCCGCGCGCTGCGGAATATCGATTGCTGCGGCTTGCACAAGCTGCGAAGCCGAAAACGCGAAGGTGTTGAGCCTCACAATTTCATACTTGTTCCCGTAGCTCAGCAGGATAGAGCGGTCGCCTCCTAAGCGGTAGGCTGGGCGTTCGTGTCGCCCAGGGAACGCTATTTATCACTG